>LS998015.1:2210733-2557013 GCA_900498245.1 Candidatus Zixiibacteriota bacterium
CGGTTTCCGCCAGGGTTCTGACCAAGGCGGAATCTCGGACGGATAAATTGGCATGAAGGAGTCTTCTGAGTTGCGAAATCGACAAATGAAATTCCGAATTACGCATTTGAAATCTGGGTTCCTTTGCTATAGGCTTGGTTTTACTCTGGCTACTTGCCGCACTTTTCTTAAATGCGGATAAGAGAACTCCCAAAAATCCCCTCCTATCACGATGACTTATTCTTGATTTAGTGGGACCTTGGTGGAGGGATTCCTCTGACGGGAATCCGCCATATTTTGGCATCATATCGAGTGAGATTAATGAAATATGAGTAAATTGCGTCGCTGGGGCGGCGGATGAAATAGCGGATGATTTATTAAAATATGATCTCTCAAATGAGGCTAATTCAATTTTAACTCATTGCAAAGGAGGGGATTATGGAACCATAGAGATGTCCCACTAAATCAAAAGTAGGACATTTCGGCCAATTGTCAAGCGATTTTTTATGCCTGCAAAGACGCAAATGGACTCCCAAATGATTACTAATAGAGCCTAATTTATGCCAGTATTGGGAATAGCAATTTCTTTTGTCCGAAGAAATGACAATTCAGCCAGATATAACAACAAGATTGAAAAGAAATAGAATGGGCTGCCCTTAAAAATTCCGCCCAGATAAAAGCATACTAGAAAGAGAACCGATAGTAATATTAGAGTGCGTTTATTAGCGGATTCCTTTGTTACAATTTGCATAAAAATAAGCAGCCATGACGGAATAAGGAAGGCCAAATGATGGGTCTGAGAAGATGGAGAAATCAGCAAAATACCCAATAAATAGGCCGAGAATATCCAGATATTAATATCCCTTCGTAATCTCAAATTGCTGTCTTTTGATTTCCTGATAATGCGAATGGCCATCCATTCCAATGTCGCAATTAAGATGGCGAGCAGGCCGGCTCCAAGCAATTTTGGTAGCGGCGTATTCCTGAGTGCGGGTAATACTTTATCAATGAAGCTGCTAAAAGTGAAATACATTGCATTTGAGTAAATCCCATTCACCAAGCCAGAAGCGATAAAGCTCTGAAAGTAACCGCAATACCAACCAAAAATTCGATTTCCTACAATAATCATCGGCATAAGACAAAATATTGCTCCAAATAATGTTGACAGAAAAATCGAGCGATAGTCTTTCCGTAAAACAAGGTAACAGATCAGAATCAGCGGGACCAATTTGATGGCGATCGCCATACCGAGGAAAACAGAGGATAATATGCTTTTCCCTTTCTGACTATAATGAAAAAATAACAGGCAAAGCGACAACACAATGAAATTAATCTGCCCATTGTTTAAATTATTTTGAATAATAGGAATCATTAATAAAAGGGCGACAATCTCCAAAGGCACTGGATAAGTTGTCTTTCTTATAAATAAAGGATTATCCCCATCAGCAAAGACTAATTTCACTACAACTATCAAAGCGATGACATTCAATATGAACCAAAGAACATTTGCCACAGCATAAGGAAGAAATGTAAGTGGGATTAGAAGAAATGCCGGAAACAGCGGGTAGATGTATCTAAAGGCCATGGCCGCATCATAAGGATTATGATCATGTAATATTAAATTCGCAGACTGAAGATAGCAGGTGAAATCGTTACCAATTTCTCGATGCGCATAATGATTATTCTGAAAAAAGAATATAATAATTGCCAATATTGCAGTCCCATAGAAAATCCAGCCCGCCCAAGCCTTATTTCCATGTTTAAATATGTTTTTTTCAATTTGCATTTTCCCCTGCTCCAACAAAAACTGAAATATATTAAAATATTTTGGCGAACATCAAGCGAATTAAAGTATCGTGAAAGGCACAAACTAGATTGATATTTTCATTATTATGTTACTATTTCGATCCCAGATAGTTGACAATGGATTGAAATTGTCGCGGGTCGGATTAATAATGTACCGGATGGAGTGGGATTAAAATCCATTTCCATAGTGTTATGTGAAATTCATTTAAGAGGAATGGAGCCGGCGGCGGCGAATTGCCGCAAGTGAGCATCGTTGGAATGTTCGGGATCAGCTTGATAATTGTCGGGCCGGTCACGGATATTGAAGATTTCGGCATGATTGAACCGGGCCAAGTGCCAGATATTGTTGGCGATTTTGCGGACAAGGTAATACTGGAAAGGGAATTTGGGTGAAATTCCTCCTTTAAAAAGACCGCAGGGAGGTTGTTTTCGGATTGATCCCAATTAATTAAGGGGGAATCGACGTGGATAGAGCAGAAGTAAATGTTTGCCGAAGGCTATTGTTCCTCTGTTGGAGATGACGGATTTTCAATATTGGACGTAACATCATACCACCCTTCTCCAAAAATGGAGTGGGGGGAGAAATAGCATAAAATGGTATTGAAAGTGCAATTAGAAGCTATTTCAAAGATTCCTTTTATGATAGGTACCGCGCATGAATAAAATGGCCAGTTCAGTTCTTTAAAAATCCCCGACCGTTAGGTGGGTTATCAGTTTGCGAATATAGACTTCAGTTTACTATATTAATACGGCATGGGCTTCCTTATATTTTTGTCAATATAAGAAGCCTTGCTTTTCGATCGCGCGAAGTGTGTCTATATGTACAGGTTCCCCCCTATATAATACAAAACTATCGACCGCAATTTTGATTTCGAATCCCTTGCGGCTATAGATCGACGCGACTATTTGCGAATCAGAATTTATATTATATGAAAAGTCCAAATCTACTACATATTTGCCTTTTGAAAGAGTATCTTCATAAGGCGTGAAGTAATTTGATCCGACCTCCATAATATGATCCCCAACAAATGCTCTGACCAAATTGGGCCTTAATATAAAATCTTTCTTCATATTTTCTGTAAACACTACTTCAGCTTTAATCCTAAGGTTGTATTTTGTATTTGGCGATCCGACCGAACTGAAACTATTAAATATCAACTTCACCGAGTTGTCAATTATGTTCATTTTGAGTTCCTTAACCAATTTCTGATCATAGAAAAACCAGACATGCATATTAGGATTAGGACAACCAAATAATAAAAAAACTACAATGGTCATCAATATATATAATTGCATATTTCGTCGGTCATATATTGTGCTTCCCATTCTGCATCTCCTACTATAGAGTATGGATCATATTCAATATGCGATCCCGTCATAAAGTTAATCAATTTTGCCATAAAACTGGTAGCCTGCTCTATCGATAAGTGGCTTAGAACATTACCATATCCGGCTTCTTTATATTGCCAAAAGTGAATGGTTTCATGTATCCAAAGATAATTTGGGTTATCGGCCTTCGATTCATTAATTATGACGTCCCGGCCAAATCCAGCAAATCCGGTCATGCCTAGGAGCTTTAAAAGCCCTCCACTTCTATAAAGTGGCTGGCTTTTGCACCCGTATACTTTAGCACCCGCATCTAATTGCCTTATTGTTTTGGGATCGTTAGTTCTTAAGCGTGGGGCGCCCATTATCAAGGATTTAGTTATGGCAGAAGTTGCTCCTCCAAGGGCACCGCGTCCAACAAAATTGCCCATATTGCTTAATAGATTATTCCCTTCCAGTGCATTATATGCTAAGCCACTTACTCCACCAGAAATCGCCCCTGACACCCCCATATTTAATGTTTCGCCAGCAACGTTTTTAAGCCACCTTCCTTTTACTGCACTGTAATCGCCAATAAGTCCGCCTGCTGCCATAGATCCAATGGATGACGCTACAAGACTATTGAAGCCTATTTTTTGTCCCATTATCCCCGCAGTAGCTGCTGATGTGCCAGCCTGATTTAAGGCTTGAAATGCAAGCCCATTTCCTAGTGGACCAAATAGGCCGCTAACTCCTGCACCTATGCCTCCTGTGAGTGCCCCAGCTAGAATTGACTTTCCAAAATTACTCCACTCTCCCGTCACGGCGGAAGTCACTGCTGCAGATCCGCTCGAAAATAAAGTTCCCCATATAGCAGCGGTAAATATTCCAAATAGAAAATTCCCGTCAGGATCAATACCCATGATTGGATTATTACCGCCATAAATATAACCTCCCGGGAATTGGCTGGCTTTATCCACGCTCGCAAATTGCCCAATTCTATAATCATAATATCGAGCTCCAAAATAATAATAGTCAAAGGTGGAATGAAGGTCGCGCTGTTTGCCGGTAAAGGTTAGAGGCTCGCTGTAAGATGACCAGGATTCAATTACCCCGCCAAAGGGTTGGTAGTTGATATACTCTTTTACTTTGCCATATTGGTCAACCATAACCCGTGTTGAAACCAAATGATCATTAAGAAAATAATACAGGCCGCTATCGGCATTATTCCAATACACAGCTACACGGCCGTTGGGGCCATTCACATAGGATTGGGTAACGGCATCAGATGCGTCAAATATTGCCAGAAGCGCATTGCCATCATATAGATAATGTTCATCGGATATTGTCCAGTGAATGCAGGTATCGCCAGCACTGCCATCTATGGAACTTGACGAAAATTCATCACTATAGAGCGAATCCTGGCCGATTATTTGATCAATACCGCCATCGCAACTGCCCAGATAATAATAATGATAATGCTTCATTATTCTCCGGGAAGCCTCATCGTAGGCAAATGACAGGTCCGGGTATGGCTTATTCGGATATAGCGGGCCCACAAGTGAAAATGTCAGCAAATTACGATAATCATATTCTTGCGAATAAATTGGGCGGGAAGTGTCGGCAATTAAATTCCCGACCTTATCATAATACATTTTGTGGTTTCCCATACCGGTGAAAGAAAGGAGTTTGGATGAACCCGGAATAGTGTCATAAATATAAGAGGTTGTCACCCCATTAGCGATTAATTGGGTGCGATTGCCCAAATAATTATAGTCATATTCCTGGTCATTAGTCGTTCCGCCTGAATGGTCGGCTTTTGTCAGCCAGCCCAATTGACTATAAGTATAGGTATAGTCATGAATTAAGAGTGAGCCGCCGGAATTGGCCGTCTTTACAGAACGCACTCGGCCATTGTAGTAGCCGCCAGAAGTGTCATAGACGATATGCTCCCCGAAGTGCGGGTGCAATAACCCCCCCGTAGTAAGGGAACTATCGACTGCATCTGGATCATTAATAAAAGTGAGCATATCACGAGGGTCATATTTATATGTAATCCTCTGGGAAACGGTATCGTTAAATTCATCTTCGTAAGATCCAAGAATAATATTGTCTATACCACCGCCCGCATTATAATCGTATTGTGCATATTTCAATGTACCGTGGACGTCCCTCCTAATGTCATATAATGATCCATCTATATTATAGTCATAGTAATTGGTTCGGTAGGTGCCGGATTGGGTTACTTTTGGCCAGAAGCGCAAAAATATGATATTTCCCTGCCGATCATATTCATGGGTAATCCTTTTATCAGCTCCGTAAGGAACCAACAACCTGACCACCACCGTATCTTTGTTGGCCAGAGGATAGTAGTAATATTTTCTGTAGTAAGAAGAGTCCTTGTTCTGAACCCTACATAGCTGCCCGTAGCTGATGTTGGAAGTAGAATTCGGATAAAAATCAAAATACCATTTATAGAGAGCTTCAAATATACAGCCTTGATACACTGTTCCCGGATAATTTGGATCATCGGCATTTAATTGTGTGAAATTCAGGGTATCATAGCATAATCCTTCTTCGATTTTGCGGCCGAATATATCATATTTGAAATAGACGAAACATCCATCCCGCCATTGTCCCGAGTAATAAACACTGTCTGTTCTCCGCTTGTCATTCATCATAAGGCGAAGTCGACCTGCTTCGTCATATAGCATGGCGATATTTCCATAGTCAATTCGCCATTCATTGGTAATATGGCCAAGGTCGTCATACTGATATTTCCTGATGGTTCTGAAATTCCCGGTGGAATCGGGTCCGATTGTTACGGAGTCTGTCAATCCTCTGATATTCTTATAAGTCGTTGTCAAAATGGAGTCGGTATTGCCGGGAAGGGTCGAATCATAAGCAATTTGCCTGCTTACCAATCCCCACTTATCCACCAAAGAAACGGTTTTATTGTCATCCTGATCGAAAGTGGTGCTGATAGCCAAATTATTGGCGGCATCAGTAGTATCCTTATATTCAATTCCTTTGCTGGTATCGCAATAATTGTCCCCCGGGCTCAGAGCAAAGTGAATTTGTCCCCTTATTCCGGCATAGTAAACACTGCTATCGAAAGGTTTGGTGCCGCAGTCAGCCGCCAAAACGCCATTATAATAATTGTGGGCTTCAATATATATTGAATCATTCGGTGTATAATTCACCACGCTACGACCACCAACAAGATCAAAATACGGTTTATATGATTTTATAATTCGGCCTCGGCTGTCATATTGCGCGGCTCCGCTGACAATCGACGTTAAGATATTCGTTCCCGCCGAATCAAATATGCCTGTAGTTCTGGTCTGCAATAACCGCCCCAGAGCATCATAGTAGCTGACTGACACGGTAGAATCATAACCGGAGCGAAATTGAGTTTGGGTAATGAATTTTGGAATGGAATCAAGGTTATAGCCAATCCTGGAGATGACATCATTTTTGTAATTGAAGGTCCCGACCGGCCGCATGAATTTATCATATGTATATTTAGTTGGAATATTATTCAGATCTGATATCGAAGTCACCAAAAATGTGGCGGGATCGTATGTTTTGGTAGTTACATGGGCATCAAGAGTATGAAAGCGGAAATTATCAAAAAAGGCGATATTGGACGCTCCGTTGGGTATGGCCAACTGTAATTTAATATAGCGAAGACATTGCGCATTTACATTGCTTAAATCAAAAACGCCGGTCATTAATGACCACTGCCCCGAGGAAGAAGCTTTTGCAGCGAGCTTGACACCATTTGAGCAGGTATCAAGGTTGTTGTCCAGGCATTTGCAGTAGACTAAGGTAGAGCAGTTGCTTTTCACCCAGCAGGAAAAGAAATATTTTCCGTGGGTCAAACTATCCACGGGAATATATCTAAACGGACCCCACGTGCGCTCAATCGAATTTGGATTGTCATAAATCTTTAAGCCATATTTTCCGGTCAAGACCGCCCCCGCAGTATCGATTAAGGGTGTATAAACGGAGTCGGAAGAATATTCCCAGCCATCCCAGTCTATACCTTGCTCAAAGTCCTGAATTACAAGATCCCCGGTGAAGCAGTTAGAAGCAGCGGCTACCGGCAGAAAGCCATACTTGTCATATTTTGTGCAAGCTGTATCCTCCGATACTCCGAGAGAATTAGTTAGGTTGCCGAAGTGATCGAAACTGGCACTATCCGGAAAAATCGCGAATGTTCTGATCGCGCCCCCCCATGTGGTATCTTTGCCTGTATAATAAGTGTATGTCCCAGAGAAATGAAAATTGCCGCTGATTCCTTTAGCTTCGATAGCAACGATATCGCCGGAATCGACAACCGGCGAACCCCAGTACTCCATCTCGCCACTGCTGCCTATTGAGTCAATCGTAATATTATTTATACTGAATTTGGCATATCCGTATCCACCGGAGTATTCATCCCTTCCCACATAACAAGACATTTCCTGTGCCACTCTAATAGTATCAACAAATTGCTTTACGACGGGGAGGATGGTGTCAATTATGTAGTAGACCTCCACTTCGCGTTCCTGATATTTGTCGGAAATGGTAGTCGTATCGGAATTTGAGCAATCGCGCCATATAAGGCTACGTGATGGCTGCCAGGAGCCATTTTTTGCATAATTTGTCTTGGATCGATTCAAAGTCGTGCGAAAACCTGACGAATCGGCGATTTTATATCTGCCACCGGCTAAAGTAAGTGCGTTGTCACTTCTAATCGCCCCATTTTCGGAGTATGCATAGGAACTGGAATCGATAATATTTACCCCCTGAGGTCCGCCGGTTGTTATGGTCTTAGCCAATTGCCCACTATAGGTATCATAATAATAATAAGTCGTGTCTCCCAAGCCTTCATGGAAAGTACAAATTTTATCCAATTTTGTCCGATAAACATCATACAGAGAATCATGGGGGCTATACAAGGAATAATAATAATAGGTGGAATCGATTTTATAATTTGGATTTGCTGCGTCATATGAGTAAGAGCAATAAACCTGACCATCCAGGCGATGTCCGCCATTCTGTATTCCATAACGAGAGGAGCTAACTAAATCAGGAAATGACATCCCTGCATAAATAGTAGTGTCATAAAAACCTGTAGAATCAATGTCATTATAAAAGCAATTGACCTGATATCCATCTGGCATTGCGCCTGAGACGTAAGAAGTGGAAACACTTACTTTGGCAAAGCGCGGGGTGGTGGCTCCTTCGTTTAAAAGTCCGCCGTAATAAGAGTAATTTTTCATTATTGGTGCATCATCGCCGGCCTGAATGGAGACACTGTCGACGACGCATATAGTGGCTTTACCTGAATATGACAATCCATATATTTTATAAAAATTAAAGTCTGCAGTCGAGTCCACTGTCTGCAAGCCCGTAGTTCCAAACATTTTGACCATTCCGACTGCATCCTTTGATGCGTAAAATCTGTTTGCATATGTTGCTGATGTATCTATGCGATAATCACCGTTGTTAAGATATGGATGTGATAAACAAATGTTTATCTTCCTAGGATCTGTGTTTAAATACTTGACCAAGGCCCAATCCGACATAGCCGGACCAAATCTCGTAGTGTCATCCAAGACTTTACTCCATCTTTGACTTAAGGGAGAGGCGACACCAACATATCTATATGCAAGAGCGTGGTTTAGTTGGGGATATGGATAGTCGTGGTCGCTGGATGGCAATGCCCACAATAATTTATCCGCATAATGCCAGGCAGAGCTTTTGCGGCTGGAATTTTCCTGAATAGTGCAAGAGTATTCCCATTTATTACCGAGCCACTCCCATAGATTTGTGTTTCCGGAACTCTCATAATATGTTATCAATGAATGAGTTGAGGCATTTAATTTGGTGATACTAAAATCCCACCAATTTGTGGTACAATCCAGAAAGCGCTGAACGCATTTCAAAGAATCGCCAGTAAAGAAACGGGAATCAATATATGCACTTCTTCCCCAATTCGGGAAAGAAATTACTTCGTAATTATATGTACTTACAAATCCATTCATTAAACCGCAAATAGTTTCCACGTCCCAATTCCCGGCAAATTCATATTCAAAGGAATTGAAAGAGGAGGAATTTTGATTCCACTGTAATATTATAAGCATATGCTGTAATACATAACCCAGGTAATCAGACGCGATCGCGAATTTGGAGCCGTCCATGCTGTAATTATAAAATGGATCAAATTCGTTCTTATATAGATTGCCATTTGCAAAGTTGAATTTGCCATAAACAAAATGGGAATTCCCGCTGCAACCGAAAGATAAGGCAAACAAGCCGTTGCCTAATTGAATTCCGGTGAGATCGTCTCCATATTGACAATGCTTATCATAAATGTGGAATTTGTGCCAACTTAGTCCATCCCATTGGAAGTAATAACATTTATCAGCAATAGTGGCATAATAGGCGTTTTCGCCCTCACCTCTCTCGAGAGTCTGACCCAATACCGCCACGAAACAATCTTTGCCAGCGTAAAGGAACACCTGCAAACCAGACGCCCTTGATACTGTATCGGAAAGTGTATCTGCTTGCCAATAGCCGCCCTTCCACCGATTTATTATGAACCGTTCTAATACTCGATCATAGAGAACAAACCAACCTTCCGGCCCTATTCCCGGTTCCTCATATTGGGGGTAATAATTTATGTCAAAATCTTTGGTTTTCCAATATCCATCCCAATAACCGATCTTTAAGGGCATTCTATGTATGGAAAATATGTTTTGACACAGATTAGCAGGTGAATTCAGTAAATTATGATCCATATTTGAAGTGTCATGAATATTGATATCTAATTTGGCAAAATTCACACTATCAGGAACCGTTCCATAATATAGCTGTTTAAGTGCTCCAGAAGAATAATGTATTTTATTAATAGCTCCATACCAGGTAAGAGAGGTATCAGCAACAAAATATTCAAAATATAATGGCGGAAGACAGTCGCTCTTGTCTCCGGAGAATGTGACTATACTGTCCAAAAGCAATTTTTTAAAGGTCGAGTCCCGATTGGAATTCAAATAACTGTATTTAAATACCACTCTCGAAATGACGCTGTCGTTTGGACCCTCGAGAAACATCGAGTCGAGTTTCCTTTTGTAATAAAACTCATAATTATTTATGCCATAGTATCTTTGATAATCTGAGCGTGTCCCAAAGTAAAACAATATCTTTGATCCTATGGAAGTCTCAATTTTATTGACGTAGGATGCCTGTGTATATTTTACCTGCGATTGAATTGTATCTCCATAGGAATCCATGACCAATATACTTGCAGCGTCCTGCAAATAGGAAAATTCTATCCAGTTTTTATTTTCAATGTCCCTAATTCTCTTCAAATCCCATTGATAAGGATATTTAACTCCTTCATCAGTAACGGAATTGCCAATAAAATGTCCGTAGCGATGAATATTTCGCGTTGAATTCCAATTAGCAGTATCGGCGGTGGAATCCCCAAACTGATAGATCACTCCATTTTCCATCTTGATGATCCAGCTGATGACTGCAGTATCTCCCTGCACGACAGCGCGGTTTCTAAGGATAACCCATGGTTTTCCATCCTGGGTCATAAAGCTGTCCGCCTTTATGTGGCGCAGTTCATATGAGGTGTTGTCGAAAATTAATGTATATTTGTCGTCGTAAAGGTAGGAGGTCCCGCCATGATCTGAAATAATTGAATAGGTTCCCAAGTTAAACCCCAAACCACAAGGCGATGCTTGTGCAATTCGATTTTCCAATTTAGCTTGATTATAGGCACCCCCATCATAATCCAATGAAATTGAAAGACCAAATTCTCCTTTTCCGGTCAAAGCCATTATAGGAAAGGATTCATTATGTTGGCCAGTGTACAAATTAACTGATTCATCGGTAATTCCAGATTTCGATGGATCAGAAAAAGATGCAATTCCGCCGGGACTTACAGCTCCGGGTGAAATTTTTCCCAGTATTGGAAGGTCGCTTGCTTGAAGCAAACAAGGGAAGAGTGAAAAAACAAAAATAAGGATAAAAGCAGAATACTTGATTGATATGCACTTATGCATGGCCCTCTCCTGGAAATTTTGAAATTAATTTCTGAATAATTTAGGAGTAAATTAAATAATATGTCAAGCAATAAATATGTATAGTCCCTTTTAATTTAGCCACAGAATAAAATAATTGTGTCTATGCAAGAATCATTTGTTTCGCAAATATGGAGGACTGTTTTTCTAGCTCTGCATGATAAGCCCATTAAGGTCAATCACGAAGGCAGTCAGACACCCAGCTGCCCTACCAAATCAAACAATGGCAGATACATTGCCACCAGAATGACGGCGATTATAACTCCAAGCCCAATAATGACAATCGGTTCAATCAGGGAAGTCAAGGTAGTGATTTCGGTATCGACTTCGGATTCATAAAAATCCGCAGTTTTGGCAAACATCTCACCCAGCCGCCCGGTTGATTCGCCGGCGGCAGTCATGCGGATGACGGTCCGGGGGAATATCATTGCTTCATCGAGAGTCTCAGCCAGCGTTGCTCCATCACCCAATCTGCTTGTCATTGATTCCAGCCGGTTTTCGATGTATCTATTCCCGACAGTCCTTGATGCCACCGGAACCGCTTCAATCAAAGGAAGCCCTGAGTTGAGAAGTGTTCCCAGAGTGCGGCAAAATCGCGATGCCGCCAATTTTACGGCCAGATTCTTGAATACAGGGAGGTGAAGAACAACCCGCCCAAGAGTTTTCCTAAAATTATGTGACCTTAACAGAAAGCCAGCGGAGATCAAGAGCACAATCATGATGACTGGTATCATCCAGGCCGTTTCTCGGAGTATCTCACTTATTCCGACAACTTTTTGTGTCAGTGAGGGCAGTTCCATTCCAAAGCCGGCATACATGGAAGAGAATATCGGAATGATATAGGCCACAAGGGTAAAGACGACTATCACCGACACCAGAAGAACCAGGGCCGGATAGGCCAGGGCTGATTTAATTTTCTTATTGACTCTTTCAGATCTTTCCCGATAAGAAGCAATGCGCTCCAATGATATATCCAGTGTCCCCGACATCTCTCCGGTTTCCAGCAAAGAGAGATAGATTGAGTCGAAATAAGCGGGATGCTTTCCGAAGGCAAGATAAAGCGGCTCACCGGCCTGAACCGATGTAATAATATTATCAAATATATTGATGATGCTCTTGTCGTTGGTCTGCTCGCGGGTTGATTCCAAGGCCTCAAGGATAGTAATGCCGGACGATATCAATACCGCCATTTGCCTGGTCAGGCGGGTAATCTCAGAGCGCTTCAACCATCCAGTCAGGCCCGCAAAAATGCTGTTATCTTGAGTATGGCAGGATTCCAGAAATAGACCTTCCTCGGCCAGCTTAATTTCAAGATCTTCCGGAGTTCCGGCTTTTCTAAGACCGGTGATTTTTTCACCTGTCAGATTGCGGCCCTGATATCTATATGTGGTCATTTACTCTTTGACTTAGTATGGACAAATTTGTATCTTAATATAAATTAAAGCCTTTTTGGGCGAAAGTACTTTCTGCGTATGGGACAGTATGGAATCTAATCATAAAATTTTTGAGGCATCTCTATGCCACAAATACCTGATGGCTCCTATATTTGACGGATTGGATGTGAGTAAGGTTCTGATTTGCGAAGAGACCAATCTCAATATGCTGAGTGCCGTGAAATTCAGCCTTAACCGGGAAGTAGATTTTCTGATGACAGAAAAGGCGGCAGTAATTGCGGAAATAGAGAAATTATCAAAAATTGATCATCCTGAAAACCGAACCGAAAAAGTGGCAAACCATGATTCCCGAGGTGAAGATCGTTCTGTAATAGATTTGATTGATGATACCGTATCAGAGGCCCTGCGCCTGACAGCCTCGGATATTCATATGGAGCCATTCGAGGAAGTAATGGTCGTAAGGTATCGATTGGATGGTGTCTTGCAGCAGAAGAGAAACATCCCTAAAGACTTGATTGCTGCCGTCATATCCCGGCTGAAGATCATGTCAGGCCTGGATATTGCTGAGAAAAGGCGGCCTCAGGACGGAAGAATCAGATTTAAATTCGATAACAGGACGGTCGATATTAGAGTCTCGGTTTTGCCGACCGATTTCGGGGAAAAGATCGTTTTAAGATTATTGGATAAGACGATGCTGCGTCTGGATCTAGTCAAATTGGGATTTGCCGACAAGGATCTCCATCTATTCAAAGAGAAGATCAAACTCCCCAATGGGATAGTACTTATTACCGGCCCGACCGGTTCGGGAAAGACAACCACCCTTTATGCGGCCTTGAATTTTCTTAAGTCGCCGGGAATTAATATCACAACTATTGAGGATCCGATTGAATACAATCTGGAAGGGATAAATCAGACTCAGATAAAGCCGGAAATTGATTTAACCTTTGCCTCGGCATTGCGGGCGATTCTCCGGCAGGACCCCAATGTCATCATGGTCGGAGAGATACGCGACCGCGAAACGCTGGATAATGCGCTGCGGGCGTCACTTACGGGACATCTGGTTTTATCAACCGTTCATACCAATGATGCCATTTCTACTTTGGCGCGTCTGATTGATTTAGGGGCTGAGAATTATCTTCTGACAACAACCGTGAAACTGATTGTGGCCCAGAGGCTCATCAGGCTAATTTGCCCTCATTGCAAATCGGCGGAAATCGATGATAATGAAATAGCCGCTGCGACCGCACTGGGATTGGAGCCGGAGGGAATCAGACAGGGCCGCGGTTGTTCGCATTGTCTTAATATCGGCTATCGGGGGAGAACAGCAATTTATGAAATGCTTACTATGGACAATGAAACCGGACGTTTATTATCAGATGATTGGAGGCGATTTTTATCGGGAGGGATTCTCAAAAACCAGGGGATGACCTCGTTGCGTGAAAAAGGGCTGGCTTTGATTGAAGCTGGATTGACAACTCCCTCGGAGGTGCTTCGAGAGACTGGATAATTAACTCACAGGGATTGACATTTGACACAAATTCGCTTTTTTATAGGAAAGTCATAGGGTTGAGTCTAAGAGATGTGTAAGCACTGGCATTCATGCAATATATTAGTGTATTTTCATATTATATTTCTTGCCATAATGCCGGCGATTTCAAGATCCCAGGGTCCATTACCTCCTCTTAAATCTGACACAATAACGGCTAATGCTGATATCGACTCCCTGAATGGGGATTCATTAGCTCCAGTCAATGCCAGAATTGTCGATACCAATATTATAATTCCTTCATTGGACTTCTCGGGTGTGAACCTTGGGGATGCGCTGACGGCATTGATTCGGGCCTATCAGCTTTCGATGTATATTGATACATCGGTAACAGGCACTATATCTATGCGGATTGACAATGTGTCACTGAATGACGGCCTGCTGTTTATAATCAGGGAATATAAATTGGCCTGGGAGAGAACCGGTAATATTGTCAAGATATTCAAACCAAATATTCCCCCGCCTCCTCTGCCGCCGTTGGACATTAAATATGATAAGGGGAATATTTCGTTTGATGTTATAGGAGCAGATTTGCCGCGGTTTATCGAAACCGTAATAAATTTGACTGGGAAGAACATCATTATCGACGAAGGCGCCAGGGGATCAGTTACCGGCCATCTGGTTGATATGGAATTCGAGAAAGGGATGAAGGCGATTCTCGGTTCCAGTGGCTTCACTTTCAGCAGGATCGAAGATATTTATCATGTCGGCTATTTGGAGAAAGCCGGCGAACAGGGAAAGAAGGTCAGCCGCTATTCTGTTTCCTGCCAGGGAGATTCGGTATCGATTGATGTCAGAAACGCTCCCATTGCCGATATTCTGACAACCCTCTCGGATGAATGCCACTTGAGCATAATAGTCTATGGCAAAATCGAGGGGACCATCACCGCCAATTACAAAAATCAACCATTATCCGAAGTCCTTGGTTTTATATTGAGAGGGACACCCTACAGCTTTAAGCAGGATGGCAATATTTATTTTGTCGGCGACAAAAATTCTGAAAATCTCTTTACGTCAAAATTAATCAGGCTGAAGCATATCAGTAATGTCAATATACAGGACTTGATTCCGGCGACTCTGGCCAAGCAGGTTTCGGTAAAGGCGGTGCTGGAGCAAAATGGCATAATAATAACCGGACCTTCCACCTCAATCCTGGAGGTAGAACGATTTCTGAAAGAAATTGATGTGCCTCCGGCTCAGGTGCTGTTTGATGCCGTCGTGGTTGATTACAATCTCACCAATATCAAGGATTTCAACCTGACCGCCAATAATACCGGGCTGAAAACCACTTTGCCCGACCATGTATATTATCCCAATATTGACTACAGTGCCACCGGGGATAATCTGAATGTTCATCTTAACGATATTTCGGATTTCCTGAATATCAGTAATATCGGGCACTTATCCGGTGATTTTTATATGAGACTCCAAATAATGGAACAGGATGGCATCGCCAATATCCGATCCCGGCCTCAGATTGCGGCGCTGAACGGACATGCCGCGTCAATCAAAATCGGGACCTCTCAATATTACTTGTTGGAAAGCAAAACCATTTATCCTTCGGATCAGACCAATGTCTCGACCCAGACCTCTCAGAGGTTCGAGGTTATTGACGCTGATATGAGTCTTGAAGTAACCCCCTGGGTGACAGAGTCAGGTGAGATAATTGTCGATATCAAGCCGGAATTCAATACTCCGGCTTCGGTGCTGAATCCTGATGTGCCTCCGACCATAAGCCGCCGGGTTTTGAAATCAACAGTTCGGCTGCGGGACGGGGAGACTATAGTATTGGGCGGGATGATCCAGAATCAGGATAATACTACCATTAAGAAATTCCCTCTTTTGGGAGACTTGCCGCTGATTGGATGGATTTTTCAGAATCGTCACAGCAACCGGGTCAAATCTGAATTAATGGTCTATTTGACACCCCATATTTATTACGGGTCAGAAGGTTCGATCGACATCAAGAAGATCCTTAAGCAAAAGGAGTAATCTCGGGGTCAAACAATGCAAAAGGTATTAACCGGCATCTGGTTAAAAAAGACCGGGAGAATTTTTGCCGAATATTTGACTCCCTCGCAATGGTATATATTTCTGAATGATTCCGTGATTTATTTCTTTTCTATCAGACGAAGCAGATTCCATTGCCTTATCAGCACTGTTTCCGATGGCAACACAGATACAAAAGACCTGATTTTGAATTTTGCACAAAGGCTAAAGGTCGTCAATTTCGGCCAACCGGTTACCCTTTTGATCGGCGGCTCCTTCAATTTCTTCGAAATTGAAATTTCGGAGCGAATGACTGCTGTCCACCCGGCCAAGGCTTTTCCGTGGCTCGATCTTGAGAATACCGAATTCAATTTAAGGATATTGCCGGGTGAATTAAAGAACAGAATTTCCTATTCTGCGGCTGTTAAGAAGGATATAGGTGAGTTCCTATTGAATGAAGTGAAAGGATCTGGGGTCGATATCGAGGAATTTCTGCCGGTTTCATATTTGATTCTGCGTCAGTGGCTTAAATCGGGAACGAAGGAGAATGTTGCTGTCAGGCTGCCCGGAGAAGCCATTTATCTGTATTATGACAAATCAAATATTTCCATTATTGAGAAAGCCTGTGATGATGAATCAACGAGAATTACTGACTGGCGGAAGTCCACATCCAATATTGAATCTGCGGGAAATAAATTTGATATTCCCCAAAAGCAATATCTCTTAAGTATCGATGGCAAAAAGCCCAAAAACGAAAATGTTGAGAATGTGGCCGCACTGCTAAAGGACCGGATTATTGATTTTAAGGGAAAACGAGGGTTCTTCAGTCTTGGCCCGAAAAAGGATGCCATTGATAATCTAATTCCTGCGATGAATATCCTGCGTATCCTTGGACTATTTGTGGCAGGTGCTGCCCTGATACTGCTGGCTTTCTGGGGAGCTTTAAGACTTTCCGCGGGGAATAATGATATTCCGCTGACCAGATATTATGACCAGAATGCCCAAAAAAACAGCCTCTTATCTGAAATTGACTCCCTGACGGGCAAATTGAAGAATGCTTCTCGAGGTGAACAGTCCGCTACTTCATTCGCCGGAGCGATTTCCGCTTTTTGTCAGACTAAACCATCCGGCCTTTATTTATCTGATCTGACGGTTTCCGGAGATAAGGACGAACCCTGGCAGGCAATGGCCCAGGGGGTCAGCCAAAAGGAAAATACGGTCCTGGAATATCGTGAGAGTATTGCCAAATTTGCTGAAGGATACCCGGTCGATATCACTCTGCTTAAAAGGCTGGCCGGTCCGGCTCTAAATCCGGGAGAAGCACCCAGGATTACCTATGGATTTAGGTTAAGACTAAGGTTGTCCGCTAATGAAAAAGACTAGCCACAACTTTCTTTGGATCAAACTGGCCGTCTCACTGACGCTTTTACTTGCTGCCGTCTATTGTATTGATATGTCATTTTCAGGGATTGCCAATGCCATATCCGCTTCCAGACTATCTTCAGAAATAAGGGCCAATCCTCAATTATGGTCATCAGAGATTCAAACCCTGAAGGAACATAAAGCAGATTTGGAGAAACGCTTTAAAAAAACTGCGAATCTGATTGTGCCTGATTTACAGTCATTTTCGAAAGTTGCGGGAAAATATGGTTTAAAGCTGGTGGGTGTCAATCTGAGAGGGACATCGCCCGGAGACAAGATAGCGGAGCAGAGCTATACCCTTATATTTCAGGGGGAGCTTACCCCTCTGCTTGATGCACTCGACTTTGTGGAAAACAATATGCGTCTAAAAATAGAAAGTATCGCTCTCGGGCCTTCACAAACCCGGAGTAACAATTTGGAAATGAGTCTGCGGTTTTCCTCTTCGGAGAAAGCAATTGAAGCCGGAAAAAATTAAACGCTTGGCCTTTCTTCTCTTGTTGGCCATTGCCCTGTTCATCTGGATTCGTAATTTCAATTTCCTCGGGCAGAATGAGAATTATTTCAAGATTTTGGAAACCACGACAAAGAAGACTCATCCAGGAACCGCCAATATGAGGCGCCTTGATTATAAAAAGCCACTATTTAACCCTTTTATCAAACCGGATCCGGTCGCTTCGTCAAATACCTTGGCCAGAAACAGCAGGCAGGGTGCACCCATTGTTCCGGAACGACTCTCCCCAAAGTATGTTCTGGACGGCGTGGTTCCGGGAACCGGACATCCTCAAGCCGTCATACGCATTCTTTCGGGCGGCACCCGGTTGATTTCGGTCAAGGACACCATAGGAGTATGGAAGGTAGTTTCGATTGACCCCAATCGGGTAATATTTGCCACCGGCAAATATCGGGATACTCTGCGACTGCCCGGCAAATGAGAGTCTCATGAATAGAATTCTGGACAATTCCAAGGGTTCGGCGCTGGTGGCGGTACTGGCCGTGCTTTTCATTTTGCTGGCGACATTCTTTTCTGTTTTTGCCTTTGCTGTCAGTCGCGCTGCCTTTCTGCAAAAGAAGATTAATCTTGACCGGGCTTCCTATCTGGCTGACGCCGGCATAAATCATCTGATTTATTTACTCTCTAAAGACAGTCTGAATTACAAACAGGCCATTGAAAACGGAGTCACCAATTTCATCTCTGCGAATGAGAAATACTCTGTCACGGTAAGCCTTTCCGGCGGGTATCTGATGGCGACATCGACAGGAATTGTCGGAACCAGAAAGTTTATCCGAAAGGCACTCATAGGTCTTCAGCCGTGGAGAGATTTGAATGCCGCAGTCATTAATGGCAATCTCAATTATCCTCTGGTTTTGGCGGGAAAGAGCCTGATTAAGGGGGATGCCATCGCAGGTCCGGAGTCGGTTATTAGGGGCTCCATTGAAGGTGAAATGAATTCCAAAGAGGACCTTGTTGATGGAAAAATTTATGCAAAGAGGAACCTGTTGTTTCCTAAAGCAGATCCCCAAATTATGGGAGAGTCTATCGCGGCCTTGTACGCAAAATCCAAGAATCCCAGCCAGTTTTTCCCAGGATCGGCAGTCCTCTCCAATTTGGAAATCAGAAAGAAGGACGGCAATATGGTTATTTCCATTGAAAACAACCTGGAAATTAACTCTTTGATTTTAAGCTCCAAGACAAAGGAAATCTCCATATTTGCTGGCGGGAATATTGAGATCAATGACAAGAGTCATATTCAGGGACCGATTGAAATAGTCTCCAACGGGTATATAAACATCAACGATGAATCCCGTCTGGATGGAGCCCTGCTTGTTGCAGATGATAGCATATTATTTCAGGACAGAGTGAATTTCAGAGGGCAGGCCATAAGTGGCAAGGCCATCAAGGTTAAAGGCGGCAGGATTGATTATCCCTCCCTTCTCTATGTTTGGTCGATGGAGGAATCTGTAGGTGACAGCAATTACGTTGAATTCATGCCAGGGACTTTCTCCAGAACAATGGCCTTTATAACTGAACCAAAAGCAACCGACAGACATTTGCGATATATGCTGAAGGTTGATACCGGAGCTTCGATTACCGGATTGATTTACAGCCAGCAATATACAGAATTACACGGTTTATTTAAGGGCATATCTCTGACTGACAGTTATTGGTTTTACAAAGCGCCAACAGCTTATGTCAACTGGCTGAAAGATGTAGTGATCGATCGAGCGGGTCTGGATTTCATGCCGGTTTTGCCGATTTCCTTTCCCAATCAAAACGGCTTTGCAGTTTTTCGGGAGTATGAAGAAAAATGAAAAGGAATGCTTTCAAGGTTGCAGATCAAAGAGGCTTGACCTTATTGGAGGTCTTAATTGCCTCCTCAGTCTTCATGATTGGCTTCACAATCATGGTCTTCCTGCTTAACCAGATGCAGGGCAGGTTTTCATCCAAGGAAATGGTTCTGGCCTATCAGCTGGCCAAAGAGGAAATGGAAAAAACGCTGGCTGCCAATAATTTTGAATCCCTGACAAAAACTGAGATTAGGTCAAAGATTTCATTTTTCGTTGAGCGGCAAATTACTGATAATGATGGACTGGTATCGATCAGAATTAATGTCACCAGAGCCAAAACCGGGAAAAAGCTGGTTACACTATATGACGAAATTTTTTCACGATAAATTGAAGAGTTCTACCGGGGCAATGCTGATTGAAATGCTGGTAGCGGTTTTCTTGGTGTCACTTTTAATGCTGTCGGTTGTGTCTTCATATTTGTTTGTCGAAAAATTTCTGAACCGCTGGAAAACCACCAATTCCATATATCAGGAAGGCCAGTATATTACTTCCATGTTGATGGATGATTTGGCGAAATGCTATAAAATCGTTAAGCCTAGTCCAAATACTTATGGCATCATTCTGATTGACGGTGATACTGTAATATATAAAGCCGATTCGCTGAAAATATTGAGGAACAAGCGAATCTTGAATGAGCCCGGTATTGATATTCTCAATCTCCTCATTGAAAAAAAATCCTTTTCCAGGATAACCCCGGATAGTATATTGATAAATGGTAACGTGACCTTTTCAGAAAATCTCGCTTTGATAAGGCTGGAACTGGGCGCTAAAGATCAGGTGGAGACTCTCTCTTGTAGTGTAAGGATGGCCAATGAAAATTGGGTTTACTAAGAGGCGGTTTCCAGGTTTCGAAAGGTGGAAACAAGTCAAAGGGTTTTCACTGATTGAACTCTTAATTGTCCTGGTTATCATAGGCATTCTGGCAGGACTGGCCATCCCCCGCTATATGAGTTCCACAACCAAGGCCAAGCAAACAGAGGCCAAAGAGATATTGCATCAGATCTTTCTTCTTGAAAGGTCATATTTTGATGAGAATGATGAATACTGGATTCCTGATGACGGCACTGTTGCTGATAGAGACCACCCTGATGCTTTTCTGGATATAGGGGTAGAAATAATGGCTTCAGCCCGCTATCGTTATGTGATAACAGGCAATAAGGAAAATTTCACTGCTACTGCAACGGCTGAGCATTTGGATGATGATCCCGCCATAGACCAGTGGCAAATTGATGAAAAGGGCTTATTGCGGGTCCTTATAGATGATTCAAAAACGAAGTGATCGAGAGTAGAAAATCCAATAATTTAGAAAAAATTCTAACCGTCATAAATTTTTCTACTAATACCTTATCATTTGCTAAGATATAAGTACGGAATAGCTTAGATAAAGGAGTCGAATATAGCCAGACTATTATTATTCGATAGATTTGCTAACAAGTGCGCAAATTATGACATTGTGTGCGTTTGAGGGCCAATTAAAGATCCAAGAAGAATTTGGATTTCTTTGGAATAGCTATTTATCACCGCGTCGCAAACTGATAAAAATGCTTCCCTATCTGCATAGACTCATAAACCGCAGAGTTTCTTCAACTGTGGGAGGAAATTCTTTTATGAACATATAAAACGCTATTGGGCTTTGGGATATGGTATTTAGGTTAATGTCATGCTTCATGGGGGCACCCCAATGCCAAGCACTGGAGAGTGACACGCATGGCGGTTAAGGAATTCATTATTACATACGCAAAAGCGCGGTTAATAAAAAAATACGACAATTTCAGGGCTCTTTTCGTTTTGCATTCAAAAATCTTAAATGGCTTTATCCCTCGTTACGCGCATAGATTTAGGCAATAGACTCCCGCATCCGGCAGATGAGGACGGTCCTCATCCGCCGGACCCATGCTCACCTTTAGCTAGCTCAGGCTTCTGGTTCACGCACTGGTGGTTTACCTGGCGCGATCGGGAGTTTTGAGGGAAAGGAAATGGACTAAAGGCGACGACTTCACCATTATTCTGAATTGAATTCCAGTTCGATTCATAAATGCAGGCGGAATCAAATGGATTGGATTTATTTATTACTCTCATCGCAATGATATCAAGCCGAGAATATTGCTGTTTTAGATATAGAAGGTTTTGAAGCATATTTTTTAAGCGCCTTTCAGAGTTCGTGATATAAATTACTCTAAATGAGTGAATGCCAAGTTTGACAAAATTTTCTTTCTTTGACCACAAAGAGAGATAGGCCTTAAATTTCTGCCGAATGCGAGTTAGGTCTGTAGTTCCTTGGTCAATCTCCAAAAAGTAATAAAAATCTCTTCCTGATAGGTTCAATCCGAAAAAAGCATCTGGTATTATTGGCACCTTTAGAAAACCGGCTTTCCCAATAATATCGACAACCATCTTCAACCCTCTCCCCTGTTTCCAAAAAGACAACTGCAGATCATCAAATAATTTGACCGCCAACTCAAGACTAATTCTAAAATTATTGATCCCGGACGTGTGGATACTATGCTGTAATGAAATTTTGGAGCGAGTATTTGGCTCAAGATCATAATGCCATTTATTTATCAAAAGTTTTGCGCCAATTTTGGATAGGGTATAAAAAAAAGCTGACGAACCATCTCCCATTCTTGTTGGCATAACAACTCGATTGAGATACGCATGTTGCCACAGCTGAAAAAGCCGTTTCCTGGCTCGACTGATTGAAGAAAAGAGTAATCGATTGATTTGCTCGGCCGAAAGTATCCGATAATCAAACACTTTTAATAGGATATTCTTATCCCTTTCAGTTATTTGAATCGGCCTTAATTTTTCCAATGACCGTTTAATTCTTGATTTCATGATTTTCGACTTGGTTATTCCTAGAGAAATTTAAATGGGTCAATCCACAGGCGACAGCGTCAAACATATTTTGATAGTAAATTTCCTTCCAATGACAGTTTGAGATTTTATATGCTTTAAGTTCTGGAATATTTGCAGAAATAACCTTGGAAATGAGGCGTTTTGTAGCCCTGCCGTCTCCGGTTATGGATTTTTTGATTGTGCTGGCGGCATATTCATAAATATGAATATTATTTTGAAAAGCCTTTCTTTTTATAACCTGAATTGCATCAACCACTTGTATCCCGGGATGCCTTATTGAAAAGCAATTTTTCTCAAGAGCTAACACTGATGGGGATTTTTCATAAATCAATCTGTCCATAACGCGGGCCAATATCATAAGCGGACGCCGACTTGATTTTGATCGCCGCAGTACTTTCACGCCATAATCAACTAATTCTATACCCTCAAAATGAGCAAAGCCCATTTCACGAAATCCCGGATCTATGGCCAAAAGACTAGTTTTCTTTTTCATACTTGTGAATTAGGAAAATAAACAGCGATCGTCGGCTCTTTTTGATTTTATGCTCTGGAATCTCCATAACCTCGCCAAAAGCTCGATACAGGATATTTCGATTGTGTGACCGGCATATTTCTCGATAAAATGGCAGGCGTGTTTCTTCGTGAAATGCCTTGGCAATATCCAAAGCAAGGGCATCAACTGGCGTGCGGGGAATAAAGGGTATTGGAAGTCTATTTGGCATCTTCTTTTTCTAATAAAGCCTGCTGCTTCAGGAAAACTTCATGGCGAACTGAATTGAAAAGCCCGGAAAACAATATTTCGATGGGACATTGGATTATAGCGGATAATTTTAGGGCATTAACCAGGGTTGGAATTTTCTTGCCGTTTTCCCAGTAGGATATGTGAGATCTTCCGGTTAATCCGGCAAGATAGGCAACTTGGCGGAGCCTAAGGTGCTTTTTCCTGCGATACCTTCGTATTTGATTTGGAATTTGATTTTTATTTTGTCCCCCCATAGATGCACAAAGTTAATTTTGGTACTTTCAGCGTAGCCAGCCTTCGAAATCTCCTCAATTCCCTACTTCGGGAACCTGCTGTGGAAAAATCATATTGGATCACGGGCCATTTAATCATCTGGACCATGCTCTAGTTGATAATTCGCATAAATCGAACTAATCAGGGAATTTCACTGTTCCGATCGGGAACTAAACCAACCTGGCATAAGTAGAGTTTATTGATTAGTCTTTGCCTAATGCCACTTCAGCAACATCATATTGATAAACTCAAAACTATATACCAGAAAAGATTCGGCACTTCTCTAAGCGATAAGGAGGCCTGGGAAATGGGAATCCGTCTGGTGAATCTCTTTCGCCTTTTGCTAAAATCGGATCAAAAGAAAGACGAAGAGGTTCGAACAAATTAGAACTTGCCCCATATTCGGCCTATTTGATATGGTGAAAAAGCAATTAATCAATCTCCCCCATGCCAAAACTCGCATTATACGCTCGCAAATCAATGGAGTCTGAGGATCGTCAGGTGCTTTCCATCGATTCGCAGGTTCGAGAACTCAAAGAATTTGCCATTAAGCAAAATCTCAAGGTTGATTTCGTATTTATGGAATCCAAATCCGCAAAATCACCTGGTCGGCCGGTCTTTGCCAACATTGTCGATCAAATCCAAAAAGGCAAGCTTGATGGCCTTATATGTTGGAAACTTGATAGATTGGCCCGCAATCCGGTGGATGGCGGAGCCTTAATCTGGGCTATGGAGGAAGAACGCCTAAAGGCCATCCACACCCCGCAACGGAGCTTTCTAAACAATGGCAATGATAAATTCTGGATGCAATTGGAGTTTGGCATGGCCAAAAAATACGTGGACGACCTTTCGGACAATGTAAAAAGAGGCCTGCGAGCAAAAATAAGCCAAGGCTGGATGCCGGGACTGCCGCCTTTAGGGTATTTGAATGACCGCAATACTCACACCATCATTAAAGATCCAAAGCGGTTTCCAATTGTCCGAAGAATGTGGGACTTGATGCTGACCGGCGCCTTTTCCCCTATGAAAATTCTGAAGATCGCCACAAGTGAGTTCAAATTGACTTCACGGAAATTTGCCCGCATGGGGGGTGGCCCGATACAATATTCGACCGTCTATAAAATATTCACCAACCCCTTTTACTACGGAGCTATACTCTACAATAATGAACTGTTTTCGGGATCGCAGAAAGCCATGGTTACCAAATCTGAGTTTGATCGCGTTCAGGAGCTCTTGGGATTGGCCGGACGGCCAAGGCCGAAACAACATGCATTTCCCTTTACCGGACTTATAAAATGCGGGGAATGCGGTGCTTCAATTACGGCTGAAAACAAAACAAATCGGTATGGTTACAAATATATCTACTACCACTGTTCCAAGCGGAAAAGATCGGTCATTTGCTCGCAAAAAGCTATTGAACATAAAATCCTAGAAAAGCAAGTTTCAAATTTTCTCTCCTCTCTAGCTATTAGCAGAGATATTCGGGATTGGACCTTTGAAATCCTTAAAGAGCTTCATGATGATGAGCGCCAAAAAGACAAGGCAATTTTAAAATCGCTGCATTGTCGGAAAGAGTCTTTAAGGGAGGAACTTGCTGAATTGGTTAATTTGCGACTTCGAAGGCTACTAAATGATCAGGAATATTTATCCAAGAAATCTCAACTCGAACAAGAACAATTTCGGTTAAGAGAGTTGTTGGAAGACAATGAAGCCCGCTTTAGCCACATCCTGAAATCATGCGAAGACGCTTTTGATTTCGCCTATACGGCGAAGAATCGCTTCGATAACGGCTCTCTTGAAGACAAAAAGGCCATTCTATGTTATTGCGGTTCGAACCTCATTTTAAGCAATGGAATACTACAAATAAAGCCTCATAAACCGTTGGAATTGATCAGGGATACAGTAAAACGTCCTGGCTTTAAAAATATTCGGTTCGAACCTCATTTTGGTGGCTATGCTATTGCAAAAAATGCTCCTTGCGGAAGCGGAGTATCTAATTGGCTCACCCTAATCAAGGACGTTCGAACCTTTTACCAAGAAAATCCTGATGCGTCTACCTTTAAACAGACCTGCATGAAGGTCAAAAAATATTTCGAGCTTAGGCGGAATCTAATTCGCGCCCGCAAACATATACAAAAGCGAAAACCGAATGAGCAGAAAATGAAATTAATCAACCAAAAAGCGAATCAACCCTTAGCCCGGTTATCTGGCTCGCCTTAATTGCCCAGACTAATTGCGGTTTGACTAAACCATTTTCCCAGCGATACAGAGATCTGGTTGAACATCCAATTAATTTAGCAAGCTCACTGCGATCCAGGTATTGTCGCCGTCGAAATTGGCATAGTGGATGTATTGTCCTATGTCCCATAACAAAAACCATTCTAGAGTAAGATAAAATGCCTTTCAATTCCCTACTCCGGGAACTTTTAGGGTATAGATGTGGATGAACTTATCTACTCCTTAAAGCCAAGCAATTTCTCCCAATCTGGTTTTGTGCCATTTTGGTGTAAATCTAATAGATTTCTCCCCACGGTTCGCGCTATTTCAGCGATTTGATTAACTATGTTTCTCTGTTCCTGATTGAACGCTTCACCATGAACTACTTTGCTTCGAAGGTCATATGCTTTCCGAACCAAATTATATATTAGCCTTTGCTGTCTTGCGTCACCTCCAAGAAATTTCGCCGTATATAGAGCAAGACGAAAGCGAAGCTCGCCACGTTCTTGAGGTGAACCGACCTCATTTAAATTAAATGCCTCTAATGCAATCATAAGGTCCAGTAACTTATCTTCATCCTGCTGCCGTTCGTTCGAGAAACCAATACGACGAATACCAACGAGAAGCGCCCCGGAATGTTTATCTTCGGCAGATTTTATGGAATTGAATAATGACTTTAGTAAACCTAAGTCCTTCAGTGTATCAAATTCATAGGTTTGAGCAAAGAAGTTGGGAAAAGGTGTCCCTACCCAGGTCGAACCGCCCATGAACCATGGGGAATTTGATTCTGCGAACAATAACCCTGCACGTACGCCCCCGGAATTCATCATACGGAGCGCGGTAATAACCCGGTCGAAGTCCGCGCGAACATCAACGCCTGGGGTCGGTATTGGTGCACGACTTTCCGGGTCTATGTTGCCAATCCGTTTTGCCGTTTGACGAGTAGTCTCTAGTACCGCCGAAATTGAAGTAACGGGGGCTCCGAGACCGCTGAATGGGTAAAGCTGCTGCAATATTAAGTTGTTATTCCATAGGTCCTCCACTTCAGTAGAATCAAGCCCTCGAATGCTGAGCCCAGGCGCAACCTCTACCTTATCAATTTCTGTCATTTTAAAATTCTCAATTATCGCCTTATATGAGATATTCACTACCGATGAGCTGAAAGCATTGGAATATCGCATACAGGTTGAATTGAAAACAGCAGAATCAAATATCGTACTATATTTGGTTTTGACGAGGTATTCCCACAAAAAACCCCGCAGCAAATCCTCTGCTGTTAACCTACTTGCGCTTTCTGAGGTTCCTACCAATGTATTCATATGAGGACCAATAACGGGGTCAGATTCCACTCGCTGCTTAAACCCTTCGAATTCATCTCCTTTGCACAGTTGTCTTGAAATGTATTCAAAAAGAATAAGGTAATCCGGAACCAACTCCTCATGTAAGCTCGTCGAATGTGGGCTTTCGATTTTCACCCGCTGCTTCAGCGTCGGCCTAAGCCGCATAAGTTGAGTAGGGTCAATACCTAAAAGCAGTTGAATGCCGCGTTCAATGAAACTCTTTAGGTTGGCAATTATTTCTGATGACATAGTAATTTCAAATATTCCTTTCAATATAGGCAATTATATGCATCTAAGACTCAGTTCGCAACATATTACTTAATATAATGATTTAGCTGTCTACCCCTAAGCAGCTTTGGAACAAATCCTTGTCTGCGCATGTCAATGTCTTCTCGGATAGGACGGAAACAATCCAGAAAAGGGATTTCAAGCGGACATTTTAGAGCAGCGGAAGGCATTAAGACGCTAAGGATATAAGGTGATTTTTCACCGTGCCCCCACTCAGAAATTGATCCCCTAGTTTTCCGACCTATTTAATATGCCATTTCACACGAACGCGGACTGTTTTCTGGCCAGAATTTGCACAGATAAATGCGAATCCTCCTTTTGTGTTTGATTTTTGAAATATGTGTTGTCTTAAATAATCAATGAATGTCCCACGCATTACCATAGCTTGGTGTATATTTGAGCTGATTTTACGCTTGTACGGCTTGCGCTGAGGGAATCCCAACATCCGCTTGCCCCAGTATAAGAAGCCGCATGGATTTGTGCCAGCGTTAATTGGCACCGCACAAAATCACAAAGTGGTACTGGGTGGAATTAGCTTGTTATATAGTTTTTATTCCAAAGCTTGTCTAAATTAACCGTTTCACTTTGAGGTCGCTTGTTTGGCTCTAACAATAATACTTTTACGGACAAGGGGAATTGAGTCATGTGGCCGGCTATAAAACAACAGCCAACAGACAAGTTGGAAATTGAATCAAATGATAATTTATCTAGATAGCTAACCGCTTTGTTTATAGATCGCAGATCATTTTCATTCATCAATCGATGAATGAAATAATTATGCAATTGAGAAATAATAGTAGGAGATATGTCGGCTGGCCTTTGGCTTGCAACTGTAAGAAATACACCAAATTTTCTGCCCTCTTTAATAATTTCCTCAAAAGTCTCCAGGCGATAATCCTTCCAGGAATCTGATTCTCTCGTCGAGCTTTCTGATAGAATATTATGTGCCTCATCTATAACTATATGTAAAGAATTTTCCCTCTCCTTATCGCGTCTTTTCTTCTGCTCATCATAACTCGATTTACAAATCAGCAAGGGCAAAACTTTTTTTATTTCCAGATTTACATTTTTTAAATCAATAACCCTGACATTTTTATGATTTTTTACTATCCGAGATTGCGCCTTTACTACTTTATTCAACATATCAAATCGTTTTTTCAATCTGCCCATTAAAGGGCCGATGTGTTCTTGATTGATATAGCCATCCAGCAGTTCATAATAATACTGATCCAGTATCTTGAATTGAATTTTTTGTAAGTCGCGCAATTTCTTTGGAGCTGCGACTTTAAAATATCCAGAGTCGCCAATAAAATTAGATTCATTGTTTTCAAAATAAACCGCACTCGCACGGGGGCCATAGTAAAAGCCAGAAGTAGTGGCATTGTATTTCAAATCATCAACCGATTTGCCAGCGTTCACCAACTGAAAACCTATACTTTCAAAATCTTTCACAAACTTTCTTAGAAACGGAACATTAAAATTCTTGTCCTTTTTACTCAAAATGATTTTTAATTTTTGGGTTATGCTTTTTACTTCCTTTTCATAATTATTGTTGTTTTTGCTAAACCAAGAGGTATCAATCGCTCTGTGTAGAAATGGCTGCTGTGTCTTTTCGGTAGCGTCAAGCAGGATTGACAACAATTCCAGTTTTTCAATCTCTGTTTTAGCTATAGGATACTTATCTCCTTTATTATCTCTCGTCCTCAATTTGTAAACGATTTTTTTATCTGTAAGAATTTGGTCGTCGCGCTCTTTTGAATACTCTCCATTGAAATCAATAATAATAAATCGCGATTTCTTGACAAAATCATCCTTGAGAGATTCAGAATTGAATAATTCGGTGTAGATTCGAGCTAATGTATTAGATTTTCCAGATCCGGTATTTCCAAAAATCCCTATGTGGCCAGAGAATAATTTCCCCGCGGCAATCCTTATTTCTTGTATTTCTTCATCTATCAGCGATCCTAATTTTATAGATAATTCATTATTATCAGATAGCTGATGTAAATTTTCAAACTCGTCCCTTGAAAGAAGGCGGCACTCGCTACCAATGAGGGGCATTTCTTTTATACCATGTTGGAATTTACCATCGTGATCATAAAATCCAAACACGGAAACATTGAGAAAACGGTCTATCCTCTGCCTTTCGGAAGTATATTCTTTGTTTGTCTGAAATTTATCTTCTTCAAGATATTCGCCCTCAACCTTACAAATAATCTCTGTAAAACCCTTTAGGATTTTTATGTAGTTAGAAAGTCCAACGGAGACGTTTTTTATAGCCCTGCCCTTAAAAAATAAATGAGGAAGGTTTTTGTCTTTGTTAATTTTAACAATTATATCCTTGCCCTTAACGCCAAAGACATTTCCGATAACAAAAACCGAATCGTTAATCAGCTTTTCTTCTAAATTATAATTATTTATTGCCTTCATGCATTTCTGTATTTTGATTTGTAAAAATACTCTGAAGATACTTAGTGCTTATCTCAAAAGTCTGTTTGGCCTCGTCCAAGGGAGATAGAATATAAAGGTTTTTATTTTCCTTCTCCTTTAGGGAATCAGTGGTTGAGTTATAATTTGAATGGGCAAAATAGATTACGACTAAAGTGGGATTGGACTTCATTACCCCGTAAAGCAGATCCTTGATATGTTTGTCGGCCAAGGAAAAGCCGACAATTATTAATACGCCATTTTCTTTTTCGAGCTCCAAAGTAAATTTACGAAGCATTGCTGCATAATTCGTATCAAGGACGGTTTCAAAATGCTTTTCTGCATTCGGGTTAATTACGGCGATCTTGCCATAACCCTTATTAAAATCCTCGCCATTTTTGCCATCCAAGTCGTCAGGAATGTGAGAACAGTCTGAATAGCTGATTTTTCCTTTTTTGATAAACCATGAAACTGATCCGTGCAACTTGATTATGTTGAACAATGGAATATCGGAAGTGTTGTCAAATTGTAGACTTTTATATTTCTGTATTTTGTTAAAATTCGCCGCGTTAAAAATGGGATTTATTTGTCCCGCAAAACCATCATTATAAGGTATATTTAACCGCTCACAGGAATCTTCAATAAACATATCGAAGTTGGTTGTAACAATGTTGACCTGTTTATTGACGATATGGAGCGATCTATTTGATATAATTTCAACCCATAAGCCGAGAAACGAATCATAAATATTCTTGGTTGCCTTAAGTTTATCTTTTTCACTGGGTTCTGTTTCGAAATCAATATTTATAATTGCTTTGGATTTTTTTATTAGTTTATAATAATCCTTCTGAGCCGCCTCGCGAGTGCCTTCCTCATTCATTCGCTTTTCTATGTCCTGTAAAGTCGAGAGGTAATTTAATGAACAAGCAGAACCGATAAGCAGATTTAAGTGTCCGCTTTGAATAATTTCCCGTAATTCTTTCTTGTCTATACTTTTCATATTTCAAATTTAGTTTGATTATGCTCCTTGCATGGCTTCTGGCAATTTATTGTGATCATCCTACCCCTGAAGCCATATAAAATGACTATTCGCCTTATAATCAGTCACTTTTGAGCAAACACCCTGGGTTGAATATTGGAATAAATACAATATTTTGGACTTTAGTTAACATAGCCGCTTAGCCTAGCTGGGCACTTACCCTCATTCATAATATTGTATCGATGGCTCACTCTGTCAAGCTATATTTGTTGTGAATGCTTTGATTACTTAGCCTATCCCTCTAGTTGCGCGGGATATTTATGAACCTTTGCCAACATTAACCATTTATTTAATTGAGCGCATCCATTATCGAATTTTGGCAAACCATAAGTGGTTCGAATCCAGTTTGCCCTTCCTGGTCCAAATTAATGCTTTCACCGCCCAACACGCATATTCCCAAATCCCGGCCCTCATATTTATATAAATCATTCGACTTATTTAACCAAGTGCTATTTTCATGAATTGATTTTCTCTAATTACATAGACATCCTGTATTAGGCCACTCATAATTAATCCATTACTTAAGCTTAACCCTTGCCACCCAAATTCTTCCTTTCCGATAGACGTCCATGAAATAAATATTGAGGTTCCTAATGCCTTCTTTACTACTTCTATCAATTTCGCTCTCAAATATCAACGTCGCATTTATGGATTGATTCTGCGGTATTGTTATTCCAATTGGATTATCATATGATCCCAAGTCGATCTGACTGCTATACTTTAAATGATAAACAACTCCGACATCATCCACAATATATGTCTCGCTATTACATGATGCCGTCTGTGCCCCGCTCGGCTGCGCCCAACTCACGTAGCAATTTATACATTTCCCATAAATTTCAACAGAATCAATTAAGAGACGAAAGAATGATTTACCATCAACCTCGGAAACAGCTGGAATTGCGCAATTAGTGCGGTACAATACCGGTACAGTCTTGTTTCTTGGATTAGTAGGTATTGCTGCAGCCGCAAGAGGACTAACGTCAATTTCCCCTATATTATCCTTATTCTCGGCTCTGGGAGCCAATTGCTCATATACAATATAAATTATGTTAACTACTTTATTAAAAGGTGGATCGTGGTGCATAAAATACAATACGTGAAACATTATTAGAAGCGAGGTGCAAATCATACCAGTCAATATTACTCGAACGCGCCATGGCCGCTCTTCGTAGTTGCAATCGTTAGTATCCGGTTTACCAGCAATTCCATAAAACGCTACAAATACCAAAGCGGCGGCCATGCCAATACTAACTATAACCAGAAGCGTTCCCCAAATACCCCCCAATTGAAGTCCAAAAAAGAAAGTAATAATTATTGGAATTCCGAAACAAGTTGCCAGAATTAGAAATTCGCCAGCCAGTTGCAATATTGATATTATAAAAGTAGTAACGACGCCTACAAGCCCAGATATGATGGCCAACACTAGACTAATATAACTATGAATGATCTGAATTAGGTATGAAAATCTTTGGTCAATCCGTCTTCTTAAATCTGTAAAGGTTTTTTGTATTTTAATTAGTGTATTTTCGTACATAATATTCATACCCTTGACACATAATAGTATCTATGCTAGTCTGCAATATTACCTGAAGGATATCAATCATAATATTCACAACTCTAACTCAATATATAATTTAATAATAATTCCGCAATAAAATAGTACGCTTTATATCCTTTAAAAATAGTGAGGAGGTCGATCAATGCAGAATCTTACGCAAATTAGACGAATTGCCAATGGCATCTGCCGTCATGCATCAAAGGGTGATGCCGAGCGCGCTATGAAGATACGTAGAGGCATGCTTGTGACTCATATAATATTTTCCTCCATCCTTTGCGCCGCGTTTGTATACGGTTTTCTTCATTAGTAGCTACTATAATAATTGATCATATGGCCCCTGATTTCGCAGGGGCCTTTTGTTATAAATCATTAACAACTTTTCCTAGGTTAACGGATACAAAATCTTGAATTGAATCAACTTGTGTAGGCGTTGTATTTTCTAGTCACCTCGAATATGGTATCTGTAATAAATAATTCCAATAATACTCCTAAAATACCAAGTCGCATGCCGTATGTACCATTTGGATGACTAGAAGCAATTGCAAAGTGTTCAAGCTGTTTATTATTGAACCAAAGGCCTTTTATAGGCATGCCCAATTCAGTAATTGCGGGAATCTTTGGATGCTTTGACTTTCTTTATGGGGTAAAGGGATCTTTAGCAAATATTCCCTTAATCAGAAAATATAAGGCAAAGGAATCCCCCTATTGCTATCGAGGCCGATAAGGAAGCCCATTTTTGATAAATTTGTCAATCTTGTACGCTCAAGCAATTTGATTAATTTGCATTATCCAGAAATTATGAGCAAAGAAATTGGGACAACAATGAACCTTGTTTACGTTATAACTAAATTCAGGCTATGGCAAATCCAAGTTCTCATCCATGCCCAATTTATAAATATTTTTGCGCTGAACAATGTTTGGATATATCCATCGATAAAATAATTGACAAATTGGAGAGGATTAGTATATTCATCGGAATGAAAATTATGCTTAGGCGAGCTATTTAAGGAAGTATTCTGGGCGGCAATAATATCTGTCAGGCTTTTTGAATATGATTGAAGTTTTCAATCTCCAAAATGTAATATGTGGCCTTCACGAAATAACAATGGCCAATAGAAATATCCCTGCTTACACTTCCGATGAGAGTAGGGATAAATATATAAGATCAGTAATCGACCACACAAAGAAGGTCTTTTCTCAATTTGGGTTCAATATCGAATCAAATCTAATGCTTATTGATAACATGAGCAAAACCAGACAATCTGGCGAACAGATTGCCAAAGAATTCGAAAGACTATTTTGGCAAATAGAACATGAGCTTAAGTCACTCCAGTGCTATTTCGTTGACCGTTTCGCCGTCGCTACATATAACGGTTTGAGCCTTTCGGATACTGTAATAGATAAATTTCCGACGGCATATTATCACTTCATTCATTCTCGGAAATGCTATTTATTAGGTGAATTTGCTGCGTCCATGTATCATGCCATGAGGGCAGACGGTGAAATTCTACCTATTGTTGGGAAAAGGCTAGAAATCCATGGAATTACTACAAACATAAATTTGCGGGGTAATTGGGGCAATGTCATTAGTCAATTGAAAGAGAAAATAGCTTCGCTTTCAAAATCGGCTAGTAGGGATTCTAAATTGAAGAAAGAAAAAGATGAACTATCATCAGTGCTCGAACATATGTTTACTATTAAAGAGGCCTGGCGCAATCACATCATGCATGATCTAAACGAAGTCGCGGATGCAGATGCGTTAAAAACAATAAATTCCACGAAAATATTATAGGAACATATGGCCTCCATCGTTCCTTAGCCAGATATCGCTAGCTTCCCTAATATCGACTTGGTTAGTGCCAAGATAATTTCACAAATTCCGTTCTTCTATTGCGGCAATTATGCCGTAATCCGTTTCGTAACAATCACTTATCGCTACTATGTCATAAAATTTTGCATCTGCCATTGCTATGAATAAGTATTCGATGAAAGCTGCTCCTTACATTTTCCCTTTTACTGGGCTCTCGAAATCGTCCTTCGTCATCTTTATATAGAGGGCGGCGATCACCTGATATTGACCAGATCAAATGATAATTGTGAATATTCAAGAATCGTTCCAATAAATCCTTTCGTATGTACGTGGCATCATGACCTGCCTTAAAGTTCCCACGGGCTTTAATAACTATGACCGCCTTATTGCCCTTCGGATCATTAAAATCCCAAGATGGGATCATCATATGTAACCCCAGAAATTCACATATTATCTTGCTGGGAAGCACCAAATTTATTGATTCATTAATATCACTATGGTATGACTCCCAAAGGTAATTATATATGGGGAAGACTGCTCGAATTTGAATCAGTCGGCGCTGCCGCGCAATTTTTGCCACGTGCTTAACGCCAATTCTTAATCCTTCTCCCTTGAGGTATTTGGCCATTTCTTGAAAAGAGGAATCTTCAGTAAATCTCTGTACTAGCTCCGCAAATATGCTTTCTGACTCTTCATCAGACAGTCTTCTCCCCTGTTTGTACATAATAAATTGTTTTTTTGATTTCTCAGCTTTTTCATAATTGCCTTCAAAGCTAATTGTATTGTATTTTGCACAAGGCCATGTGTTTGCCCAAGGTATCTCTCCGGCAAAGGTATAATAAGAATATTCTAGTGAGGCGAATTCTCTTGCGCTCTGTTCTTTGTAGTGCGGCAAATTTAACAAAATAGGCAATTCATCCTGGTTAATGCAGCATGTATGCACCCAGATATCCAAATTTCTTTTTGTCGCAATATCCTCCTGCCTTATATATCCATTTAATAAAACCCATGGTCCAGCATAGCCATAGATTTTCTCACAAATCATAAACCTATCTAGATTCGGGGCCTTTGCGTTTATTATCCAGCGCGATGTGCTAATTTTTCTATCTCCCAGGTGATCTTTTGTATATACTGGTTCATTGTGGGGTGCCTTAGGGAAGCTAGGATCGATGTCGCAATCGCTCGGCCTTATTGAGGTGTCATCCATATCCAGCTCATCCAGCAGTTTATTATCTTGGAGATAACCGTAAAGCTCAAAATAAGCAATCCAGCAATATTTCTTTCCATATCTTTCAATTATTTCTGCATTATGCCGCTCAGGCCAATATCTCATTGATGCAATTTCAGAATCGATTGTTCCAAAGTGCTCAAGTTTATAACCAAGCTGGTATATACGCCAGAATATATTATTTTTTACTTTTTTGTAATCCTCATGATTGAAATCATAATTCTGGCGGTTCTGGACAAGGCGTCCCAGAGTATAATTGCTAAAATCCATTTGCATTGGCCCATTTCCATTGCGATATTTCCCTTCATCCTTATCTCTAGATACCCCCCAATCTCTAATACCCCCATAGGAAAAGGGTGGTGTAATTCGCTTCAATTGTTCTAGAGTGAGTAAATCAGGCTTCACGCGAATAGCACAGAGAATCACGCGCCTGGCATAATCCCTAGCCAGAACGTGAGTCGTGTTGTAGCGACTATCCGGCAAGAACATCTCCCCATATATATTAAGTGCTGTTTGGCAGAGTATTTCCGGATCAGAATATCCCAAAACTATGGACGGCAGCCTACGCATCCAAACACCATAAAGAGCGGCCAACATCCTTTCCGACACATATGGATCATTAAGGTCCAGACTTTCAATAGTCAGTTTCCCAATTTGAGACGCAAAGACGGTACCCAAGAGAACCAAAGCTTTAGTGGCCCTATCGCGCAGACCCCGACGAGTTGTGGTCAGGATCCAAGCCAATATATTCAAATAATTAGCTGCGAGATCTGTCGGAAGTTTATTTAAATCAAACTCGAGCAACCAGTCGACTAATTTCATAGGAGCGGAACTTGGAGAGCAGTGGCGCAAGAACTCAGTCCACTTTAGGTCGCGATCAACCAAAGAATATTTTATCAAATATTTATGCAGACAATCGGCATTATATGGATGATTTATTTTAGTGGCCAATGATACCAATGCTTCATGAATTTCAACATTTAGTTCGGGCTGGGACAGAATCCAACCCACCAATTCATTGGTCTGGCGGTTAAAACAATAACTGTCTCGCCAATATAAACCTGCTATAAACGCTCTCATCGCTGAAATGGTGACTTCGCCCTCCGGTATCATTAGAAGCAACTCTTTGCCAAATCGCTGGGGGATTTCAATCATAATGGCTTCTAGCAATCCCGAATCATTCTTGCACTGCTTGAAAAGCTGCAATAGAGAAGCATTATCATTGCGGTCGACATTTTCCAGTAAATATCTTGCAATCAGATGATCACTGAATTTTTGATAATTGAATGCCACAGCTTCAATCGGACGATTGCGATCCCAGACAATTGTCTCTATAAAAATGCCTTCTGCAAGTAGAAGAGTTTTCACTTTCTTAGCGTATTTCTTTTCAATGACGTATAGCCGAATAATTCCTTCAAGTTCATTAACGAGAGCATATTTCTCGTATCTTTTCGCCATAACGCTTGAAACGTCTTTTGCAAGGCCCTTCATTCTTCCGGAACTCCAGAGCCAATTGGGAGTCAGAAAGACGTCCTTTCCAATCTCAGACTTAATAGACTTAGTTATATGTCTTTGTTTCCTTTTTAAAAAATCCTCAAGGATTTTTGTCATCCCTTTTTGACCCGAAGATATTTCACCTATTTGCCGGTGCCGTCTTTTAATAGAAGTCTCATTCAGAGTCTCACAAAATGAAATTAGAAACAAAGGATTTGAAAATTCATCAGAAAGCAACGGGACTTCGGGCAATGGAAGGTCATAGGCCTCAAAAATAACCTTTTGGGCCTGAAACTCAATTCCACCAAATCCTGGATGGTACAACTTGATGAATTTGGATTGTATTTTCTTAGGCAACATGAGTTCCTGGAATGGTATCCGACAACTTAATACGATGCCAATTTCTGGATTAAATTGCCCATCATCTAAAAGAACTGAAATAAGTCTTTTCCAAACTGTCCTGTCAGCTTCATTTATAGCGTCAATAAAAATTAAGGCTCGTTCCCTACTATTTCTTGCTTCCCTACAAAGCATTTTTTTCAACTGGAATTTTGTATATCCACCAGGTATTGCTCTCGCAATTGAATCCCAAAAATCATTATTATTTATTTGAATATCTCTGGCCAAAAGGACTAACGTCGGCTTATTACTTGATAATCTATGCTCAGCAAGGTCACATAAAAAATGCGTCTTGCCTGAGCCAGCAGGTCCAATTAGTAACGCATAAGGATGATTGCTTAATCCGACAGTGGCGCTTTGAGCAAATTCAGTAAGGTTGTGAATGGTATCATAAAGGTCATTGTTGTGACGCAAAATATTTTCAAGGAATTGTGATTCTTTAACTTGATCTTGAGTCTTTAGGGATTCTCGAGGTCCCAGATCATCTTGTCGCTTATATACGTAATTAGAAACCGCATTTGATGTCGCTTGAAGCACGGCAATGAGCTTGGGAATTTTTTGAAAATCCAACTTTGAAAATGATCCTTTGGCTTGAAGGCTGTTTTCAATTGATTCGAGACAGATCTTAAATATCCGCCAATATTGCTGTCTCTGCTTCCTTAGTGTGCTAGGCAAAGTATTGCTATTGGAGATAAATGCATTTACCTCATGTATAATGGCCAATTCACCGCGGAACGATGCCAATTTATCCCAAAACTCTTCATTGAGAGCAAGCCCATTTGTTGCGACTATTAAGGGCCTAATTGGTAAAGAGGGAAAATGAGGTTTCAACCCAGGCAAATATCTAGGACCGGCTTCTGCCTTGGTTCTGCTTAATACCTGCTGCATTATTGACCGAATGCAGTGTGCCATTACTACACCAAAAAGCTTTTCATTAGCTAACTAGATAACATTTCATATATTTTGACATCATGTCCCCTTGAATTCAGTGGAACATTACGGGGAAAATCTATGTCTCTCTTCTTCATTTTCTATGCGAATCTATAAGTCAACATGGTAAATTTGGCCTTTTCCATCTTGAAATGCAATCACATTTTTCAGGGAAATTCCTCAATTTGAAAATCATATAAAATGCAGATTTAAAATAAGGGCCGAAAATATATTCAGCCCCTATATCAAAATACTGGATACATCCCGATAGCCAAATTTAATGAAGGAGTGCCCCCGCCCGCTTTTCTAGATCAACTCTTTTGTCGGCGTGCAAATAATTTCTGGCAATAGCAGTTAACCCCTGTACCATACTCCACATTGACATGCCATTACCTCCATCTACATTGCTCTGTTGCCACGCCTTGGCGACTTCAGATCGAGTTAGCGGCTGGGACCCGGACCATTTGAGAATATCGTCCAGGGATTGCCCAATAATCTGCTTATGAGCTCGGGCTAGCGAATCCTTGATCCTATCAGTGAGCAATCGATTTTCCACAAAGTGGTTCAGTGCCGGCACAGCCTCTTTGTAAAACCGGTCCAAGGCGCGATTTCTATGGATAATCCGCAGTTCCTCAATCTGCTCCGCGCCCCATACGATATGGTTCCCGCAGATATGGTTATAGAGAAAGGTGGTCAGACCGAATGTGGCAGCGCCGGTCTCAGAATTCCAGCAGAAGAATCCCTTGCTTAACCGGCTCTCTTCAACCTCTATCGGTTCTTCATCATTAATGAGGAATATGAACATGTCCCGGTCAGAGGCATACAGTCCGCTGTATTCATCATAGGCGTAAGGCGGAGTATGCCAGCCGCTGTTGCTTATGGCTTCAATCAATTCGGTTAACACATCATAATCCCAGATTCGGCCGTAAGTAGGGCTGGTAAAGGCCGAAGCGAGATTTATGGGATCTTCTTTTCCCGGCTGATCACTATTGCGCATGAGAACCTTGCATTCCCCGGTTGCCATTATCAGACCGTGTTCCAGGCACTGGGCAGTCATTTCGGCCGGAAGGGTTCGCAAATACCCGGCCGGAGCTCCGACTCTTTGACATAACTGGGAAAAAGACCAATTGGTCAATAAAGCCTGGGGAGAACGGCCATTAAGATTCAAGGCTCCTCCTCGCGAAGCATAGAGCCTTGTACCTTTGAGTGGCCTGACCTCTTCTGAGGCGTTGTGCTTGCGTTTTCCGGTGAATTCCAGAATGGCTTCCATATCTGGGAACCTTTCATCCGGCGGTCTCTTGGCCCATTGCAGGTGGGCTTCATAAAGGTCGGTCGGCATATAATATCTCCTTTCCATTTCCAACCGTTGATTTGTCTTTAGTTTCTCCATTTCTGACAGGTTTCGAAATACTCGCAGGTGGGGCATTGCCACCCCATATTGGGGTAGAAATTACCGCTTTGAATTGACCTGATCACTCCCTTGGCAATATGAAAGAACCTGACCAAATCCCGTTTTTCCCGGATTACCTCAAAAGACTGCATTTTGACATTCTTGGATTTGATCAGGACATCCAGCCTCAAATTTGCCCTCCGTTTATAAAGTATCAGGAAAGCGTAGGCGTAGCCGGTCAGCTGCAGATGCTGCAGTATGGCGGTCTGGTCATAATTCCTGGCCGCGGTTTTGAGTTCCACCACTGTTTCTCCGGATTCGATAAGGTCAAAATAGCCATCTAAAGGCATATCCAGAGTTTCACCGGTTTCCAGATCTGTCAGAGGCACTCGGAAAGGTAATTCCATGGCCTCAGGCAATCCTCCGGCATATTCCTTGAGATAGACAGCTAGTAGCTCTTTGCCTTTGGCCAACAGGACCTCAGGACTATCCCCATTTTTGAAGCGGATTTCATCAATGGCCTGTGCTTGGATGTCAGCTTCGAATATCCTGACCACCTCTTCCCAAGATGGGAACCTGCCGTTCTTGCGGCTTTTATGCCACCATTCAACGGCCGCATGAATCCCTGAGCCCAAGGCCAGTTCGGCCGGCTTAAAAGGCTTGGGCAGACGGTCGACATACTGATATCGGTATTTCAAAGGACACATGAGGTAGAGGTTTATCTGAGAAACAGAGATATTGTCCATCAGGCGGCCACTCCGGCCAGCATATTGGTCGCATCATTTAAAAGCAGATTGATCATTTCGCTGGCCTCGGCTTTGGTGACCTCTTTCAGGCTGTTTACGCCAAAGGTCTGCTTCAGATATTCCTGCCCGGCATCGGCATTGACCCCGTTTTCGGCCAGGATTCGGAACAAATACCTTCTCTGGGCCTCGGACATCATTCCCTCGGATTCGCGCCGTGATTCACCGGGTTTTGAGCTATCAGGCTTCTTTGAAGCAGACTGTGCGGCCTTATTGACGCTCTTAGGGGTATTCACGCTCTGAGGTTTGGTCTGAGCGTCAATATGAGCCGGGATAGAGGTTTTCTTTTCCACAGCATTCTGATACTCATTACCGAGTTCCTCAAGGGCCACAATGCCGATATTGACCGCATCCCTTAAAGCCCTGGCTTTGGCCCGGGTGACTGACATGCGGATGATATGGGGAATGATCCGGGAATCGACATTCTCCGGACTAGCGTCCCCGTAGTCTCTGAAGACCCCTTTTTCCGTTTCCACTTCCGCCATGGAAATCGCGGTCATTTCATTGGCCTTGGAAGGGGCCTGAATCAGCTCTGTTGACACTTTTTTCAGGCCTTCCTGATGCGCCCGATTAAGCAGGCCAGCGTAAGTGACAACCTCTTTGGTATCAATGACCCGCCCCTTTGAGTCTTTGATCTCGATAGTCGTAACCAGATTTCCGTTGGACATCTGTTACTCTCCTTTCTGATTAAAATTGACTATTAAATTTTTAAGGGACATGGGCAGCGCAAAAGTCACGATTGGCCACCCGAGCTTGTATCGTAGGAGAGTCTCAGAAGTAATCAATTCCCGAGATCGGGAACTTTTCCGACCTGACAAATAACTGAGTTATTAATAGGCTTCCATCATGGATAATGAAAAAATCACAATTCTGGGACAGACCAATTATCGCAACATTAAAAGACGCTTCGGGATTCGACCCGCAGACAGAAGGCGGCACACTTATATCGTCGGAAAAACCGGTATGGGCAAGTCCACCCTGCTTCTAAACATGATTATCCAGGATATTCAAAATGGCAATGGATTGGCCGTTTTTGACCCCCATGGGGATCTAATTGAAAAAGCGCTGGACCATATTCCCCCAAAAAGGATCAATGAAACCATTTACTTCAATCCAGCCGATATCGATTATCCCATAGCTTTCAATCCCCTCTATCACAATGACACTTCCCAAAGAAGCCTGGTGGCATCCGGGATCATTCAAGTTTTCAAAAAGATCTGGCCTGAATCCTGGGGCCCCAGATTAGAATACGTTTTGAGAAATGCTCTTCTGGCACTATTAGAAAATCAAGGTCAGACTCTCTTGGGGGTGAGCCGAATGCTTGTAGACGAGCGTTTTCGGGGACAGATTGTCAGAAGAATAAAAGATCCGATATTAAGGAATTTTTGGGAGATAGAATTTGAAGCCTATCCAAAGGTTTTCCGGACCGAGACCATATCTCCGATTCAAAACAAAGTTGGGCAATTTCTAAGTAACCCCATTATAAGAAATATTGTTGGGCAAACGAAAACCAAATTTGACCTTTTAAATGTCATAAATTCGAGAAAGATTCTATTATTAAATCTCTCCAAAGGAAAGATCGGGGAAGACAGTTCTTCCCTTCTGGGTTCGCTAATGCTTACTCAGATATACTTGGCTGCCTTAAGGCAAGCCAAAATCCCTGAACCTGATCGTAATGAATTCCTATTAGTAATTGATGAGTTGCAGCTCTTCGCCACTGACGACTTCCCTTCAATTCTATCGGAGGCGCGCAAATATCGATTAAGCATAGCGGGTATGGCAAATCAGTTTATTTCCCAATTGCCACCAGGCCTTATTTCTGCCATTCTTGGCAATGTCGGGACTCTAATCTCATTTGCGGCCGGCTCGGAAGATGCCGAAATATTAGCTCGTGAGTTTTATCCCTCTTTCACTGCCAGCGATATTCAGAATCTGCCAAAGCATGCAATTTACTTAAAATTATCAATAGATGGTTCAACTTCCCGGCCCTTCAGTGCCGAGACTCTTCCCCAGTTTCCTTTAACCAGAAGATCGGCGCGTGATAAAATTGTCTTTCAAACGCAACAAAGATACACCACCCCCAAGGAAAAGGTCGATGCAAATATTCTAAAATGGCATCAACTGAGATAATGAAATGTTCCCTCATCTTATTCTGGACGTAATACTTGGACTCTTTTTGCCTATCTACGCATTTTCAATTCATGAACTTTATTCAATTTTGGCTACTTAAATAAATTGCCCTAAATTGTGCTTCGGGAAACCAATAGCCTTCTTAAAGTACAGTAAAATACATTGTTATATGGTAATTATATTGCTCTGGACTTGCGGATTTTCACGGCCTTGCCAAATTCTATATCTGAAAGACGAATTTAAATATCTTGAAAATTCCTGATCTTTTATTATTGCTCAGCTTAAAGAGCCTAAATTCAAGGCCCAGAAGCAAAACTGACACTCTGAAATAGCATTTTGGCAATATCCAATTCTCAATGAAATCAATTGAGTATTGTTGACCGTCGTTTGATGAATCGCATTTTCATTGTGGACGATCACATTTGTGCTATTTTGCTTGACTGGAATTTTCAAAAATAAATATATTGGGCATAGCAACAATAAAATCGGTATGGGACATAATTGGAGGAACGATGAGAAGGCAATTAGAGTACCTGTCATCAGCAATTATTATAAGTCTGCTATTTATTTCTCCTCATTCACATGGCGGGGTTGAGAAGGCTTCAAAAATTGAGCCCGGTCCTGTGACTTCTTCCGGACTGGCGGCTTCCATAAAAGATCCGTCAAAATCAGGTTCCATAAGCAATTCTGTTAATCTTTACACCGGCCAACATGCCGAATCATTTTCTTTGATATCGGCTATGGGGACCGGGAATTTTGGTATTTCTCTGAGTCTGGACTATGATGGCAGTGTGGCGAGTGTCGTCAAAGCGGAAAATCGCAAATCACAGGCGCCTCCATATGGTTTGGGCTTTGATTTGGGAAACCAATCGATTGTCGCCAATTGTAATGCAACGGCCGACGTTCTTGACGATGATTATTCCCTGTTAAGTGGCAATACCTTAATTAAATTAATCCATAAGGGTGGGGATTCCTTCATCACTCAAAATGGCGACCCCTGGATTATTTTACGCCAAAGAAGCTCGGTCTCCGGACATGATGCTGTTATTGGCTGGACTATAATCAGGGAAGATGGAACCATATATCGATTTGGCGATTTTGATGATGATCCGGCTTCCTGGAATGCCACAAGAAATATTCTCAGGTATGGTAATTTTGTCGGTTGTGGAGTAACTCGAGATGATACGAAGTATCCATTTCAATGGGACTTAAAATTGATACAGGACCCGGATTCTTCCAATTGGATCAATTTTTATTATATCCGGGAATCGGCCTATCTGGCAGTTATAGATCCCAATGATCCGGACGACACCGTATCGTCGATAAATTCCTATATTAGATCTTCTTTAATTGACAGAATCGAATTGTCTTCGGGCTCACAAATAGTCCTGGAGTACGGATCAAGAACCGATTTTCAGCCATTTTACTGCTACAACAACTATGAATTTTTCTCTCAAAAGAAGTTAGCCCAAATCCTGCTTGAATCCCCTAGCGATAGCATAATAGCCCGAGTAATTCTAAAATATATATATTTGAATGAGGGTGGCTCAAATGCCTTTAGAAAGCTACTATTAAGGCGAATTGAGTATCTTAGCGGAGATAGTCTTGAGAGCCTTCCTTCTATTGAATTTGCATATGAGGAAGATAGCACAAGAAGTTCTTATGGCTCCATAAAGCAAGTTAAGTATACTTCAGGGGCTATAAAAGATATCTTTTACGGTAATATTGATACTTCACTTATTCAATCCAGTCTGGATTTCCATGATACCGCGGGCAGTCATTTAACGGAAAACCTGCTACACATTAGCAGCGGTGATTTTATTTTGATTCCCTACCAACCTTTTCGCGTTGCCTGTTGGGATGATAAATGGTATTTGGATACCCTTGATGAATCCATTTCAGATTGGGATCAACCGGGTGTTTCAGAAGAAGGCTGGTTTGTAGTATATGATCGCAGCATTGAGAAATTAATCTTCCACAAATGGAAAAGTGGATATTGGCTGCGTGATACGCTGCCGGATGACCTCGGAAGACAAAGCGGTGATAATGTTTCCATTTATGCATCAACAAATTCCTTCGTGGTGGTAGTCGGCGATAAGGATTACTGGGATGGCACTTACTATCGAATGGCAAAATATGCCTACTACTTCAATTGGAATGGCCTCGGCTGGACAAGACACGGCATTTGGAGTAAAGAAAGAGCCTTCATGGCGACCCCGCCGTTTGTTGCTTACGATATGTATGCAATTTCATTATTTGGCGTAATGCCCAGCAGAACTTTTTTTATTTATGGCAAATATGACTTTGATTCTGATGATTTAGACACAAACTTTTTTGAAATAGGCAACGATTATATTTTGAAAGAAAAATTTTCCATGGCCCCGGATCTGATAGCAACTCTCGGTTATCAAGGAATTACGACAAGAAGGTGGGCTGACGGTCAGTGGGAAGTAAATAATTATTATCCATTCAACCATACGGGAACGATGATTGCGACAGGGTCACTGCCCAATGGTGTGGCTTTTACATTTTGCAATGGGACAGGAGACGATAATACGTTCGCAAACTACTTTTTGGCCAATGATAGTCTCAAATTGATAGAACATAATTTCGGCGGTTCTTCCGAAATGAAATTGATAGCGGGAACAAATCACTATCTGCTTACTCAACTTGAGAGCGGATGGACAGATTTATGGGAATGGAATGGACATGCTTTTGGTCAGGTTCGCAGAATTTTTGACAATTGTGTACTTAGCAATCAGAATTGGGGGGATTTTTATCAGGATTCCTATAGTTGGTCAAATCAAAATGGAAGTTCCCAAACGACTTTTTTTTCGAATTACGCCGGATTGGGCACCTGGAATCAACAATACACATATTCCATTTCCGATTGGCAAAAGGTATCTTTTTCGGGAAAAATTCTATATACACCAGGCGGCTCCGTGCGAATTGGCAATCCCTATTATTACAATGATTCCCTTCATTATTTATTCTCCCAAAATCTGGGAAATGTAACTGCCAATGAAAATAGTCTTTATGGAGTCATTCAAGGTGACAATATCAGCTATGATAATTTTTATCGTTTGTGGGATACTTCCATGACTGGTAAGCCAATGATTGCGGTTATTGATTCAATATGTTTAAGAAATGGGCCGTCCGACGGCAGTCCAATCATATATAAATATTCATATTCCGGCGGTTTGCTTAGCAGCAAGAGACTTTGCCCCAGATTTGCAATGGCCGCTGAAACAATGCCGCATTTTCAAGCTGAGGCTAGCAGCGCGCTTGGATACACGATTCATCAATTTTATAATGATTCAAATTATTCTGCGAGTGATCATTGGAAGCATGAATTGGATGGGATTGAATATCTTACCTATAGTTGTGATTCGGCTGGACAAATAGGAACATCCAGACAAACGACGACGATAAATAATTATTATTCGTTGTTCAAGGTGTCGAATTTAAATTGGGGAATTTACCGAAAGCAGCTGGATTCGGTCATTAAGTGCGACCGGGGAATAAATTATATAACTTGGTATACCTATGATTCTATCAATGGACAAGTGGTCTCTACGGCAACTGATATGCTCAGAAGCGGGGGTTGGATTCTTGATTCGACGGAATTTGCATATGCGGACTCTCCTGAAATGCTTGGAGATAATGCCTTAACACAGATTTCCTGTAAGAAAAGATTTTATTATGAACAAGGTGTCGGTATGGAACCCCTGGATACGCTGTCTATTACCAAGTACGATTATAATAAATTCAATAAAACCTGGCGGTTAGCCAAATCTTATACCTGGCGCGACCTGACCGGGCAAAATGATTCCATTATTTATTTTGATACTCTTTCGGATGGCCGTAGTTATGATAACAAGGGGAATGTTCTTAATTCTCTTGGGATTATGGGAGACACGTCCTGCACAAAATACGATGACAATGGCTTGATGGCGGTGGCGTCGGCTTCCAATTGCTTCACAGGTGATCTCCTGGCGCAGGATTTTGAACAAAGCGATAACTGGGATGGATGGAACTATGAGTTATCGCAATATAATATGATTTGTTCGACAGACGTTTTCACAGGTCGATATTCCTATAAAATCACTGACGATCCATCAAGTAGCGACAATAATTGGGGAGCTACCCGGGTGATCATGGCTGACAGCTTGACATCACGGAAATATTATTTTTCCGGTTGGGTTAAATCTGACTTCAATATCTACATTTATTGCTTGTGCCAGGATTCTCAGAACAATCTCTGCACCAATGGCAGCAAATACAAATATTTCACCGGCTTAAGTGGCTCGCAATGGAATAAAATCGACAGTGTATTTGACCTAAGCGATATCAATATGCAGTGCCTTGACCATATCACTGTACAATTGGTTTTGGCCAACGACCCCGCCGGAACGGCTTCCGCATACTATGATAATATTCGCTTCCATCCTCTTATCGCTCATTTATCGACTAAAACCTATGATCATGCGACGAATCAAATCACATCTGAATCTGATCTGAATAATATTCCGGTTAAATATGCGTATGACAAATTCATGAGACCCGTAAAAATTACCGACTTTAAGGGATTGCTTCTGGATAGTATATCTTATCTGATACCCCAGGGACATGATACTATGTCATCGTCAGGATCTCGAGACACAATAACGGCCTCAAATGATCAACAAAATCCTGGAAGTGACACAAGTGCTTATATAATTTCTGTGCCAAATGGATATATACATTATCACTTGGAAGGCCTTTCGACTCATAGAAATACCGGGTTTGCAAAAATCACTAAAAATGGCGTTACGGTTGATGAAGTTGTTTGCCCATCATATAGCGATGAGGAGTGGGAAGAATATAAGCAGGGCACTTTCGGAGCGCTTGAGGGAGATACCATTAAAGTCATTACACACGGGGCGTATGTTCAGTATACATATTCCTATAGTGCATTTGCGGATATCGGACTTGCTGAATATATGCCATCAAGCGATCCTTCATGGAAAAGAGACAAAATTTGTCGAGATGACAACGATACAACAGTAACAATTACATACTACGATAGCTTTGGCCGAAAAACGCAAACGCGCACAACCGGGAGTTTTGATTCTCTCGGCACCAGTGTTAATGCCTCTCTGGTTGGCAATATCGGTCAATATGATGGCCGCGGTCGTATCGTAAAGTTGTTTAAGCCATATTATGATTTGGTTGGAGGTCGGAATGTTGGTGATTACACACCGTTGGGCTCCATATATAATGAAGCGCATAATTATTATAATGGCATTCTTGCGGCTGATTGTGACACCTTGCCATTTGACAGCACCATCTATTATAGCGGAGTAAAGGGCCAGATTCATTATGTCCTGGGGCCAGGTACCATATATTGCGATACAAGCAAAGGGATTGAATACAAGGATACAACCGACGCCGATAGTAATTTGATTATCAGCACGACCCTGGATCAGGATGATAATAAGATTGTTTCCATTGTAGATAAATGGGGGTTGATGAGCAGACAAATCTCATATGACACTACCTTGCCGGGCAATGCGGATTCAATTGTAACGACAACATATAAAAACATCAGGGGTTTGGTTGATTCAGTTACCATAGGGCCGGATTCAACCGGCAGTTTCAGAACTCTTCGTCGCTTCCAATATGATGATCTGGGCAAAGTGACTAATGAATGGCGAATAGATTATGGAAATATCGCCATGCTCTACGACAAAGCTGGCAGGCTTCGCTTTATGATGAATGACAAGCGCCGGACTGAAAGTCATTATGGCTGCGATACATTAAGATTCGGCGATTTTGTCTATTTCAAATATGATATTTTCGGCAGGAAGATTGAAGAGGGTCTTTGTTACGATACTTCTGCTTTCAGTCAGGAATACGCCGATATTCCGACATTTCCTGATTCAACCTCCCAGATCTGCGGATATTCCGCAAGTTATATTTGGCATTATGATCGCCTTTCATATTCGGACTCCACAATTGCCTACGGCCGACTAATAAAAGTCCAGAATAAGCCGGGCACCTATTATCAGAGATATTTCTATATGCCGCTGGATTACAAGGATTCAGTGGTTGCCAGATTACTCAACGGTGAAAATGCAAACGAAAAGGCCATTCTTCACCAGTATGATCGGGCTGGCAATCTAATAGTGCGGCAGTTTTGGCCAAACAGAAATATTTCAAATACCTTCTCAAAAGTGAACTATTTGTTTGATCCGGCCGGCCGGATTGGAACAGTCAAATGCGGCGCCGGCGCTCTCACCCAACTACCATCGACATTCTCCTATAAGGCCAGTGGGCTACCTGGAAAAACAATATTGAATAAAAAATTAACTTCCGTGGGTCATAATCTATTTTATAAATATGATCCACGCGATATGTTAACCCAAATAAATAACCCCGACAGCATCACTGATGTTATGCTCCGCGGCGGGGCGACTTTCACACATTTCGGATTGTCATTAGAATATAATGACGGGCAAAACGGCTATTTCAACGGCCAAATCAAGTCCATTAAATCCTGCAACACATCTAACGCAGGGACATCTACCCATAAATATGATTTTACCTATAGCCAATTGGGCTGGCTGACGATGGCCGACGACACTTCCGGGCCGACCAACGATGAGCAGTATTTCTATAATTATCTTGGCAACAGAACCAAGCTTATTAAGGATCGAGATACCCTGAATCCCGTCATATACCAATATGGTAATTCCGATCCGGCATCATCCCGGCTGAGATGGTTCACTGGAATGGGTTCCGACATAATGCATTATGATACTCTGGGAAACCTGTTCACTGACTCCTCCAGGCCAATCTATTACCAGGAATATGATTACCGAAATCTATTGAATTACTCCGTTCTGGCTCCTCTATCCGCGGGCAGACCCAGTTTTTACCTTAATTTTGGCTATGATGAGCAATCCAGAAGAATTATAAAACAATATCACTATTATTATCTGGATAGCTGCGGAGGAGGCATAGAGTATGCCCCGGGCTCCGGTTCAGAAGACGAATCCATTGTTGATAACGACTATACGATTGATGGTCCGGCTACTGACACCTGCATACACTGGGATGCAACAGAGGAGCATTATCTATATGATGGCAATCAGCTGCTGGCAATCTTTGACAGGTATGACAGGATGCTTCAAAACTACGCCTACGGCCCTACCGGCCGGCTGGCGGTCTACTGGAACACCATATCAGACGCTTCGCTGTATTTCTTTATTAGCGACCATTTGGGGTCAACCCGACTGATGCTGGACGGGGATGGCAGAGTAAAAGACTATGTCAATTATTCACCCTTTGGCGGAGTGATTGAATCCTGGTCTTCCTACAATGAACCAATGACTTTCACCGGGAAACAGCATGATCAGCATTCGACATTCGATTATTATTATTTTGGTGCCAGGTACTATGATTACCGAATTGGACAGTTTTCATCCATCGATAAAGCATCTCAATTCGCGAGCGGGTATCTCTATGGCAAAAACAATCCCTTGAGTTATGCGGATAAAGACGGAAATTTTACCTTCCTATTTGCTGGTGCTCTTCTCGCCTATAATTATTTTCACGTATACAAAGATAAGAGCAATTTCATTGAACGCTTCACTGAGTCGTTTTTTGCAACAGCATGGGGCTCGGCCACGGGTGAAGTCGGAAGCTCAGTTGCTCAAAGTTCAGGAAGCGCGCTCTTTGGACGAACAATTGGAGCGAATGTTAATAGTATATCTCATGGCGGCGGTGCAGTGCTTGATCTCGGCGCATGGTCATATGACACAAAATCCAACAGGGGACATGTGGCCGATTTCAAAGGTGATTATATGGAGGATATCGGTACCGTGACCGGATGGATGGCGGCATCAGAGGATTATGGCAAATTGATGAGCAGAGTAGATAGACTTGTGTGGGGTAACCCAGAACCACAAAATGGAGGGCCGGATTATGATGAAGTTATGAGGAATACAAGTAATACAAGAGTCGGCAATTATGATAGTGATTTTAGAGTTATTAAAGAAAAGACCATGATTCACCATTGGTATCAACATGTTAATCCAGTCGATATGGTTGCTGATTTAGTGGTAGGTGGAGCTGATCGACTTTATTCAAAATTGGGCGGTAAACATGGGGTAAATCAAGAGAGATATCCCGGTGGGTTACATTGGGGAAGTGAAGAAGGAGGGCAATACCATTTTGACCACTTTGACCCGAATTATGGAATCAACTTCATCGCACATAATCTCTTTGAAGCCATGATTCCGGGTCTAGCCGGTAAGAATAGATGGCTACGAAATCAAATATCTAGTAATCTATATAATACATATAGGAGTCTCAATGGATATGTATTCTAAATTTATAAAATATCTGCAAATTATGTGTGTTTGTGAAACAATAGCAATTTTCGCCGCCGGCTGCGCCAATACTTCGTTGAAAAGCTATCTTACGGACGAAGGAAAGGATCCGGAAATTACATTTGGAGGATATAGGATAGATATTCAATTTTCCAAGACCGCCTTTATAGCCTCTGCCTGCGCCGACTCCTTAATATTATTTATCCAAACATCGTATATTAATAATATTCAAAATTCGCTTAATATTGATTCTATAGAAGTGCTAAAATTGGATAGCTTCTACTTTGAAATCCCAATGTACGGCAAATTTTTGACGCCAAAACTTACAAAGTATGGGCTTAGACCGACCAAACTTGTGCAGGGGAAGAGAGTATTCGGACCTTCTTACCAATTCCAGCCTATATTTATGTCCAACGAAATTAAAGAAATAAAATTACATTTTGTGGCACATTTATATAATGCCTCGTCTGGTATTGAAATATTATCTAGCCCGTATGAAATAAAATTATATAGAATCAATAAGAAGAAATTTTTATTGATAACCGATGGCCTATGCAATATCTAAAACAAATATGTCGTTGGCTTTATATAGTAACATTCAATGTTCCGTTAGATCCATCATTCCGCCGAGGGCGGAATAATGACCTGACGGCAATGAAGGCATAAATTCATCGCTCGCGGTAGCTCGCTGAGGAACTTGACGCAACCACGAATGCTGTCTATGACCCTACCAGAGGAAGAGTCTTCATATTTAGACGATTAGGTGCAAAAGTCAAGGACTTGCCGGACAGTTTATGCTCTTCGGTCAGCTAATTAAGCGGCTCTTTTACCTTTCAGTTTCTTGCCTTCTCAAATGGTTTCAATCGGTCTTTTGCCCATGTTCCGATAACCTCGATGCGGTCGTTCGGTGTTGCAATAATTGAGTCGTATTTCAAATGCAAGTTGTCCCACCAAATCAAATAGAGGCAAATATATCGCTGCCAATTTGGCGGTAATTATCACTCCAAGTCCAATAATGACAATCGGTCCAATCAGCGACTCTCCAACTGGAGGCTGTCCATCATTTACCCAGAGCCAATCTATGAGACTAATAAATATCCAGAGAATTGCTTCTACAATTTGGAATTTCGGCTTAGATGGTATTAACTTGAGACCAATTTGGGACCAAAATTGGTCTCAATCAGCACGAATCAATACGAAGTGATACATGTATTGGTTGGGTTAATAGATTAACTCTCAACACAATATGCTAAGAGTCATCGACTTGGATTTTCGTCTGAATCGACTCTTAAGTCCCTGGCGTCTACCAATTCCGCCACTCCGGCAGGGCTTGTGAGGCAATAATTTATGGTATTTGAACAAATAACGCAAGGGACTTTACGGCCACGACGTAACTACCCATCCAACTGGTTGAGTCGGTGTATCTCAATGGCTTCGCTCTCGACGGCCAAGGAGTTGCGCGCAGCCATAGATTGGTCACAGGAGACATGTGGCGGAATCGTGGCAGGAGAGTCCGTAACCCCACCTGCAGGCAGGTGGGCCACCCGGCGGGATGCGGTCGTGGGAACTGTTTCGGTTGAGATATGGCTCAGCCAGAGAGTCTGTTGAGCGTCACATTGAAGCCTGGATGGCTGATCCTGTCGGAGCGCAATGTCGACGAACTTAAAATGCATTAGGTCGGGGTCAAACAGGGTTGACGGCACGCAAAGTGCTGAAGTGTCACTTCCTTGTAGTATTAGCCAATCTACAAGCAATCTATTTGTCAGATAGTGGTCCCTAAAGCGATCCCTCTGGAGGGACCAGGTGACGGTCGGTCTGACATCACATTCAACAACCTCGTTCAAGTTCAGCATCACCTTGTCACACGCGCACTTACCTCTCGAACGCGATTAAAGGCCCAGCCAAGCCTAATGGGATGCTGTTATAGTCAAACGCCCAAACCTAGTGTTATTGACTCGTCCGCACGTATATAGCCGCCCGTTTTCCTCAAACTCCGCACAAGTCGGGGCCGTCATCAGATACACGTACCATAGTAACTGCTCCCCTTTTGCTGATTTCTTTGCATTCAAAGAATCTGGGTGGACATTTCGCAGCAGCAAATAGTCAAGCGCGACCTCCCGAGCATATTCAGGAGCTTCCTCCTGACGCTCCGGAGCCTGGATCAACCTAGTATACCTTATCGCCGTTAGGTTTTGACGCGGTCCCCAAATCTCTAGAGTGCTGTAACTAGTGGTACCTACCCAGGCCGACTCACCTGATGAGCGAAGTGCTGGTTCTATTCGAATCAGCGAATCCAATCCTCGCGTGACATCTGACAACGTCAAACCAAGTGGTCCTCTGTTAAGACCACCTGAAGGATTGGTACCATTGACAAGTGTGACATAGGCAGATTCCGGCACCAGAGTCGGCGACAGCAACACATCAAAGCCTCGATAGAATTCGAACATGTGTATGGGGGGAGGCGGAGGATAGACCTCTTGGATCATGCGTAGTAGCTTTGCGCCTCTCGCCAACAGATGACTGTGTCCTATAAACGCACCGAGTTGTCGTACTCTTGCAGCGATCTCGTTTAAGTCCCGGGTTGTCATCAAAGGTGGATCATTCCAATAGCCACAATCGATTTGATTTGGGTCAGGATAAGCAGTCGTGTCCTCAGCTGCCGGCTCATCGAAGTCCTCAAGCGTGAACAAGACATCCCTACTATCCATCCCCCGAAAGCCATCGAATGCTTTCCACAGAACTAGGTCGCGGAAAATTCCAGCGTATTCAGTCAGCCCGACGAGAAATATCTGAGCTTGCTCAAGCGGAAGCCGTCCTATATATTGTAATGATGCGTCATAGGCAAGGGAATCAGCCTCATCTTCCCTGTCAGTTTGAATCGCGATCACGGATGAAACGATATCTTGACTGCGCCAAGCAGCTACGACAGGTACATTCACTTGTAAGTGTGCCATCTCATGAGCCACGATCGGCAAGATGAAGGGTACAAACAGGCGGCACAAATCGAGGTCCTGGTCTTCGCACAATACCTTTAGGTCCTTGATCGCAGCCGTGAACGCGGTTTCGTTCGCACGTGTGTACTCCCCCGAATCTACGGATTGAGAGTAGTTGTAAAGATTTCGGTACTTAATATAGTTGGCTACGATATTAACGGTGTGAGCTTTCTCAATAGACAAAAAAAACCCCTCCCAGAAGCCAGGGCCTAGTGATGTCAGGATTGAATCGGGCGTCGACAAAGACAGAGTCCTGTACAGCGGTGGCATTTCATCCAAATTGCCGAGTAATCCCGTCATTGAGTTAGACGCAGAAACCATTAACAACTGAAAGACTTTGCTGTCGACCAATATCACGTTCGGTGGCAACGCCAGGCAGTCCCGATGGCAAGCTTCGATTAGGTGCCTTGTCTTATTGGAGAGTTGAAGCTTGAGTGCCTTATCTACATTGATAATGAAGACACAAATGCTGTCGTCATGGTAAGGTCGGTTGAGCTGGAACGCTAGTGGAGTATTCAGTTGGGAGTGGATATCGGCGAGTGCACAGTCCACTATGTTCGCGTAAGGGAATTCCAAACACTCGTTCTTATCCAGTTCAAGGAGAGCCTGCTTCTGACTCTCAGCTGGCGAACTCCTAAGAAACAAAGAGTAGACGATCAGAACCCCAATAAACAATGCTGCAACGATGGCATGAAGCCACGACCGAGTCATTGGTTCTCCGATACAATGAATCTGAAGAAAAAGCCATTCTCAAAAGCGAATAGGCAAGCTACTATCCCATAAGGCATCTCATCAGCAGCCTTAAACACGCCAAGCAATACAATAGGTGCCAACACCAGAGCTATCCAAAAGGATTTCGCCCTGAATGATTGCCGAGCAATCGCAGCTATGTTTACACGACCAGACTTCACATGGCGGAGCTCATTGTAGATATGCTGCGAGAACAACCCCAATAGCGTGAATACTGCCAATACAATAGCCTGGGTTGGGCTGAACTTATCCCCACCGAATAGAGCGGGGACGTAAAACAGCCAAGAAACGCCAGCCGAGTAGACAATGAACAGGCAAGCCAACATTACAAATGCTGCCAGCGCTAATTGGATCGTAGTGCGCCATATTGAGTTTGAAGAGTGGATAGCTTCCGACGGATTGTCGGTGTTTCTCTTCGTCATGTCCATCAATTCACCTCATCATTTGAACCATTGCAGCGTGAGTCGCTAGGCCGAGTGGGGCCTTGTGACCAATTTGTGACTAATCCCCGTCCAAATCAATACAATTCAAACTGAACGGATACTTGGATTGGCCGCGGCTATCTTCTTGGCATTCTTCCGAATGCGTTGCGATTCAATCGGATTGCAAATCATTCGGGTCGCTTTTTAAGTCCCTGGCGTCTACCAATTCCGCCACTCCGGCAAGAGGTTTGACAGTAGGAAGTTAGCACAATTCCCAGAGAGGCGCAACAAATAAAAAGTCTTTGGTGCCCTTCCTCAAAATCCGGTCTAATCTCTTGGCTATCAATTAAATCGGGACGGCAATTCGCAGCCATGGGTAGTCACAAATTGGTCACGAGACTTTCTTGAAACGAAGTAGCTCGTTTGACGGCAGATTACACCATTGACGGTTCGCGTCATACAGATCTTGTGACATCTGATCCTCCTACTCGATCTGGATTGATGGTTGAATGAGCAGCGGACTGGCGTCCGCAGCTTTAGTGTAGGAGGACTGGACTGATGGTCGACTGCCTGATTCAGCAATGAGTCATCGAAGGTTCTGTCAGAGTTGCAGTCTTTCACGTAACCACGACGGCAAATCAGCTCTTCGAGGCTGCAGCAACTCGGAGCAGAAACCAACGGCGTTACGGACGACTTCGTTCACCTCAACCCCGTCTAATGAAACTAGAAGGAGGACCATCGTGGCACCTTTCTCGTCGTATGTGAAATTCTCCAATTTCCCAAGCGCTCTAGCACCATCTCTCATCACTAGTAACACTTGGAGCGAACTAGCTGTTATGGACTTGTAGTCAGCTAATGCCCACTGAATGTACAAACTCTGGCCAAACTTGTAGACCATTTCTCGAACCTGCTCGCTCTGTAGAACGACCTCAAGACCTTTGACATGCCACTGCGCAATTGACACAAATGACGACTCTCCATAGGCCGCCACTTCGACCAAGAAATGAGTGTCGACCTCGATCTTGACATCTGATAAGAAGATGACCTGCTTACATCTCATCATGTCGTCAAAGGCACCCACCTTTTTGTAACAGCGAGCGAGCGCACTGTATGCCGTTAACCGATCATACAGAGGTTTCGCGTCCCTCAAGACATTTGAAGAAGCGAATACTCCACGTCGTAGTCCGATGTGCCGGATACCGCCGCTGGACCGGTAGTCTTCAACCTTAGGTGGGTCATTGTAGGCTAAATTCGACATCAGGCTCACGGCTATAATAACACTCCTACCGAACCCGAATGTCCTTGCTGTGAAGTGTTCTTCGAGGATTTCTTCAAATCTCCGCAAAGCCTCCGTGAGCTTCCCACAGAAGAGCAAACAAAGTCCCATTTCTCCAAGCACTACAGCCTTCTGATAGTCATGCTCGTTAGCTTGAAAGCCTTCTAACGATCGTTCGAAGGAAAGCAAGGCAGAATTAGGATCTTGTTCGATCAGTGCCATCCGAAAGTAGCACCACGCCCGGTCGAAATCGTCGTGGTCGTCAGTGAACAATGGTGCCGCGGTCGCATAAAGAGTGGCGGCAGCACCTAAGTTGTCCATTTTATAGAGAATGTCAGCCTTCAGGACTAGAGTCCTTCTAGTCACTGAAGGAGATTCGATTCCCACTTCCTTCAGGAGATCAAGTGCATTCTGGGCAGCCGCAAGGGCATCTTCCGACTGATCCAGCTTAGCGTGTCGCTCTGAGGCTGCCACATGGCACATCGCTTGTCCCATAGGGCCCGCCTCCCCGAACTGGCTGAGATCAGCCGTCAGCTCGTCGACGCTACCTTCATAACGAATTCCAATGTGGGCGAAAGATGTTGTGAGTAACGGCACGAAGTTCCAGTATTCCGGTGTGATGGCGTTGATAAACCTCAAAACAAATTGCCTAGGGAAATCGTCTAGGGAGCACTGCTGCGTGATAATCGATACGACGCCAACCGCCCCCGAGTAGAAATGTTTCAACCATTCACTGAGTGATACTGGAAAAGAATCGATGATCTGAGCTACTCTCGAATAATCTGAGGCCAAGATCGCGCGCCAGACTAACTCCATCTGAGATTGCAGGCGAAGATAGAGCAACACATCATCAGGCAATTGCCTGGCGGTTTCTTCATCGTTAAGGAGCCGCAAGTACATGACAAAAACTTCGTCGGACCTTGCAGATTCTCCCATCCTCCTATATAAGGACGTCATGAGAAACAGTGCCGTAAGGAGCATTTGGCGGTGTTCGGGATCTACAGGCGCCGCCAGTGTGCGTATCATCCAGAGGCGTTCTAGCGTGAATCTCACTTCCGGATCACCCCAATGCTTAAAAACAGCGTCCACAAGCATTCTGTTGGCCATCGCCAATGCAGGACCGAGTTGACCCGCCAAGATACTATAGAAGATCCCATCGCAGGCTCTGATCACCGAAAGAGATCCATCCTTGGGCTTCATCAGATACGTAAAAGCGCAACCACATATGTTTCTGCGTTGCTCTTCCGTTATGTTATGGGCTGCGACTTTCTGGAATATGTCGGTGACAGCAATACTCTCCGGAAACTCTCCCTCATAGACCGTATCAAAGTCCTTTCTGATAATGTGTCTCACTGAGGCTGTTACCTTTGGATCCACTGAGCGCGCCACGTGCTCAATCAAGTCGATGGGAATCGGAGATACCAATGCCGCACAGCACATAAGCACGTGTCGGTCATCTGCGTCAGTGACGAGTTGATCATAAACATATTCTTCGATCTCGTCAGTTAACTGATCATCATAAAGGGCACTACCCCTGTCCTTTTGCGCCTCAAAGATCGCATTTATCGACTTGCACTTATCAGCGATAGCAATTGCTACCAACGGGTGGCCGCCAGAGAATGCGGTAACAGCTTTGGAATAAGCCTCAATAGGGTCCTCGACATCGAATTCCCTGAAGATCAATAGGTCCCGGATTTCGCTTTCAGTCCACGCCGGCATCCGGTATTCTTCGAAGCCTGGAGCATACTTTCGAAGCGATCTGGAAGACAGCAGTATTACAGCCAAAGAGCCACTGCCAGTTTGGACCGACAAGTACGCACAGACCTCTTGAAGACGTCTGACCGAATTGTCAGAAAGGCGTTCCGCATTATCAATTACGAGCAACCTAGACTTTTGCTCGATGAGCTTATGCTGGTTCGCTAACTCCTCAAGACGCAAACGACCTTCCACGTATTCTTGAACAGCGGCTTCTTTGTAGCGCGACCTAAGTATATCCGAGACTATATCTGACTCTAGTTCACAAACACTGTATTCACTCGCTTGATCGAGCTTGGGACACACATACCAAACCAGGCTGTCATCGTCGAGACGTAATCCCAAGCATAGCTCTCTCAGGAGAAAAGTCTTGCCGATTTTCGGTGGTCCAAGGATTTGTATTGTCCGACCTAGAGGAGCGCCACCAAACTCGTTCCACCCAACAGAACGGTCTATGCCGTCCACGGAATCCATGCTTATGCGGTATCTGGAAGGACGATCGAATCTGGCCTGCAATATTGCCAGATCAATAGCTTCATTGGAGTTGACGTCTGGCTGGGACTCAAGAGTCTTGGCGACTATTTCCTTCACGAATCCGAAAGGCAAGTCGGACAATTCATATGCTTGCTGAGTAAGCAAAGCCGCCTTGGCTTCGTTGCTGGTGTAAAGGAATTCGGTTAATCCTGGTATGTGATTATCAAGGAGCTGTGTGTACTTTTCCGGGTCATCTGTGATGACAGTCACCATCTCATCTACACTGATGATAAGTACATCGAAGCTGCAGTGCTGTCTTGCATACTCATAGATTTGGCTTTTGGCCAGCGGCTCGGTAGTTGGTATCTCCTGAGAGCAGCACAGGATAACTTTCGAACAACTTGAGAGCTTGCTGCATTTGATTAGGTCGGCGACTGGTTTCCAGTTTGCATATCGATTCTGCTCGACCGGCGGCTTCCAGTAGTCTGAGTTGGTGCTCGCTTCAACCGCAATGATCGTCCCGTCGGGCAATTCGCAGATACTATCGGGCGTCCCTGCTCGCGTCTTGCCATCAGCTGTCAAACCGTGTCGGCGCAGCGCTGAAAGCTCGGCATACGTTGCTCTAATGAAATCGTCACAGAAAGCCTGAAAAGCCCCTGCTTCCATCGCGATGATGGCCTGTGTGATCTGTTTCCTCCGCAGCTTGTGAAGCAAACGTTTACCTCAGAAGTAACATCCAATCAATAATAGGTATCGAAGCCCATTAACTGGAGCCACGCATCCACCTTGTGATCATTTTGTGACCATTTTTGCTCCAAAATGACCCAAAACAATCCAAAGCGACATTTAAAGAATCACGCCTATCCAATTGCCGTGTGACGGACTATGCTGAGTCTCAACCAGATGCGTTTTCGTCAGGATCGCTATTTAAGTCCCTGGTGTCTACCAATTCCACCACTCCGGCAATCGTAGATGGTCTATAAGCTTACACAATTTCTTGCTCAAACGCAAGAAAATTAGAGTCCCTGGTGTCTTTAGGCAAACGTCGGCCCAATCGTTTGACAATCATCACACTTGCTCTGAATTGTAGGAAGTAATATGCAGTCACAGGTACGTCTCAGAAGTAAAGCAGAGCGGGGAATTTAGGTCCAACATCCGCCCTACTTGCGCGAAGTTGGGCCACTGGCGATTCTCCATCGATATTCTCATAGACCAGAAAATACCGGTTGAACATAGCGGGCATGGCAAAGCAGTTTATCAGTCAGTTGCCCCCTACGATAAGCTCTGCAATATTGGGAAACGCGGGAACGCTAATATCTTTCACCCTTGGCTCCGAAGACTCAGAAATAATTGCGAAGGAATTTTATCCAAAGTTTTCGGCGGAAAATCTTCAGAACCTTCCAAAGCACAACGTCTATATAAAACTATCAATCGACGGTTCTTCATCAATCCCGTTCAGTGCCGAGACATTGCATGAATTCGAGAGGAGCAGTTTATCGCATAGGGAAAAGATCATCGGCCAGACTCGGCTCAGGTATGCTACGCCTAAAGAAGTCGTCGAATCAAAAATCCTGCAATGGCATCAATGGTAGAAATGTTTATTACCCCCAAAATGTTGTCTATCCTTTAAGACACTATTTAGGTTTCTTAAGCATCGTTGTTACAGGTGTAGCTATTCCACAGCAATTGCAATTTGGAATAACGGAAACAGAGAAGCGGTACAGTTAATATTCATCTAGTTCAATGTCCGCGAAAAGTGGACCGATATTCTACAATTCTATCCGGTGAAATCTATTGCAGCCAAGTATGCTTCCCCCGTTTGCGAAGCATGACGCCTTATTCTATCAATTACGTCACTCATACCCATGATGCCACCAAGTACAAGATAGAGGTGATTGTGATCGAGCAACAGCAATGGCGTTTTGGCCGATGATGCTTCTTTCTTAGCGACCTCAGTATATCCTGAGATGGAAACGAACACACCCATTGTATTATCAGCTTTGTCTGTGACTTTCTTGAAGAAGTCGCCTATCGCAACCGGATCCGCTGGAGACGTTGTGAATTTCAACTCGGCCAAATAGGTTGTACCGGATAGAGTCAACGAGCCATCGATTTGTCGCCCTTCATGCACGTAAGGTCGCCGATTTTGGATTTCGCTGAAGTCAAGCAGATCATAAAACCAGGACTGAAAGTCATAGCCCGCCTGTTGGTCGCCTAGGCGCTTTCCCAGCGCATTCAGTCGGTCAGAAAGCTTCTGTATTGACTGCTGAGAACGAGTAATTTCTCCCTTTCTTCTTTGAAACTCCGCTCGGGCTTTCTGGTGCTCTTCTTCGGTCTGGATTTCTTCCTCTTGCTGCTCATGATAAAGCCTCAATCGTGAGACGCTCTCATGGGCGGCCTTAATCTTATCGGCCGAGTCCTCCCAATTCTTCAAATCGGGAAAAGTCCTCTGATCCATGAGAAAGGATGAAATCCTTATCAAACCTTGCCGTCCACGATCAGACTTAGGGAGTTCAAGAAATAGCCGGTCAAGAAAATCCCTTTTTGATTCTTCTGATCCCCAAGATCCTATGAAGGCCTCTGATATACCACAATGACGAAGAAACTTAGCAAGAGCATTCTTCCTCCAGAAGGATTTAAGACAGGCTTCGTAAACGAGTTCAATGTAGTATGGCGTCAGTCGTGTTTTCATATTTCTTAACGAACGTAGCGATACAGCAACAAACAGTAATTCATTTGTTAAAATAAATTGTCGGCGCTTATCTTATATAGGAATTTCATTTAGTGTTTGATTAGTGTCTATTACATCAATACTTATAGTATGCAGTTTATTCCTCAAGTCAGCAATTATGAGTTCAAGGCGTTTCTCAATAAAAACATCCAAGGCGTTGGATGGCATATTGTCATTTCTTACCCATTCCATGATTTCCTTAGGAAGCAAATGCGTTGGCAATATCGCCTCAAATTCTGGATTATCATAATCCTTGATATATTGCAGAGGATTTCGATTACTTATGGCAAGATTTGTTAACTGTGTTAAATAAGCAATATTCATTAGGCTATTACTATCAATCTGATTATGATGCTTGCTATTTAATACATATTCAGAATTAATGGGAAACACATGGTGTAGATTCGGTTTGTCAGTCGAGAAGAATAAATTCTGAACTAAGACTTCTCTATTGCAATGCTCCCAATCCCTCGGCAGATGACTTGCATAGAGAGCAAGTATTGCCCGGCTTAGGCGTCCCCTTGAACTGTATGAAGAAGTGCGAAGTTGTTCCTTATTAATTAAGAACCGTGCGAATTGGTAAGGTTGCTGTTGCTTTTCTTTATCAAGGAAATCCAAATGCTGGAATAGATGTGATGTATTACTCAATAAATCGTCATTGTGGAAACTGTAATACCAAAAATATGCGGCCAAAAAACTGTAATTGGGATTATCATTCCTATAAAAATAGTCTGCGACGGTCAAATAAAAATAACGGGACGGCATTAAGTATGGCGTCTTAATATGAAGATGATTTTCGAAAAAGTCAAAAGTTTTTAACATTGCTTCTTTTGCATTATTCCAGACCGCGAGTATTTGGTCTGTTTTGATTTCATTGAGATAGCGGTCGGTAATATTTCCAACTCCTGAATTGGCTATGTGCCGATTTATAATTATGGCAAGCATTTGTAAATAATCTAAATCGCCTATGGCCATAAATTCGCTGCGGTTGGTCTTCCTAAAATCATCAATAAGCTCACGCAAATAGAAGCCACTCTCCTTTTGGGTCTTAGCCCTGAAGGTTTTAGCCACAACTATATCAAAAATGCATAGTAGCTTACCAGCCTGATTGATACGTTCAAAAATTTGGCAGACTTCTGCAACCTGAATGCCCCTTACTTCAATAAATGACATGCGATAATTATCAAGAATGTCTCTCAATCTTCTGAGTTCCTTGCGGACTGGCGTATCATAATCTCTAAAATCGCCCGTCGGATTTTCAACGAGGCGCCTTTCAACTGCTCCACAATTGTTTTTAATATCTATTAGTTTTATTATTAAACCTTCGTCAAATTTTTTCCTTTTGGGAATATTTTGTCGTATTTCACCATTTCTATCGTCTATCTCATCCCAAAATATGAAACGATTTTTATAGCTTTCATCATCTATCTCGTTGTCGGTTTGGATTTCTGAATCAACATAAATTGTCGGGTCAAACCCCGGCTTATTCTCTATTCTCCCGCCATGTAGCGAAGTGAGCAATGAAGTAGTTCGTTGCTGGCCATCGAGAATATATTGATATTCTGTTCTGGCAAACTCTGGGTCAGTAATCTGGTGTCCGCCGATATATCTGTGGTTCTGCAATTTCAAATCAGTTTTCCATATTAGAATGCTGCCCAAAGGATAAAATTTGTATATACTGTCCCAAAGCTTTTTGACATTGCCTTTCTCCCAAACCACTTCTCTTTGAAAAGTAGGGATCTGATAGTTTTTGTTTAGCAACTCATCAAGATAGGTTGTCAGGCCTTTATTGGTTGGATAAATTCTGTCTATATAGCTCACAACTTAATCTCCTTCTTGCCTGCTTATGCCTGGCGCAGGCTATGCTGGCATCAGCCCATGTCCTTCTGCCTTTGTTCGCTGATTATCTTATCCTGACCGCCGTACCCTGCTTTTCTTCATATTCCCACACCTCAACATCCTTAGGGATGAGATGAGAATTTGTCCGAATGTAGTACTCGCCAAGAGTTTCTTTTTTCCTGCCACTGAAATCCCTTAGAACAAATAGGATTTTCCTGTAAATGGACGGGGCCGCAAGGAAAAACAACATAACTTCGTTCCACACCGTCAACTTTGCGCTTGGAACATTATCGCTTTCAGTCCATTTGTGTGCTTTGCACTCCACTAGTATTTTCTCTGTTTTATTTCCAAGATCGAAGTTATGAGGTTTGAATCCATTAATTCTAATTTGGACTGAAACGCGTCGCGTCAGATGCAAGCCTTGTTTAGCAAAAAAATGCTGAGCCAAAGTCTCAAATTCACGTCCAACATCGGCATTGCTTAAAGCACCTTTGCGTTGAAAAGGTTTGTCCACATTATTCCCTTCAGCGAATAATAATTGAATTGGTGCTCACCGCGTTACGCAATTTATTTTCCCGAAGCTAATCGCACACTGAACTAAGATTGTCCAATGAGTAATTTGGGATTAACCTTAGTCATAATCAATATAAAAATATTAGAAGCAAAACTCCACTAATTTGATCTATTTATCTGTTTGGCTATGAAATGCAAAGATCGTCAACCGTCTGCTGAATCGTTTGGGTCGCTTTTAAGTCCCAGGCGTCCGCCAATTCCACCACTCCGGCAATTGGTTTCGCGGTAGTAAGTTGGGGATTTCTGAGACGGGGCGTAAGGGATTAAAAATCACTGGTGTAGTCAGTTCAGTTGAGGCTAAGTCGTCGAATAGTGGAATTCTCTTGCCATATTGAAATGGGGCGGAACCAGTCACAAATTCGTCACACGGGGAATGGATGCCTGTTGTGATCTTCTAGGATCGTCAGGCCACCAGGGGCTCTACTTCTGCATCGCCCGATTTCTGGGGAGCTTACGAATCCCTTCTACTCAGAATCAGATGATTGAAATCAATCATGATACTGAGGACGTTGCGTTCATACTTCGGCAAGTTCTGAGATTTCCTGTTCGCCGCCGTGCAACTGAATATGGTGCCCCCACTATTCTATCAAGATGTGATGAATGCAAGGTCGATTCGGATTCTAACTTCTGACGAATTGAGGTCAGACTCTTCGCGACTCAGCTTGCCCATTTGAAAGGTTAACACGAGTCCAATCAGTGGAGCGCAGCGGCCATGGACAAAAGTCAAAAACCACTCTCGATCCGATTGCGACCAAAGACGCGGAGGTGGTGCCATAGGTAGGATTAGTAAATGAAGTTACTGCCATATTAGCGATGAATTCTTGCCAAGGCCTGTGCGCATAGTCATCTGGTCCGCTTGTATCCGCCCAATGTCGACAACCTGTTAGGTCAATGTGTAGTCTCCGTAGTGCGGAATATCTTTGGTCGCGTGGATTGTCCAAATCCCCTGACGAAATGTGGTGAAACCCCAAATTATACGCGCGCTGTTCAAACGAGCGGCCATTCCATCGCCACCATTTAACGCAGTTGGCATCCAGTAACAGCAAGTTGAACGGGAGATATCTGGACAGGTCCAAGGCGTACACCCCTGCCGGTCCCAATGCGGCAGCAATTAGCGGAAGTTCTCCTCGGCTCCAGATTCTGCGCGGAGCTTGTATTTTCTCTTCCCTATTCAGTATAATCGAGGTACGACGTGTGGGTAGATGTACGGCTAACCATGTTCCTCCCCCTTGCAGATCTAAGCCACCCACAGTATCCGGGAAATCCGTCTCCCACCATCTATGTGGAGGTTTCCATCCTCGGGAGCGCACTTCATCGCGCACACAAGCTAAAGTGACCGGCCATCGTGAATTGGGGCTTATTACAATAGTCGCAGTGCACATAAATAGACAATCCCGCCGTCTGCAGTACGTATTGTTTATAGCGGTATAACGTAGCTCGCGTCGACGAGTGGTATCAATACGTCATCTGCAAGAAGCTCAACACGCATGAGTGAAACAAATGACCATTTCGCATTGTCACCAACAAGTCGGTGTACAGTGTTCATATTAGCTAAAGCCATTTGTGTGTCCGTAAACGCCTGTGCGGCTCCCAATACTCCCGCGGTATGCACGCCCTGAATAAGAACTATTGTTCGTTCAGGATTGAATGGATTTGCGAACCGCGCAAACAGCCCGACATCGGCTATCAGTTCCCCGCTTTCCGTGAACTCTGACAGTAGCCAACGTTTAATATTCCCTACAGCAAAGCTTAGGGCAGGAGGCGATTCTTGATAGTTGACTCCAATTGCCACCCGTTGCATTATCTCCCTCGCAATGACATTGCCGTCGTTCTCGTCCCCGAAACCCGGACCGCCTATTACTATTAAGTCATCTCTGAGATGTTGGCGAGCCGGGAATTCATTGGGAGTGTAAGGGATCACGCGGATACCATATAGGCGAGATAGAAACATTGCCACTTCCAAGAAAGCATCCTTGTCGCCGAATTTATCGAGGTGAATGTAGTTCGGCGAAGACCTAGACGCCGACGGGAGGTTGTCATAGGATGGCGGACAAATCACGTGAACGTCACGGCTATGCTGGCCGAACCAAATCAGAGATGCGAGTTGCTCGTGCCACTGCGTTCCTCGTTCCCAGCAATCGACTACTGCTTGCCAGAATACCGCAAGTTGATTGTCAGCTTCTCGTTCTTCAATTGCATTCTTGAGTGACTCGTAAATAACAAGGCAACTCGGTGCTTCTACAAATATACCTGCACTCAGGCTCTGCGACCTCTTGGAGCGAAGTAGTAGACAAGGAATAGTCTTCGCAGCTACCTTCCCGCAAATATATGCCATTCTTTTGTCTTCCTCAGATACTTCAATCACGGCTCCATCAACAGAGTCAATCAGATTCTCCTCAGATATCGTTAGCTGGTGATTGTCATCAAGCAGCAGCACTTCTGTTTCGACGTCGAACCTACCTGTCGCAAGAGCCAAGACGTGCGAACGGAGGGTAGAGGCGAGACTGCGCGCGTCTTCCGGGCTATATGACTCCGTGTGAGAAGTCCGGAGGCAGCAGACAAGAAACTTCACAGTCAGATCTCCTTTCCACCAGGTGTTCTGTGTAGACGCGAGCGTAGAAAGCCACGCCATTTCGACATTGATTGCCATTGTCCTCGATAAACGACCGTTTGCGGAGGAATATCAGTCCTTACGATTTCGCGAGCGCCGATGTAGGCCCCTTCACCGATTGTAACTCCACCGATAATCAATGCGTCAACACCGACAACACAACCACGCCTAAAAATCGGGGACGGTTCGTCCGTCGTATCCCAGTCTGCTGTAGGATCCCTGTGGGAATGCGCGATTGAACCCATGAATGTAACATCATCTTCAAGTACAACGCGCTCGCTCACGTCGCCGCCAACGATGCAGCGACGCCCAATTGTGCATCGATTAAACAATTGTGATCCGTATAGAACTTTCGTTCCTTGCCCCACCGTTACTCCGACACCAACACGGCAATAATGATCAATCGCGACATCACTACCTATAGAAGAATCCCAATGAATGACACAGAAAGCACCAATCGTTACTCCAGATCCTAATCGAGGGGGTGCGGCGCCATCACCCTCACCAATGATGGTTGCATGACCAACTACTAGATCATCGGGAATAGCGACTTTCGGATGTATCCATGCTGTCGGAGAAATTACCACTTACATCTCCCCCTTATGTAGGAACCGGACAAGCATATCGTATACACGTCGATGATTCTGCAATGTTTCCGGCCAATCAAGATCATTATCTCCTGGAACAGCAAATCCATGGTCAACATTTGGGAAATCGATGAGCTTCACTACCGGGAAGCGACAGGCGTAGTTCTGCGAATTGAGATGGGGAACTCCTGTGTCGGCGGTGCCATGAATTATTATAGTCGGGCAGGACGGGGGAGGCGCAGCACTGAAGTAAGGGAACTCCGCTATGATCTGGCGCGAGAATGGCCGGCCGGATGTCATAAGGTAGTGGTTGGCATCCAGGTTGTCCCTGGCAGCATCATTCAAGCCTAACATGCGATTGCCAAGACCCTCATACTCAATGTAATCGTAGGAATAGTCTAGAACAGGCGCTAACAACACCACCGACCGTAAATTGTGGGTCGTTGTTCTACTCCATGCCACAGAAACGCCACCACCAAAGGACGCAGCTATGAGATCAAGACTGTCGGCACCGGTACTCTCAACCAGTGCACAAGCAGCGGCTTCAATATCGTTGGCTATGCCTGCAAGCGTGAGTTCGGCAATAGGACGATCACGGTCGACACCATAGCACCGCCAGTCAAAGCGGAAAGACGCGATACCGGCTTTTGCGAAAGCTGCGGCCATTCGCAGATAAAAACCCCATTCGTCTCTATCGGAATCAATTCCATGAACCAACAACGCAAAATGCGAAGGAATTGAATTTGGTACGCATAGGGTTCCCTCAAGTGGGACGCCATCAAATGAGCGAAATGAAACGATCCGTTCTTTCATATACAGTTCTCCTCTTGAGCAGCGACAAAAACCTCGATCTCGGCTACGCTTGTCAAATGCTCAATAGCGTCGTCAGGGATCTCGATTTCAAACATTTCCTCTAAAGCTAGAATGATATTTATCTGAGCCAAAGAGTCCCAGTTCTGTGTTCTATAAATACCAGAATCAGCAACAATGTCAGCAGTGTCTATATCGAGAATTCGAGCAATTAGTGCGTGAAGGGATGCAATTCTCGACGATCTGGGAGACGCCTCATTCATATAAACTATGACTCCGGGCGGCTAAGAGACTAGCGGCCTGATAATCGACTTTCATTGATGGTAGACGCGGAATTCGCGATACATGTGCGACACGAACTGGCCAAAGATTGCGAGGAATCTCCTGAAGTGCCAAGCGCACCCGATTGGCGCGGTCATCATTCGATCCTTCTATCAACAAGACTAGCCCGCTAGAGTTACTGAAGAGACAGCAAGAAGAACAAACAACTGCTGAAACTCGTCGCTCAAGCGGCTCTGGTGAGACCAAAACGCCGTGATAATTGAAGCGACGGTCGAGACGACCAACAACAGCAAGAGTGCCGTCTTGCAGTTTGGTGACGGTGTCCCTAGTCTCGTGGCGTCCATTGAACGGCTGTACCGACAATCCAGTATTCGAACCTAATGCAAATTCGACATAGCCTACAGCTACGTGTTCGCTGAAAACAATGAGCTCTAAAGCTGAACGATCAGCTCGGATGGAAAAACTCCAGCCGTCTAATTCGGTGCCAATAGAGCAAGGGGCGTCTACTCCTGAAACTAGGTCATCGGTGACATCGGCAACGGAAGCGAATCCGTTAGTCTCAGTGGAACCATATGTGTTTAGGATGCGTGCAGCCGGAAATAACTTATGGGCGGCCTTCGCAATACCCGACGTCAACGTCTCGCCTCCAAAACCAACAAACCGCATCGCCGGATTCTCCGCGCCCACAGTTGAATTGCTAAACATCGAAATCCAAATTGGTACGGAGCGCCAATGAGTAGCGCCGAAACGTAGTAAAGAGCTAAATGCGCGAACCCTATCCGCAATACGAATCAACGGAACCCACGTAGAACCAGAGAAAAGCGAGAGAAAAAAATTAGTTAGGCTGAGATCTGAGGCGTTCGCGGGATCAGCTAACACAGCGCCTTCAGCGAGATGAAGGCGGTCGGAACCTCTCGACAGAAAAGCGTCATGCCCGTCGCGTGGTAGCAACACAGCTCGTACCGACCCTGTAGTGCCGGATGTGAGACCAACATACCTTAATGGCGGAAGATTGGTTCCCAATTTCCACTCCGCGTCGATAAGTCGTTGCACTGCGACGGAGGAGTCGCTGGCGTGCATGCGAACAGTCGCGCCAAGTTTCGTAATTACGTAGTCGAGAACTGCGGTAGTTTCAAGTCGGATGTTGCGTAATACGAAAGGTGTATCTCCAAGGACACATGCAGTAATTGCTATGTACGTACCGAGGCATATCTCCCCATCAATAACTACAAGGTCACTATGTCGCAGCTTCTGTGCAAGAGACATCGCTTGAGTGACCAGGTCGCGCCAACAAAGTGGAGACTGGCCATCTACAGCATTGGCTAAGGCTTTCTTCCTGGAGTAGATGTTATCAGATAGAGTCGTCATAGCTACATTAAGGATCGAGTGTTGGTAGGTTGTATGTGGGCGTATTGCCGGTAAATGGTGCCTCCAGGATGTCCTCAAATTCGTCCACTACTCTTGCCCAAGAGTTGTCGGTGTGAACCTCAGACAACCTGATGAGGCCCCTGTCAAGTAATCGAATTGCACGGCGGAGCCGAGCACTTAGCTTTTTGCTTGCACGGCTTTCGATCCAGGCTAGTGCCCCTGCTGATACCGTAGTAGCTAGCCCAATCAAGCCTGCAGGACCGCCCATGGATTGCGCGACTGCAAAACCAACTCCAACAATAGTAGCGCCGATCCCAAGAACTGTCCAGCGATTTGTGATAGATTCAAGTCGATCTGCTTCGCCCAAGTAGTCTCTTCGAATCCTCTCTATGCGCGAACGATATTCTGTCGCCTTCTCTGGAACTGGCGCGCTCCGCATTGATATCATTGATTCTGATGGACAAAGGTCGCGCCAATCTGCTCTATACGGCCAATCAGCACGACCGTACGCCTCGGCTATGTCGGTTTCTCGGTCCGCCTCCATCGACTGAAACTGAGAATGATCGGTAATGGAACGCACGCTCGTTGCGGCAAACGCGTACCGGGCCGAGAGGCTTTCGAGCGCGCTAGCTGTCGCACGCAGAATCCCCAACTTCGTTTCGGGAACGGTTACAATTCGATACACCCATGCGCTAGCTGCGAGCAGGAATAGTGTGGCCGGCGCAAATGTCCAAGGCGGCCAGTGCATTGATTCCGTCAAACTGGCGAGAATAACGCCACCAATCTGGATACCTGTCGCAAGGGTGTCTCGGAACTTGCAGCGACGAGCTAGCATGGTGTAATGATTGACGGCGGTGACATGCAAAGCGGACGGACAAGTCATGATACTACGACGTGCTCCTGGGTTTCTGGTCTATACTGATTGCGAAGCGATACAACAGGTTCGGGGTTTTGGATGCAACCCTCTGCGAGGTAAGCGGGCCAGGTGGCTCTGCCATTTATGATTGGGATGTAGTGTTGAGCACCAGTAGTGTATTCTCGACCTACATAAACAAGGCCGTCGATCACTACACCTGATCGCGCGGAATGTGCCAACAAAGCTCTTTGGCGATATTGATCAAGTTGAACACGTGCGCTGGAGTGGGAATCTGGTTGGAGGCGCGAATACCGGTACAATGGTTGCGCAACGTGGCACAAGTTTTGTGATCCGGCGGCACGTAGGATACGTAGGAAAAACTCCGTCATCTCACCCCATCGGTAATTCTCGTTGAATCCTTTTATTTCCAATACAAGATCTCGTGTCAATAGCTGGGGCTGAATAGCAAAAACCACAGAATGCCACGGGTCGAAAATTGTGCCTCCATACTCCTCATGAAGCTTCCCTAAATATGGTGCGGCGTACCGCCGGACAAAACGATCCGGAGATAGAACTAGACAATCACCAATTACAGCACAAGCGTTGGTCGATTGCGCCGAATTGTAGAGGCAAGCTAGCGCAGTTGCTTCGAGTTGATCATCGGCATCAAGCCAAGATATGTAGTCGCCGTGGGAGCACTTGATCCCTAAATTGCGAGCGGCAGCGATGCCCGACGGACTTGACATAGATGCAAATCGAAAAGTCCGGTTGGTCGAGGAATATCGACGCGAGATCGGCATCAACTGGTCAGCCATCTTCCAATCGGAGCCATCATTTACAACGATCGTTTCAATCTCATGATCAGTGGTCTGTAGCGCTATGCTTTCGAGGGCTCGACGGAGCAACATGAGCGGTGTATTTCGCCACGGAATTACAACGGATATCATCAAAATGTGCCCCCTAGTGCACCCGGCTCTCGCCATTTGGATGTTAGAAGGTAGTGCTAATTCTTTCGTCTTAAATATTAAATAATAACAAAGCAACGCCAAATAAGTCAAGCTAAATTTACAGAAACGGCTAACTAGCCCTTCAGAAACATCCTAGGAGAATTTCGACCAAACTGGCTCCTGGGACTTGTTGGTGCCAGAACTCATCCGACGCAGTTCTCCATCACCCAGTAGGTAGACGCAAGAAAGGAACTGCTATCCGGAGAGAACTCATGCCGCTATCGGCCACTGGGAATCCGACTCCAGAGCAGCGCTGTAAGGAGATGGCCACCATCCTCGGCCGAGGGCTCTTACTTCAAGCGAAAATGAGCTGCCAGCATTGGCCAATTCCTGCTTTTTGATCAAGTCTTAAAACTACTTGCTTTGGCGTTACTTCAAGTCTGCCAAGTACCACACTGCAATTCATTTGCGTTCCTGTGGCTAATTTGTGACCATAACGGGTCACAATCAATACAAATCACAACAAAGCAATACTTGAACTTCTGCCGCCCAACTCGTTGCTCCATTATTAATTGTCTTGGCGTTCAGTCATTTACATTTTCGTCAGGATCGCTTTTTAAGTCCCTGGCGTCCACCAATTCCATTGCTGCCGCAATTGCCAATTCAACGACAAATTACACGAATTTCAATTGGGGAGTAAGATAATAAAAACTTCATGATTCCCATAATTAGCCTTGATCCGATAGTATGATTATCATCATGTTTACTTTATGACATAACCTAAAGGTCATATGCTAAAATGATCCTCTAAGAAATCGTCTCAATGAATTGCGGGCCTTCGAGGGCCGCTGTCGGGGAAACATGTTTATGACAACCTATACTCGTAGCGAGTTCGCCGGGCTATACAGCTCGTAAGAATTCACTAAGTCATTCGGCATGAGGTGGGCATAAACGGATGTGACCGCCAAGCTGGTATGCCCCATGATCCGACTCAAGATCGCGGGACTGCCGCCCAGCCTTAAGTAATGCGTTGCCGCTGAATGTCGAATTAGGTGGGGGGCGAGCTTTATTCCGCACCGGAGGCCTGTCCGTTCAAAGATTTGGTGAATGTGCCGGTATGACAGAGGCTCTCCTGTTTTTGTGCAAAACAGCTTGTCACCACCCAGCTCAGCACGAAAGCGCGTAAGGTAGTAATGGAGAACTTTGACAACCTTTGCTCCCATAGGGACTTCCCTCCACTTCCGGCCCTTGCCAAGGACCCGAACCAAGCCAGCCTTGAGATCAACATGCTCGGTGGCCAACCCTGCGATTTCGGCACGCCTAAGCATACCATCCCAGGCCAGAAGCAAGAGCGCGAAGTTGCGGTAGCCCTCAAATGACCTGCGGTTGAGGCAGGACAGGGCAAGCTCATACTCGGTCGGGGTAACGATTTCCTTAACTTTCCGCTCGCACTTGACCATTTTCAGGCCTTTAGTCGGATTTGGTTTTCCATCCCAGACGCCTTCTTCTTCAAGGTAGTTGAAAAATCGCCGGTAGGCCCGGATTCGGCCATTCACGGTCTCATCTGAGACCTTACCCAACAACGCAAGCACATAACCCTGAAGATCACGCTTGGTAAGGTTATCAATATCGATGTGTTGAATGTCGAGATAGCGGGCCAAGTGGCCCAGCCGCTCAGCGTAAACATTGATCGTGGCTTCGGTGAGTCGACGCACTCGGCAGCCAAAAAGGAACGTATCGAGGTACGTCCGCCAATTCTTCCCCATATAGAAATTGTCGACTTGGTTGTAGAGATTCTTGAGTTGGTTCATCCCTAAACTCCTATAGTCTGTGACTCATTCATGCCGGAATTCAGGGACTTGAGCCAAATGGTGCGCTGTATCTGCAAGAATTATAGCGGCTTAACAATCCGATCGTGGACTAGATGGTAGGGTCACTGCTTGGAAGGCTGTGACTCTAGCCAACTGAGTTACTCCCGCGAGCGGCAGGATTATATATATAATGTGGCCTTTCCGCAAGCGAATTTTCTTTTTCCCTGCCTCCCTGACCCGGGATTTCCCCGTCAATGATTCCAATATTAAAAAGAAATATCTCGGTATTTACATTTTAATTGCAAAATATTATGGACTCGACGGTATAAGATTCACTTATAAAATGGAGGTGATTTATGACAAAATTAAACAGGCTGTTAATTGCGGTTGCATTCGGCCTGATAATTTGTCTGGCTTCGGCCGGTATGGCGCAGTCCAACGCCGCCCCGGCCGGAACATCTGTCAGAAAACTCGATTATGTCGGCAGCGCCATGTGGACCGGCGCTCACGAGGTCCGTATGGCCGGCAATCTTGTCTATTGCGCCATGCCTTATGGCCTGGAAGTCTTCGATATAAAAGACCCTTCTCATCCCCGAATGATCGGCCAATTCCTCACTGAGGGGACCGCCCATCGCATGGCTGTCGTCGACAGCGTAGTTTATCTGGCCGATGGTGAGGACGGCCTTCTCATAATAGACTTTTCCAACCCGTCAAGTCCGAAGATTCTCGGTAATGTCGATACGCCCGGTCATGCTTACGATGTCGAAATTTCCGGGAAATACGCCTTTATTGCCGACGGCGCGTCCGGACTGCAGGTTGTCGATATATCGAAACCTTCCGCCCCGAAATTGGTCGGAACCTACGATACCCCCGGAACCGCCTACGGTGTCGCTGTCATGGGCAAGTATGCTTATATCGCCGATGGAAAAGAGGGCCTGCAAGTGATTAATATTTCCAATCCCAAATCGCCGCGCTGGACAGTCAGGGCAGACACACGGGGCGAAGCCAGGGATGTTTCTGTCGCCGGGTCATATGCCTACGTCGCCGCGGCGGACGAAGGACTGCATATTATCGATATCAAGAAGCCGACTGCCCCGTTCAGTATCGGATTTTACGATACCCCCGGTTTTGCCCGAGGTGTCGAAGTTGCCGGCAATCTGGCTTATGTCGCCGACGGTCACGCCGGATTACAGGTTATTGACGTTACCGTGCCCGATGCTCCCCGACCGATCGGTCATTGCGAAACGCCCGGATATGCCGAGGGGGTGGCGGTTGCCGGAACCATCGCCTGTATCGGTGACGGTGACGCCGGCATGCAGGTCATCGACATTTCCAAACCGCAGACGCCGCAGATTGTGGGAAGTCTTGGCCGGCCCGGTTATATCACCGATGTCGACATACTTGGTGATTATGCTTTTACCGCCTGTCATGATGCCGGATTAAGGATCATCAAAGTCTCGGATCCGACTGCCCCGCAGTTGATAGGCGAATACAACACGCCCGGCTCCGCCACGGGCGTGCAGGTCCTGGACGGTTATGCTTTCATCGCCGACGGCAGCGCCGGCCTGCAGATAGTCAATATCGCCGATCCGATGAAACCGGCGCTCGCAGGAACATACAATTCCATGTGGGTCACTGGCGATGTCGCGGTCGCGGGAAATTACGCCTATGTTGCCGACGGCGACCGGGGGCTGAAAATTGTCGATGTCACCAATCCGCAAAATCCCGATCTGGTCGGCCATCTCGATACCAACGGAAGCATCAATGGTGTCGCGGTTGAAAAGAATTACCTGTATGTGGCGGAAGGAAGCGCCGGAATGCTGATTGTCGATGTTACCGATCCGACCAATCCGCGCGCAATCGGCTCTTATGATACCCCCGGCTATTCACTGGATGTCGCCGTAAACGGTAACTATGCTTATGTCGCCGACGGGGACGGCGGTCTGCAGATTATTGATATTTCCGACAAGACAAAACCGCTTCCGGTGGCGCTGATCAAGACCGATGGCACGGCCCGCAAGGTCGCGGTCGGAAATGGGAATCTCTATGTCGCCGATGACCTCGCCGGTGTCCTGGTGTATGATATGAAAAATCCGAAAGCCCCCCAACTGGCCGCCAACTATGACACCAAGGGACGGTGTTTCGGGGTGGCCTACAAAAATGGCTTCGTTTATGCCGCCGATCTGTACGGGTTGCTTATTCTGAAGTAAACAGCGACATAGTACAGTCGCAAGTTGGAATATTCCGCGGGGTCGTGCCGAGGGCTCAAATCCGATGCATGACCTCGCTTTTATTTAGCCCTCGGAATATCCCCAACTGCCCGATGATGTCACATGTCCCTCGGTATAGTCGTACCACATCCCGGAGCATGACGGGCGGCCCGAGCCCCAGTCAACTTTCCAATCGATGGCATCATTGACATAACATTCCAGATATCCGGTTTTATCCGAACTCAGGGAAATCTTGACCTCCATATGATTGACTCCGACATACCAGTTGATCAAGACGTTGGTTTGCCCGCCAATCAAGGTCCAGCCCCAGTGATAATTCGGCGCGCCCACCAGATTCTCCGTCAATTGCATCGCTCCGATACTTTTATCATGCTTCTCACCGGCTTCGATATATGTCCAATCGGTATAATCTATCCCGGACCTGTTGCCGTTGAAAATAATTCTCCAGCCATAGGCCGAAGCGGTATCACGCCGGATCAGTTTTATCCCCAACTGGTCGGCTGTCCAGGTGTACACCACGGAATCTCCGTCGACAATACTGTCGGCGGGGGTCCCCGACGGCGTCAGATGGCTGAACAGAGAATCATACTTTTTGGCCAGCGTGGTATAGGTATATGCCTCGCCCGTAAAATTAGCCCCGCATAATAACAGCGCCTTATCGGGCGTGTTCAGACTCACCACGGATGGATTGAAAGGATTGGTACTGTCCGGGCCGACGGGATTGCTCTTCTTGCTGGAACATCCGGCCAATATAATAATCGCCAGCGCCGCGGTCAGAATTTTCGCGATGACATGCCTACTCACAATTGCCTCCAATTTATGAAACTGATCCTTATTTTTTAAAAAATGCCTTATTCAGGTACCCGCCGAAATTTAATCTCAAAAACCATCCTGTCAACCCCTCATATATATATGACGCAACCTGTGCGCGGCGTTATTTTGCTGGGGCGTATTGCCATACGCCCCTACAATACCTTTCATCACCTTCCCCCATAATGACGATCCCGCATGGATTCTGTAGGTCGAAATCCCCTGAATCCGGCGCCAGCCGGATGACGGGGTTTCGACATCTTCCCTGAAATTCGCCTTCATAACCTCTTGCCCCGCAACATCCGAAATAAAACAAAGCCGCCTAAATTTGCGGTAACCGCCAAGCGAGCAACGGCATACCGAAAGTTGGGTTTGTTTTGTGAAATTTTTTCGATATCCCCGGAAACCACTCTTTGCCCCCCGCAACATGCTCCCTCCATTGCGCTTGCGGACATGCAACCGCCGCAAATTGATTGGCTTGGTATCGCAAAACAAAGCAGGTTTGGCCTCCTCGCTCATTATAGACCATAAATATAATAGTCCTTTCTATAATTGGCCCCGCCGACCAGATCACACCGAAATGGTATCGAAAATGCAATAATAAGAAGCAAGATTCCGTCAGGAGAGACTCCTGACGGCGCTTAAAATGCTTGTAGGTCAAGCCCACTTGGAGCTTGACTCTTGAATTTTGTTCCGTGCGCGGCAGACGTCCTCGTCTGCCGCAAAAGTGATTGCCATAAAATTTCTGTCATCATATAATTAATCGTGAGCACTAGAGGAAGGATAAACGGAGATGGTCCGGCCGTCGAATTCGTAACAACATCGGCGCACAACAGACAATATCTTTTCCGCAATGATGCCATCGCTTTGAATGTGTTAAAGCAATTGAGCGAGACGGCCGGCTATTTTACAATTGCCATTATGGCCTATGTTCTAATGCCATCTCATCTGCACGCAATACTGGGACTTCCCAAAGCCAGGGATCTTTCCAAATTTATGCAGAGTTTTAAGAGTCTCTCGTCGCGGCGGATCAGGCATAAATTCGCTTATAGTATAAATGGTTTTCAGTTCGATTCGAGAACGGCATTATGGCAGCCCCGGTTTGATGATGTATTAATTATTTCTGAACTCCAGTTTAATGTGAAACTGGATTATATTCATAATAATCCGGTAAAGGCGGGTCTGGTACAGAGACCCGAGGAGTGGAAATATTCCAGCGCAGGGTTTTGGTTAAAAGAAATTCCGGGCCCGATTGTGGTAGAGAGTAGTTTTAAATGGATGGAAATTGTCTCGGAGAAATGACAGGCGGCAGACGGGGACGTCTGCCGGGCACAATAATTTAATCCATGGACAAGAAACACAGGGAATTAATCGAGTTGAATTTCAGGGGAATGCTGGAAGATGGAGAATCCCCAGAGTCAGCAATAAAAGAAATGCAACATCTCAACCCGAGGCTACTGTCCGTCCCGATGACGCAGGAAGAGGAGTCCCTGATAAACCAATTAATATTGCAGTATCAAGCCAGGGTAGGTCCAGACCCCGAGGCCACATAGGTCAGGAGCGTTTTCGGGCCTGGCAATTTTTCATCCGGCACCGATGTCAGGATCTAAGAAGATCCTGACCTACCCCAACTGACGGAACATCCAATTATAGTTCCGTCAGGTCCTTAATCCCGACTTGCAGAGTCGGGATGGTGACCTGACGGCCCCCGTCTTACCATTCTTTCCAAACCAGTTTGAATATATCAATCCCCTTGATATACGCCCCCGCACTCGACCATGGCCAATCTTCCGGATTTTGCACCAATCCGGATTTGACGGGATTATTATGAATATAGTCCAATTTAATCCTAAAGACCCTTTCCCCACCAATAGCAACGCGATCATAGCGCGGCATCCATAGATTGCTTATCCTATCAGAAATGTTATTCATAACTCTATGCGCCGTAAATTTCTTGAAGTCGCGCATGAAGTCGGCGAGACAAGAGCCGTCTATAAAAAGCAATAAATGCAGGTGACTGGGCATCAAAACATAGGCCGCGAGGCGGGCTTCATATTTCCGGGAATAAAACTGCAGCGAATCGATTAATATTTGATAGACGCCTTCCGCAGAAGCAAGGCTGGCATGTCCGGAGAAGGTCGTGGTCACAAAGAAGCAAGAATGATTCTTTTGGTCCGGAAAGCGGAGGCCCATGTTTTTATATAATTATGGTGGGGGATATTGTCAAGGACAAAGGCGTCAGTTCATCGCTCGCCGAAGCTCGCTAAGGAACTGACGCAACTATATTGATTAATTTTAGTTTCGTAGGTTACGCCGGCTCGCGGCTTGACACTTGATGGGGTGCAGAATGATGTCAGGCCCCAAGTGGGCCTGACCTACGAGGATTTTGAAAAGAGCGACATTTCAGAAAGATGTCGGGTTTCTCGTCCCTTTCGGGGCTCGAAACTCGACCTACGAAGACCCGCACCGTGCAATTATGATATCAATTTGATGTGAATCGGTCAAAGGGGTGGATAGGTACAGTGAGGTCTACAATTATGTCCGTATATTATCAAAAGCCGATCGGTCTTTGCGCCGGGCATTCATTGCGCGAAATTGCGCCAGAATATTGCTGTAATCTAAACATCTGCAATCGGTTGAGAGAAAAGATGCAAAAAATGGGGCCCCCTTTTGTATCAGAAGAAGCGAAGCCAAAGAACCGGAAACTCAAGTCCTTGCCGAACAACATAATAACCAAGATCCCCGCGCCTCCCCCTGGATTCCGGCCTGCGCCGGAATGACATTGCACGGGAGATGGATTCCGAGTCATGCCCGGAATGACATTATGAGAAGTGTGGTGCAAATCAACACACGGGCAGATGTGGACATCTGCCGCGCACATATGGTAGGGGTCGACCTATGTGTCGACCCGAAAAGGGCGGACACGCAGGTCCGCCCCTACGAAGATCATACCAGGGAAGATGTCGAAACCACAAGGGTTTCGACCTACGAGAGCGAGGCCCACATTATATATAGGATTCATATGCCGGAATTACTAGATTCCCGCCTGCGCGGGAACGACATTGATGATAAGGAATTACTCTTTGAAATCGGACTTGTTGTAATCGACCACCGGCAGTTTGCCCCAGTGGAGTTTGTTGCGGAGAATGTCGTAAAAAGAATTTTCCTCGAACCGGATGAATTTGACAATATGATCGGCGCGGGAAATCCGTATCCGGCCCGACGACGCAAAATGGGTCGCCACCTGCCCGTCGATAGTCACCATGGCGCTGCCGTGCTCCGAACGGAGGCGGACCTCCAGTTTGTAATCGGGCGGAAAGATCAAAGGGCGGCTGGTGAGCGAAAAGGGCGATATCGGCGAAACGATCATGGCCTGCATATGCGGAGTAAGAATCGGTCCCCCGACCGCCAGCGAATAGGCGGTCGAACCGGTCGGGGTCGAGATAATCAGCCCGTCGGCGGTATAGGAGCAGATATATTCATCGTTGGCATAGAGACTCAAATGTATGACCCGGCTCACCTCGCCGTTGTCGATGACCACGTCGTTAAGGGCGTACGGATATTCCAGAGTCTCTTCGTTAATCATCTCCGTCTTGAGAACCAGCCGTTCTTCGATAAGAAAATCGCCTCCGACCACTCTCTCCAGGGCGTTTTCCATCCGCTCCGGGGTAAGTTGTGTCAGAAAGCCGAGCGAGCCGAGGTTAATGCCGAGAATCGGCCGGGCGTGCTCGCAGAGAGCCCGGACCGAGGCCAGCATGGTGCCGTCGCCGCCCATCGAAATGATGATGTCGGAATCTTTCCACAATCCTTTCATCGGGCATGATTCGACTTCGAGTTCGACATTGGGCTTGATATCTTCGCTCAAGATCGCCCGGTGCCCATGTTTTTGGCACCATTTGATGGCCCGCAGGACGGTATCTTTGGCGTCGGGACGGCGAAAATTGGCGATTATTCCGAAATTCATATTATTTGCTGTACCGTTTGCCCCTGGTGCCGTCGGCCACCTCGGCGGTCTTTTCCGTCTGACGGTTCTCGGGTTTGCGGAAAGTCAGTTTCTGAAGGAAGGTCCGCCGGACCCCGTTCATCTTGCGGATCGAATCGATGATGCTGTCCGTGTCGAGTCCGATTTCATTCAGAAGTAGATCTCTCCGGCCGTGGGTCACAAAATTGTCCGGGATGGCAAAAGCGTGGAATTTCCCCTTGAAGCCATTCTCTTCGAGATATGTCCCGACCATCTGCCCCAGCCCGCCCAAAGCGGCGTTTTCCTCGACAGTGAAAATATTCCGCCCATTCTCCATAATATCTTGGAGCATGGCGGTATCGAGGGGCTTGATGAATCGGGCGTTGATGACGCTGAGTTCCCGTTCATCTTTGAGGGTATGATATATCTTGAGGGCGCTGTCCACCATCGTCCCGGCTGCGATAATTACCGTCTCCGCCGGCGGAAAGAGCCGTTCCCATTTGCCGTATTCTATCGGCTCGATGATATTGGTCATCGGATGCGGTATGGCCGAGCGCGGGTACCTGATCGCCACCGGGCCGTGCCAATCGGAGGCGGCGGCGAGATGAAGCATCGAGCGCAGTTCATCGCCGTCTTTCGGCACCATTATGGTCATGTTCGGAACGGCGGAGAGATAGGAAATATCGAAACAGCCGTGATGAGTCGGGCCGTCTTCCCCGACCAGGCCGGCGCGGTCGATACAGAACACCACCGGCAGTTTCTGAAGGGCGATATCGTGTATGATCTGATCATAGGCCCGTTGCAGGAAAGTCGAATAGATCGCGACAAACGGTCTTATTCCCCCGGCCGCCAATCCGGCCGCAAAACAGGAAGCGTGCGCCTCGGCGATCCCGACATCATAGAAGCATTCCGGGAACTTTTCGGCGAATTTTGTCAGGCCGGTTCCCGAAGTCATCGCGGCGGTGATGGCGATAATGCGGTCATTTTTCTCGGCCAGTTCCACCATGGTGTCGCCGAACACGGTCGTATATTGCGGCAATCCGGTCGAAGCGGGCGATTTGCCGGTGATTTTATCGAAAGAGCCGACACCGTGAAATTTGGAGGCGTCCTCTTCGGCGGGAGCGTACCCTTTGCCTTTGGTTGTCACGACATGAAGCAGAATCGGTCCGGGGAGATCTTTTATCTGGTTGATGGTTTTTACTAATAACGGCAGATTGTGCCCGTCAATCGGCCCGAAATAACGGAACCCGAGTTTGTCGAAAAGATAACCGGGGACAAACAATCCTTTGACGGAATCCTCGATATCGGACACCATTGCCCGAATTTTATCGCGCCGTTTGAATCTGCCGGTCAACTCCCAAATCTCGTTGCGGAGTTTATTGAAACGGGTGTCGGCCATGATGTTGGTTAGATATTTCGAGATAGCTCCGACATTTTTCGAAATCGACATTTTGTTGTCGTTGACGATTACCAGAAGATTTTTCCGGGACGCGCCGGCGTTGTTGAGACCCTCAAAAGCCAGTCCGCCGGTCAAGGCGCCGTCGCCGACCACGGCCACAACCTTATGATTCTGCCCCAGATTGTCCCGCGCCGCGGCGAAACCGAGGGCGGCCGAAATGGCGGTCGAAGCGTGCCCGGCTCCGAATGGATCCGCCGGAGATTCTTCGCGCTTGGGGAAGCCCGAAATACCTTTGTACTGCCGGAGATTTTTCAACTGCTCCCGGCGGCCGGTCAGCATTTTGTGGACATACGATTGATGGCCCACATCCCAGAGAATCTTGTCGGTCGGAATATCAAAACAATAGTGCAGGGCCAGGGTTAGTTCGACCGCGCCCAGATTGGAGGCCAGGTGACCGCCCGTATGGGCGACGGCGGAAATGATATCCTGACGAATTTCATCCGCCAGGGACGCCAACCCTTCATCATCAAGTTTCTTCAGGTCGGCGGAACTTTTGACATCATCAAGTAGACTCATTTTGCTAATTATCTCGCTGCCCGATATAGCGGGCCAATACCAAAAAATGATTGTTCTTCAAATCGAATTGCCGGCTGATGGCGATGGCCTCGTCGATCAATCGATTCGCATCATCATGCGCCCGGGATAACCCCACCACCCCGGGATAGGTTGCCTTATTATTTTTGCAGTCGGATCCGACGGTCTTGCCCAATTTGCGCTCATCCCCCTCCACATCGAGGATATCATCTATAATTTGAAAAGCCAATCCGGCCTTTTCGCCGTAAAGCGTCAATTGCGTCAATATATTTTTATCGACACCCGCCAGGATGCCCCCGATTCTTACGGAGGCCCGGATAAGGGCGCCGGTCTTGTGGGCGTGGATATATTGTATTTGCTCCAGTGACACTTCTTTGCCCTCGGCTTCGACATCCGCCATTTGCCCCCCCAGCATGCCGTAAGTACCGATCGCCTGCGCCAGTTCTTTTACCGCCGCCGCCGAACCCGATTCGGCCAAAAGGTCAAAGGCGATATCATGCAGGGCATCGCCGGCCAGGACCGCGGTCGCTTCGTCGAACTTTTTATGCAGGGTTGGTATCCCCCGGCGCAAATCGTCATCGTCCATGCAGGGCAGATCGTCATGTATGAGGGAATAGGTATGCACCATTTCCAGCGCGCAGGCGGCCCGGTTGATGATATCTTCATTGTCACCCCCGAATGACTCATAGGCGACCATAGCCAATATCGGACGGATTCTTTTCCCTCCCGCCAGGACCGAGTATCGCATGGCCCTATGGAGCATTTGGGGATAGGCATCTTCAGGCGGAAGATATTTATCCAGCAAGGTGTCGACAAGGTGTCGTTTCTGCTCTATATACTGAAGGCCGGAGATTTCCTTTTCACTCACTTTCATCGGCACTTTCCGCTATCTCCTCGGCCCCATCATCGCCAAACGGCACTTCCACCAATTCCGCATTCTTTTTCTTCAAAATCATAATCTTCTTCTCGGCCTCCGATAGTTTCTGAGAACAGAAGGCCGCAATTTCAACCCCTTCGGTATAGAGCGCGATCGATTCCTCAAGGGTGGCCTCGCCAGATTCCAATTTCCCCGTAATTTCCTCCAACCGATTCAGGGCCGATTCGAAATCCTTGAAACGTTTTTTGGCTGCCTTTTGGGCCGTCATTTTATCTCCGTCTCTTTAATTATAGCCACTGCCGTGCCGTCCTTCAAGGTCGCCTCAATCCTGTCATCCGGCTTCAATTCTTTTATGGATTTGACCGATTTGCCGGAGGCAAGATTTTTCAATACCGCATATCCCCGGTTTAAAACCGCCAGAGGTGACAGCGATTCCAGCCGGGACAGGAGAAAAGATAAAGCATTTTTTTCTTTTTCCAATACAATTCTTCCGGCGGTCTGGAACTCCTTTTTGAGATGATCCAGATATTGTTCCCTTTGGCGCACAACGGATTCCGGCGTCATAAAAACAGGCCTGCTCATGAAATACCGAAGCCGCTCCCGACCCGCCTCCGCCGTGCCTGACAGATATTCCCCCAGTCTTGCCACACTGATCTTCAATTGCTCCAAAAATGCGCTCTTTTCCCAAATGACAAGTTCCGCCGCCGCCGAGGGTGTCGGCGCCCGCAGATCGGCCGCCAGGTCCGAAAGGGTTGTGTCAATTTCGTGTCCCACGGCCGATACAATCGGGAGTTCCGATCCGGCCACGGCCCGCACTAAGGCCTCTTCGTTGAAGGCCCATAAATCTTCCAGCGACCCGCCACCCCGCCCAATTATTATAACATCGATATCTTCACGGCGATTGAAATATTCTATCCCCGCAATCAGGCTTTCCGCCGCTCCTTCCCCCTGCACCCTGGCAGGATAAATAATCAATTGCACACTGTCGTTGCGCCGGAGCCCAATATTTATGATATCTCTTATGGCCGCACCGGTCGGCGATGTCACCAAGCCAATCTTCAAGGGATAATTTGGGATGGAGATTTTAAGAGACTCATCAAACAGCCCTTCCTCGGACAACTTTTCATACAATTGACGGAAGGCGACTTCCAGTTCTCCGACTCCGACCGTCTGAAGTCTCTTGACATTAAGCTGATAATTTCCCCCCTTTTCATATACCGTAATATCCCCGAAGGCCCTTACTTTCATCCCGTCCTCGGGAGCGAATTTCAAATACTGCCCCGCCGATCTCCAGATGGTGCATTTGATGGCCGCATTTTCGTCTTTCAGAGAGAAATATCGATGGCCCGACGAATGATGCAGATAATTGGAGATTTCTCCTTCCACCCACACCGATGGAAAAGTCTCTTCCAGGGTATATTTGATCAGCCGCGTAATCGCCGTGACGGTAAATACTTTTTCATCGCTATTTTTCATTTCCATATCAATCGGCTAAAGTGATTTTAATGCGCCAATCGGTAGACTTTCTCGGCTATCTTCTGCGGGATCCCCTTGACCGCTTTTAGTTCCTCCATGGTCGCTTCCTTGACCCGCTTCATCGAGCCAAAATGCTTTAAAAGAATATCTCTTCTCTTTGGACCGATACCCGCCAATTCATCGAGTTCCGATTTTATGGTGCGCGCCGATCGTACTTTGCGGTTATACTCAATCGCAAAACGATGGGCTTCGTCGCGAACCTGCTTCAATAATCGCAATCCCGGCGAGGCTTTGGGAATGGTCAATGGTTCGGAGTGGCCGGCCAAGTATATTTCTTCAAATTTCTTTGCCAAGCCGATAATACTCAGTCTCTCAAATCCGAGGGATTTCAGTTCCGCTAAAACCGATGACAATTGGCCCCGTCCGCCATCTACCACCAGCAGATCCGGGGAATCGCCTTTTTCCTCTTTCAAGCGGAAAAAATATCGCCCCACCACTTCGCGCATCATGGCAAAATCATTTTGCCCGGCCACACCCTTTATTTTGAAATGCCGATAGCCGGCCTTTTTGGGACGTCCATTCTCGAAATAAACGAGCGAACCGACGGCGTCGGTCTCCCCGGTGTTGGAAATATCGACACAGGCAATGGTTCGGGGAAGATAATCAAGATGCAGGTCCCCTTTAAGAATCTGGACCGACTGGGTGACTCTCTCCTTGAATCCTTTTTTCTGAATCAGGATTTCGTCCAAGAGAAGTCTGGCATTGGCGGCCGCCATATCCACCAATTTGACTTTTTCCCCTTTTTGCGGCGTGACCATCGTGACCTTTGTCCCCCGTTTTCCGGACAGCCAGCGGCCCATTAATTTTTCGTCGGGGAGGCCGAGGGGAAGAAACAGTTCTTTCGGCAGGTTCGGCTGATGATTGTAATACTGGCGCACGAATTCGGTGATTATTTCCTCATCCGACTCTTCGGGCTCCGAATTCAATTGAAAGTCCTGCCGCCCGATTAAAATGCCCTCTCGAATCTGAAGTACGACCACGACCGTATCCCGCTCTTCGCGGGCGAAGGCGATAATATCCCGGTCGACAATTTTGCCGGCATCAACTTTCTGCTTGCGCCAGACCTCTTCGAGGGAATCGATTTGATCGCGGACCTCGGCCGCTTCTTCGAATTTCATCCGTCGGGACAGAACCTCCATCCGACGCGTCAAGGATTGAATCAGCGTTTCGCTTTTTCCGGAGAGAAACATAATGACGGCATCGACATTCCGGCGATAATCTTTTTCCGACTGAAATCCTTCGCACGGTCCGCCGCAACGGCCGATATGATAATCAAGACAGACCTTATAAGGCTTTCCGGACGGATGCGGAATAATCAGATTGCAGGATCGAATTTTGAACAGATGGCACAAAAAATGAAGGGTCCTTCGCATGCTTTTGGCGCTGGTGTACGGGCCGAAATAGCGGGCTCCGTCATCCGCCAGTCTCCTGACCACCAGAACCCGCGGGAACGGTTCATTGACCGTGACCTTGATATAGGGAAAGTGCTTATCGTCCTTGAGATTTACATTATATCGCGGCTTGTGTTCTTTGACCAGATTCGCTTCCAGGATGAGCGCTTCTACCTCCGAATCGGTCACCAGCATATCGAAATCATCCACGGCCGCGACCAGCCCTTCCGTCTTGGCGTCGAGACCGCGCGCCGACTGGAAATAGGTGCGTACCCGATGGCGAAGGTTTTTCGCTTTGCCGATATAGATAATCTTCCCCTCCCGATTCTTGAAAAGATATACTCCCGGGTTAGGGGGAAGATTTTTTAACTTAATTTCCAGTTTCTCGTTCATCTTAATTACTACGAAGGAATTAAAAGAGACGCTATATCGCTGACAGCGCTTTGTGTCAATATCGTGGATTCAGAATGCGGCGGGCCCCGGCGTATCTTTTCTTCCAGTAATTATCATACAATTTAGATATCACGACACCGCTCGATAATGAGGAATGAGCGAATTCGTTATAGCCGACATAAATCCCGACGTGCGAAATTTCCCGGCCATTAATTTTGAAAAATACCAGGTCGCCGAATTGCAGTCGGTTTCGATTGACCGGAATTCCTTCCGCAAATTGCTCGCCGGTGGAGCGAGGCAACCTGATTTTGTCGTATTGCATGAAGACATCCCCTGTGAATTCGCTGCAATCAAGGCCGGGACGGAATTTGGAGCGACCTTCATACGGAGCCCCGAGATAACTCTGAATCACCCGTCCCAGAGCCATTTTTTCGTAGGCGTCCAGATATGACTCTTTATTTTTGAGGGATTCTTTTTTCCAGTCGTCTTTTTGCGACCACCGATCCCGCTCCTTTTCCCTCGGTTTATAGTCGCCGCTTCGCGGCGGGGGAACCGGAGAGCACCCGGCGAGTATCGCAAGAGAAATGACGCCCAGCAAAAAGTATTTCACTCAGTTAAGCCTCGGATAAGTCATTTTAAATCTCTTGTGATAATATATTCGTGTGAGAATCAGAAGAGCAATGATAAAAACCAGATAGACAGGAAAATAGTAGCCGGCCAAAAGAGTCAGGAGAAATATGGGAAATTTGCAGGCAAAGAGAATTATCTCCTTTTTCGGCGCGATCAGGGCCATGATATATAATGTTACTGCAATAATGCTTATTCCCAGCAGAAAGCCATTTTTCAGCATCAGCGCAAAGAGAGCCGATAGGGTCAGAAAAACGATACCCTCGACAATCAGGATCCGATTCGGGAAATGAATCGCCAGAGTTTTCTTTTCCGCGAGCAAATCTCCGGGTCGGTCGGGTATTATTGTAAGCATATAGCCGGCCGCGATGGCCGAGAAGAAATATGCCGGGAGATACAGCATCAGGTTGGTCCGGTCGGCAAACTGATCCATTACAAGAAGCGGGACCAGGACACCGTACCCGAGACTATTGGCCAGAAGGCCGCTTATGGGGCGATCCTTTAATTTGATCGGGGGCACCGAATAGGCCAGTCCCAAAATGGTCGCCAGAATTATAATGGCCGACGAGAAAAAGGATTGCATGAATATCAACACCCAGGCGAGGGCCGTGACCGACAAATAGGCCGCCATCATCTGGGACCGGCGGATTAATCCTTTCTGCAGAAATCCCAGTTTTCCATTTTTCAGGTCACTTTCATAATCGAAAATTTGATTTATGAAGTATACGCCCGCCGTCATGAGGGTGAGACTTGCAAGAACGATTAATGAACTCCTTTTAAGGTTCAATCCGCCAGACAGGGAATTAAATGACACCAGGTATATCGACCAGACCGGAAGCAGCAGCATCGGGCGGGCGGCAAAAAGGAAATCGAGGATTTTCACGAAGCGATCTCCTAATTATATATTATGAACCGAAGCGCGGCATAGAGAAACGGGGCGGCGAAAAGGAGGGAATCAAAGCGATCCAGGACGCCTCCGTGTCCCGGAATAATTTTGGAGGAATCCTTAATTCCCAGAGAGCGCTTCCAAAGGGATTCGGCCAGATCTCCCAGTTGCCCGGTCAAGGACACGAGAAGACCGGCACCGAGCAAAATCGGAAAAGGAATAATATGAAGGCGCCAGAAACTCATTATCACGGCCACGAAAATTCCGCCGAAAAGGCCGGCGATAAAGCCTTCGATTGTCTTTCCCGGCGACACTATCGGCGAGAGTTTATGGCACCCTATCGCCTTGCCAACCCACATCGCGAGCGAATCCGAGAGCCAGATGGTCCCGAAAAGAAAGAGGAGCCAGTCACCGCCGGAGCCCTGGGAAATCTGACGGATTAGATAAACGAACGGATAGAGGAATCCCAGATAAGCAACACCCCACACTAAAGCGGCATTCAGGGCAAAACTTTCCCCGGGATCTTCCCGCGCAAAAGAAATAAGCATCCCCTGAGTCATAAAATAGATGATAAAGATTCCGGCACCCCATTTGGGACCAAGGAAAATCGAAAGGAATATCATAATTATGACGGCGGTCAGGGGAAGCCAGAAGACCGGCAAAAATATTTTTACCTGCTGGGCGACAAGATATTCTATCATGCCCAGGCAGGCGAGAACGAGGATCATTCCGGCCAGCAAGTTTCCGCCCTGATACATTATGAAAATCAGCAGGGGTATAAAGATGATCGCGATCAATACCCGCTTTATCATATTGCTGCCCAAGTTTTCCTACACTTTTCCGAATCGACGGTCGCGTCTTTGATATTCGATAATTGCTTCGAACAACTCATTCCGGCCGAAATCGGGCCATAAAACATCGGTGACATACAATTCCGTGTAACTCGTCTGCCAAATCAGGAAATTAGATATCCGCATTTCGCCGGAGGTCCGCACCAAGAGATCCGGATCCGGTATGTTTGCCGTGTACAGAAAATCGGCAAACAGCTTCTCATCAATTTCCGCCGGCTTCAACTTTCCGGATATCACTGCCCCGGCGATATTTCTAACGGCATCAATAATCTCACTGCGGCCCCCGTAATTCAGGGCCAGGTTAAGGACCAAGCCGCTGTTGCCTTTCGTTTTCTCCATCGCGTGAGCCAAAACCTGGCGGCGCGAGAAGGAAAGGCCGTCGATCCGCCCGGTTGTAATCAAACGGACATTGTTGCGATTGAGTTCATCGATCTCGTTTCGGGTGGTCCGTGACAACAGTTTCATCAGAGCCGTCACTTCTTCCCGCGGGCGTTTCCAGTTTTCGACAGAAAAAGTATAGAGCGTTAGGTATTTGATACCGATTTCGGCCGCGGCCCGGACCACTTTTCGCACCGCTTCCACTCCGGCTTCGTGTCCCGCGGTCCGAGGGAGATTCCGTTTTCCCGCCCATCGCCCATTGCCGTCCATTATGATGGCGATATGAACCGGGAGACGTCCCAAATCAATTTTGCTTTTTAATTCCTCTTCGGCCATGCTCCAACCTTATTTAATGTCATCTCGGCAATGAACCGGGAATATGATTATTTATCACCCAACTTGAATTCCTTGAACTCCAGTATCTGTTTGAAATACTTTATTCCGGTGAAAGTGTTCATGGAGCCGTCAATCTCCCAAATCGTCGGAATATAATAATCGTCAAACCGCTCAAAGTGATAGGTCCGGGAATATTGGCGATATCCTTCCTTCTCGGGAAAACTCAGGAAGAGACTCTTCAAATAATAAGTATCCCGATCCATCGTCAAAAAGCCGACCGGGGGATTTTCTGCATTTGACTGTCGGTCAAAACCGATCGCCAGGATTCCCGCCCCGGTATCGTTGGGATAAAAAGAGTAATCATACTGATGGCGCCAAACCGGGGGAACGGCAAAACTATCGGGTATGATATTTTTTTCGTCTTGTGCGGAATCGATAATTTCCAGGGAGTCCCGCTTGCCAGCGGAAAAATAGAGTTCCATCGCGGCGGTGTCGGCCTTGTTAATCGTCCCTCTATAACTCGTCTCTTCATATATAATCCGGATTTTGAATGAAAAGGCGGTTCCTGAGGCAAAGATATATGATTTTGCGTAAGCGGAGTCGAGGTTCTTGAGATAATAGCGGATGACGGTGCTGTCGCCGCGCCCGGCGGCAAAAGCCGGACCGCATATGAATGCCACCATCAAAAAGCAAGATATCTTTGCGCGCATAAATTTCATCGGCAAAAAACCAAAATTGTCTTTCAATTTAGGAATTTCAGATGCAATTGGAAAGAATAAATTTTTTTGCCCGATTCTTATAATTCCGCTCCAAATACCTTTACTTTGTCCCTAATTGCGGTATCTTTGCTCATTATGAGAGTATTGCTCAAACGCGCCCACGTTTTTTGAGGAATTGAATGCATCAATTGCTGATGGTCCTTTTCCTTCTCAATCCGATCGTCCCCAAGAATCCCGTGGCTCAGGATACGGTGGAAGTCACTAATATTCATTTCACGGTCGGCGCCCGGGTCGGCGGCGAACTGCTGAAGCCCGGCCCGGAGGCAGGTGTAAAATTGGAATATCTGCTTACTCATCCGGTGATCGTCCGGGTATCGGCGGATTTGAATACCGCCTACGTCAGCAATTTTCGTTTCCCCGAAGGCCGCAAGAAGTCCCTGGATCTGGCTTTTGAAACGCTGGCATACCGCGGCCGAGACAAATTCACGGTTTTTCTTGGATTGGGCGCTGTCCTCAGTCTAAGTTCATTCGACCTGCATAAACAGATGCCGGATTCCGTTTTTCCTGTCGATACCCTTGTCTCACCCTCTCAAATCTATAAGACCAGAATCGAAAACGGCTATGGTTATCGTATCATTCTTGGTTTCCGCTATCAGGTTCATTATTCTTTCGAGTTCGGTTTTCAGGAAATAAGGCCGAATTTCTCTTTCTGGTCGCGGGATACCGAGGGACAATACATTATTTACCGCAAAGCAAAACTATCGACTTTGCGCTTTACGATCGGATACTTATTTCATCCCTGAATAGCGGTTTAAGAAATCTTTCCGAAACTCCGCGAAATCCCCATTCTCGATAGCAATCCTGATTTGCCTCATCAGGTTTTGATAAAAATAGGTGGAATGATACGATGCCAGAATCAGCGCCGTGATTTCTTTTTGATTATATAAGTGACGAATATAGGCCCGGCTGTATCTTCGGCAGACCCGGCAGTCACAATGGGGATCGAGCGGTTTGTCGTCGTCGGTGCAGTCGGCGTTACGAAAAACCAGGGGCCCCTCCGACGTGAACACCATGCCGGTCCGGGCGTTTCGGGTCGGCAGAACACAATCGAACATATCGATTCCGTAAGATACGGCCATTAAGATATCTTCGGGATACCCCACTCCCATCAAATATCGGGGCCGATCGGTCGGCAGGAATTGGACGGTATATGCCAGAATTTCCTCCAGTTCCTTTTCCGGCTCCCCAACCGCTAAACCCCCGATGGCATATCCGGGAAAATTGAGCGATAGAATCTGCTCGGCCGATAATTTCCGCAATTCCTGAAAGGTGGATCCCTGGACAATTCCGAAAAGAGCGATCCCGGTCGGCTCACTATCTTCCAATCGGCGAAAGTGCTCCAGGCCCTTTTGCGCCCACACGAATGTCCGTTGCACTCCCCTTTCGGCTTCTTTGAATTCCGCCGGGTACCCGACACATTGATCGAACGACATGATAATATCGGCACCCAGAGCCCGCTCGATTTCGATTACTTTTTCAGGGAAGAACCGATGCAGTGAACCGTCATGATGCGAACGAAAACTTACACCGTCGTCGTCGGTTTGAGATAGATCCTGCATCGAGAAAATCTGGAATCCGCCGGAATCGGTCAGCATCGGCTTGTTCCAGGCCGTGAATTTGGCCAATCCCCCCTTCTGCCTGATTAATTTCTCCCCGGGCCGCAAATACAAATGATAGGTATTTCCCAGTATTATTTCCGCCCCGCACTCTTCCAGATTTTCGGCGGTCATCGCTTTTACGGCGCCGGATGTCCCCACCGGCATAAAGGCCGGAGTATGAAAGACTCCATGAGCCGTCGACGCCTCGCCGAGACGCGCCATCCCGCAGGTTTTGGAGAGATGGAACGAAAATTTTTCTCCGGCCATCAGGACGGCTTCTCTTTTTTTCCTGCCGCCTGACCGTAACGAGAAAGGACTTTGGTCAATCCCCCGCGATATTCGCGCGCCGCTGTGCAATATACGAGCGGCTTGATTTTGTCGATATCGGGACGGCCGTTTTCGTCGATCAAATCGGCATCGGCGTGCACGGCCACGATTTCGGCCACGAACATTTCGTGGGTTCCCAGAAGCATCGAACTTTTAACGACACATTCCAAATTTACGGGGCATTCCTTGATAAGCGGCGCCGAAACCATTTTGGCCGCGACCGGAGTTAAGTGCAGTTCCTTGAATTTATCATATTCCCGTCCCGAACGGTTGCCGCAAAAGTCAGCCGCGTGAAGATTTTTTTCGCCGGTAAGATTGACCACGAACTGCCCGGTCTCTTTGACGATATTATAGGAATACCGTTTGGGCTGAATCGATATGGATAGCATCGGCGGCTCCGAGTTGACAATCCCAATCCAACTAATAGTAATAATATTGGGCTTCTGTCCCTTCGCCTGACAGGAGATCATCGCCGCCGGAAGGGGTATCAGTAATGTTTGCGGGGTTAATTCAACTTTACTCATAAAAGGTTCCTTATTTAAAAAAGCAGGTCAAAGGCCTTTTCCAGGCTGACAATGCCGACAATTTCGATCTTCTTGTTGGCCGTCCCTTTCAGATTTTGTTCCGGAATTATTATACGTTTGAAACCGAGTTTGGCGGCTTCGGAAATCCTTTGCTCCGCCATGCCGATCGGCCGCACCTCTCCGGAAAGTCCTACTTCTCCGGCCAGAGCCGTCTTGACATCAAAGGGGATCTCCCGAAGCGACGATATAACCGAAACGAGAATCGCCAAATCGATAGCGGGTTCGTTCAAGCGTAGTCCCCCCGCGATAGATACAAAAACATCATTTCCCCCCATCGGAATTCCCAGACGCTTTTCCAGTATGGCCAAAAGAAGGGCCAACCGTTTGTTATCAATACCTCCCGCCACCCGCTGCGGGGTGCCGTAGGACGCCGATGACACCAGCGCCTGAATTTCGACCATAATCGGGCGGTTCCCTTCGCACGAAGCCGCCACCACCGCCCCGGTTCTTCGAATATTTCCGTAATCGGATAAAAACAGTTGCGACGGATTTTCCACCTGCAATAATCCGCCGGCCGACATTTCAAAAACCCCCAATTCAAAAGTCGATCCATAACGGTTTTTGATCGGGCGAAGAAGCCGAAAGAGATGCTGGCTATCCCCTTCAAAATAAAGAACGGCGTCAACCATATGCTCCAAGACTTTCGGCCCGGCGACCAGCCCCTCTTTGGTCACATGACCAACCAGGAACAGAGCAAAGCCGTCCTTTTTTGCTTTTTCTATCAGACGGCCCGCCGATTCCCGAATCTGTCCGATTGTCCCCGGGGGCGATTCGAACATTTCGCTCGATACGGTTTGAATGGAATCGATGATGACGATATTGGCCGGATAATCATCGATGGCGGCCATTATAGATTCCAAGCCGGTCATGTTGACAGCCGCAATTTTAGTCCCCGCGATCGCCAGCCGATCCGACCGTTTTTTCAACTGGCCCAGCGATTCCTCGCCTGTGACATAAAGCACCCCGGCGCCGGCTTTCGAATAGGCATCGGCCGCTTGCAGTATGAGGGTCGATTTGCCGATTCCCGGTTCGCCGGCAAGAAGGACGGTGCTTCCCGATGTCAAACTGCCGCCCAAAACGCGGTCGAATTCCGGCATCCCCGAGCGCAAGCCGATCGCTTTCTCGGTGCTGATATCCGGCAATAGTTGCGGCCGTTCGGTGTCGATTTTGCGGGATTTTTTTGACGATTTAACCACTCGTTCTTCGGCAAGGGTATTCCATTCCCCGCAATCTTTGCACTGCCCCTGCCATTTGGGGTGAATAGCCCCGCACTGGGTGCAGACATATGCCGTCTTGAACTGTTTTTCCATATTATTGGACCTGAATCGGCCCTGTCGATCGCCCGTTAATAAACTGATCGACGATATCATTGGAGGAATGCTTCACCTGCTCCGGCGTCCCTTCGAATTCCACGCGGCCCTCATACAGCATTATAATGCGATCCGCGATTTTATAGGCCGAGGTCATATCATGGGTGACGGCAATCGATGTCACATCGAGTTTTTCGCGCAATTGTATCATCAGATCGTTAATCATATCGGAGGTTATCGGATCCAGTCCCGTGGTCGGCTCATCATACAGAAGGATATCCGGATCGGTCGCAATCGCCCGGGCCAAACCCACCCGTTTGCGCATCCCGCCGGAAAGATCGGAGGGCATCAAATTGCCGGTACCGGGTAATCCGACCATTTCCAGTTTCTGATCCACAATCTCCGCGATGTCGCGCCGAGAATGTTTCCCGCCCTCTTTCAATCCCAAACCGACATTTTCCGCCACATTCAAAGAATCGAGCAGGGCTGCTGATTGGAATAGCATCCCGACTCTCTTGCGCAATTCCGTCAGTTCCTCGGATCGCATCGGGGCCACATCTTTCCCATCGATTAAAATCTTGCCGGAATCGGGCCGCATCAGCCGATTGAGATGTTTCAACAGCACCGATTTTCCGCAACCCGATTGACCGATAATGACGAGCGATTCCCCTTTTTTGACCTCCAAAGTGGCGCCGTTGAGAACCTTCTTTCTGCCGAAAGATTTATAAACATTTTCTATTTTTATTACCGGTTCCATCTCGGTCTAAACCCTGAACAAAATCGTAGCGATAATATAATCCGAAATCAGAATGAGCACCGACGCGATAACCACCGCTTCGGTGGTAACCTGCCCCACCCCTTTCGCTCCCCCCTCGGCCCGGAAACCCTCGTGACACCCGGCAATACCGATTATCATTCCGAACACCGCCGATTTCACCAGGCCAGAGAACATGTCCGACATCTGGAAGGAATTTTTTACTCCCAAAAGGAAAGTCTCATAGGAAATATTGACAAACAGAATCGACACCAGTAGTGCTCCCAGGATGGCGATGCAATCGGAGAATATAGTCAGGAGAGGAATCATAATGGTGCTCGAGACCAGGCGCGGCATTACCAGGTAGCGCACCGGACTGATCCCCATCGATTCCAGGGCGTCAATCTGCTCGGTCACCCGCATCGTACCCATTTCGGCGGCGATTCCGGCCCCGACTCGTCCGGCGATGACCAGAGCCGTCAGAACCGGCGACAATTCGATAATGACCCCTTTCCCTACCGCCGTTCCCAGATAGCGGAGCGGTGCCCCGATAAATTTGAACTGATAGGCCGCCTGCCAGGCCGATACCGCCCCAATAAAAATTGAAATAATTATGACCAACGGCAGCGACTTATTGCCGATGAAGAAACACTGCTCCAGAATCAGATTAAAGGAACGCGGGATATCTTTAAGATGATACAGGGATTTTAAAAGAAGGATAAAAGTGCTGCCGAGGCGGGCAATAAAATTCAGGGCCTTTCGCCCGATAACAAGAAATCCATTTCCCATTTCCATTTCCTAAAAAGGTGCTTCTCCTTCCCGGCTCTCCGGTATTTGATAGGAGAGATTGGCGAACGAAACATATTCCTTGAGAAACGCCAGGTTCACCAGCCCGGTCGGGCCGTTACGCTGTTTGGCGACAATAATTTCGGCCTTGCCCTCGACTTCCATCCGTTTGGGATCATCCTTGTCCAGATGCGAGAGATAAAATTCCGGTCGATACACGAACATAACGACATCGGCATCCTGCTCAATCGCACCCGATTCACGCAAGTCGGACAGTTGCGGCCGCTTGTCGCCGCCGCGCATTTCCACCATGCGCGATAACTGACTGCAGGCGACAACCGGTATTTCGAGTTCTTTGGCCAGAGTTTTCAGTCCGCGGGAAATCAAAGACATTTCCTGTTGCCGGTTTTCCGCTCTTCCGGCGCTGTGAATCATCTGAATATAATCCACAATAATCATGCCGATGTTATGTTGGGCCTTTAGCCGGCGCGCCTTGGCTCTCATTTCCAGAGTTGACAGGGTCGCGGAATCGTCGATAAAAATCGGAGCATTCGCCATCGGGCCGCTTGCTTCGGCCAGTTTCGCCCATTCATTATCGCGCAATCTCCCCGTCCTCAGCATATGCTGATTGATTTTGGCTTTGGAGCAGAGAAAGCGGAGCGCCAACTGCTCTTTTGACATTTCTATCGAGAATATTCCCACTCCGACATTTCTCTCGCCTACATATTGCGCGATATTCAGAGCGAAGGCGGTCTTGCCCATCGACGGCCGTCCGGCGATAACTATGAAATCTCCATTGTGCAGACCGGCCGTCATGTTGTCGAGATCGGGAAAGCCTGTCCCTAACCCGACCAGTCCGCCTTTAGTATCCTGGTAATTTTCGATTTGTTCAAAGGTGCGGGGAAGCATTTCGCCGATCGGGATAAAACCTTTTCGGAGGCGATTTTGAGAAATGCCGAAAATGGAACTTTCGGCCTCATCCAGAATGGTATCTATACCATCCTGATTCTGATAGCAATTCAATTCTATGTCATTGCAGACGCTGATTAAATTTCTCAGGAGCGCCTTTTCGAGAATTATATTGGCGTATGATGTCACATGGGCGGTCGTGACGATGGCCGTAACCAGTTCGATTAAATAGACCCTGCCGCCGATTTTTTCAAGTTGATCCATTTTGGCCAGTTCATCCGCGACGGTCGTAATATCGCATGGCTCATTTTTTTCGAAGAGAGTCAACATAGCCCGAAATATCTGCCGGTGCTTGGGGACATAGAAATAATCTTCGGCGTCGAAGACGTCGATTATCGCCGCGATCGCCGTCGCGTCCTTCATGACCGAACCCAGCACCGCCTGTTCCGCGGCAATATCTTGCGGCGGCTCCAGAACTTTCATTTCATCTGAAGTTAATCGCGATTTTGAGCCCATTTTAATCCTGCTTTATCATTTCGTCGTACTTGGCCCGAAGCATCCGCACATCGTCCCAGACATCTTTTTTGTATGACGGAAAACGCAAAAGGGCCGCCGGGTGATAGGTCACGATAAACGGTATGCCCTGATACTGGTGCCACTGCCCGCGTAATTTGCCGATCGGGGTTGTCGTCTGAAGAAGCGCCTGAGCGGCGATCCGTCCCAGGGCGCAGATGATTTTCGGCTTGATGAGACGAATCTGCTCCAGAAGATACGGAGTACACATCGCCATCTCATCCGGCTGGGGGTCACGGTTGTTCGGCGGACGGCATTTCAATATGTTGGCGATATAGATTTCTTTGCGGTCAAATTTGATCGCCGCCAGTATTTTGTCCAGGAGTTGCCCCGCCCGTCCCACAAACGGCTCTCCCTGCAGATCTTCATCGCGCCCCGGCGCCTCACCGATGAAAAGGATATCGGCGTTGGGATTGCCGACCCCGTACACGAATTTGGTTCTGGTTTTTCCCAGCGGGCATTTCTGGCAATCCTTAATCGCTTGAAAATGTTCTTCCAGTGTTTTGAAATGAACGATTTCCGTCGGTGCGGTGACCGCTTTCCTCAGGGTGCGGCGTTTCTTCAATATATTGGACCGGTTAATGACCATCTCACCGGCGCCGGTTTCCATTTGCGCCTTCACCGCTTTAATCAAAAGCGATGAGGTCTTGGGATCAATTTTCGCTTTTCCCGTTTTCATTTGTTTTTCAATTTCGCAATTCTGTCAATCAAGATCGGCGCCAGGTCGGTTTTTGACATCAGCGGCAAGGATTCGGATCGCCCGTTTTTGTAAATCAAACTCACTTTATTACTATCACTCTCAAAGGCCGGGCTTTCATTGGTGCTATTCAGCACTATCATATCGAGACCCTTGTCTCGAAGTTTGGCCTTCGCATTTATTATTCCATTTTCCGTTTCCAGAGCAAAGCCGACCAATAACTGGCTTTTGCGCCGCATTGGTATCAAAGACTGCAATATATCAACGGTGCCGGTCAATTCAATGGATAAATCTTTCCCCTTTTTAATTTTATTTTTTTCAATTTTCCTCGGCTTAAAATCGGCCGGGGCGGCCGCCATGATTAAAATATCCGTTTGACGGAACCGCTTCTTGACAGCCGCAAACATTTCCGCCGTCGTTTCAACTTTAAGCAAGTTAATATCCGGCTCAGTTCGAAGCGCAGATGGCCCCGAAATTAATGTCACCTCGGCGCCGGCATCGCGGGCAGCGGCGGCCAGGGCATATCCCATCTTTCCGGAGGAGCGATTGGAGATATAACGAACCGGATCGAGCGGCTCCCGGCACGGACCGGCCGTGACCGTCACTTTCTTACCGGTCAGACTCTTTTTTTTTTGAAGGTACTTAAGGACGAATTGGTAAATCTCTTCCGGTTCGGCCATCCGCCCCCAGCCGACCACATTGCAGGCCAGTTCCCCCTCGTTAGGGTCGATAAATATATATCCCAGGGATTTAAGGTACTGGATATTTTTCTGAGTAACCGGGTTCAAATACATATTGGTGTTCATGGCGGGCGCTATTATGACCGGCTTTTTGGTGGCGCAAATGACGGTTGTCAGGAGATCATCACAAATACCCGAAGCGATCTTGGCGATAAAATTGGCCGTCGCCGGAGCGATAACAAATAAATCCGGCCAATCGGCCAGATCGATATGATGTGTCCCCACATACCGGTCGGCCGGGAACATTTCTCTGGCCACCGGGTTCTGCGACACCGTCTCAATGGTCAGTTCCGTGATAAATTTAGTCGCCGCGTCCGTCATTATGGCCCGTACTTCGGCATCATCCTTTTTCAGCAGACGAATAAAATTCGGCGTTTTATAAGCCGCGATACCGCCGGTCAGGCCGACAATTATTTTCTTATCCTGCAAAGACATCAAGATTTATTTTTAAAGAATAGCCGAATGCTAATTAATCAGCCCTTCTTCATCCTGGAAGAAGTAGGCCGGTTGCCGAATCAATTCCGGATGCCCCGATTCGCGGAAAAGCACGGTGCCGATAACGACTCTCAATTGGGCCAGGTTGACAGGCGGCGGTCCCACCAGACTGCTTCGTTCGAGTATCTGCTCCAGTTGACTGTCATTTAAAAGGGCCAAATATCTCAATTGGAGCAGGTAACCGAGGGCCTCGGTCGTAAAATGCTGTCTTTCCTTGTCGGTCAGGACCCGGAAAGAATTGCCGGAATGGGAAAAATTGTACAGAAACTGGGAGTCGGTCTGAAGTTGATCCAGAACCCAGGAATAGGCCGAACTTATCTCGTTATCGGTAAATCCCTGGCTTTTAAGCCGGTCCGACATATCTTCAAGATTCTCAATCCGTCCCTTCGATTCGCGAATCTGGGACATCAAGAGAACCACTATTTCCAGAATCCTGTCACCCACTCAGATTCCTTTCCTCGCCTCAAAATCTACCCTTAAATATATGATGAAACGCCCCGGTTGCAAGAATAAACTGAGGCGTTCAAGGAATATTTGCGGAAAGCGGCTTAACTTTAGTGCTTGAAATGCCTTATGCCGGTGAAGACCATCGCCGCCCCGGCCTTTTCGACCGCGGCAATCACCTCCGGATCACCCTTGGAACCGCCGGGCTGAATTATGGCCGATACACCCGCTTCGAGAGCCACTTCGGCCCCGTCGGGCATCGGGAAAAAAGCATCCGATGCCAGCACCGCCCCTTTGGCCCGTTCTCCGGCCCGTTTTACCGCCAGCGCTGAAGCATCAACCCGCGAGGTCTGCCCCATGCCAATTCCGACAGTCGCCAGGTTTTTGGCGATAACTATAGCATTTGATCTGGTGTGCTTGACTATTTTCCAGGCAAAGAGAAGAGATTTTATTTCATCCTTTGATGGCTTCTTGGTCGTAACGGATTGCAGGGAACTTTCCAGCAATTCCCCTTCGTCGGCCGTTTGATACAACAATCCGCCGCGAATATATTTGAACACCATCTCCCCCGGGGTTCTTCCCTTCAAAATGTCGGGAAGTGCCAGAAGGCGACGCGTTTTCTTTTTCTTCATCATTTCCAGCGCTTCCGGCTCATATCCGGGCGCCAGAATACATTCTATAAACTGGGTTTCATGAAGCAGTTTGGCGGTGTCCATATCGACGATTCTATTCAAACCGATAATCGAACCGAAGGCCGATAACGGATCCGATGCCAAGGCGTTTTCATATGCTTCCGCCAACGCCTTCCCCTGTGCCGCCCCGCAGGGATTGGCATGTTTCACGATGCAGGCAAACGGTTCTTTGAAATCAAGCACCATATCCAGGCAGGCATCCATATCGGCAATATTATTATAGGAGAGTTCCTTCCCGGCCAGAATCTCGGCGTTAGTCAACGTCGCGCCGCGATAATTCTCGTCCTGATAGTATGCCCCCTGCTGATGGGGATTTTCCCCGTAGCGTAGCGACGATTTCAGGTCGAAGGAAAACTCCAGATGGTTCGGGAGGGGACCGCCTGAAACTCCGTGTCCTTTCTCAAAATAGCCGGCGACCGCCCGGTCATACACATTGGTCAGGGCGAAGGCTTTGCCCGCCAGTACTCTTCTGAAATCCAACCCGAGCGCCCCGTCATTCTTCTTCATTTCCGCCGCCAGGGCCTCATAGTCTTTCGGATTTGAAACCACCGCCACCCCTTCGAAATTTTTGGCCGCGGCGCGGATCATCGACGGTCCGCCGATATCGATATTTTCAATGATTTCTTCCTCGGTCGCCTTGGGATTACTGACGGTTTTTTCGAAAGGATAGAGGTTGACCACGACCATATCGATCGGCTTGTACTCATGATGAGCCAGTTCCTCGATATCCTCTTTATTGTCCCGGCGATACAAAATACCGGCATGAATTTTGGGATGGAGAGTTTTGACCCGTCCCCCGAGAATTTCCGGTTCGCCGGTGAAAGTAGATACCGAAACGGCCTGAATACCGCCCTTTTTCAGCGCGGCCAGAGTCCCGCCGGTCGAGATAATTTCCACGCCAAAGTCCGATAGTTCCCGGGCGAATTCCAGAAGTCCCGTCTTATCGGATACCGAAACCAGGGCTCTTTTTATTTTAATCAAATCTGTCATTTTATTTGCCTAACAATAGTTGCTCCGCTTCTCTATATTTGGCGGATGTTTTGGCCACTATCTCATCCGGCAGAACCGGCGCCGGAGGAGTCTTATCCCAATCGAGAGTGTTAAGATAATCGCGGATTATCTGCTTGTCAAATGACGGCTGACCTTTCCCGGGGGTATACTGGCTCACCGGCCAGAATCGCGATGAGTCCGGAGACAGTATTTCATCGATAATTATAAATTTATTATTATGGTATCCGAACTCAAATTTGGTGTCGGCGATTATTATGCCTTTCTTACGGGCATATTCGGCCGCTTTGGTATAAATGGCGAGCGATTTATCCCGGCAAAGAGCCGCGGTGTCCGTCCCGACAGTTTTCACCATTTGCTCAAACGAGATATTTTCATCGTGGCCGCTCTCGGCCTTGGTCGATGGCGTAAATATCGGCGCCGGCAATTGATCGGACTCTTTCAAATTCGACGGAAATTTAAATCCGTGAACCTCATCCTTTCCCCCTTTGCGGGCAGCGAGTAATTCTTTCCAGAGCGACCCCGATATATATCCCCTGACCACGCACTCAATATCGATTCTTTTGGCCTTGACCACCAGCATGGAGCGCCCCTCAAGAATCTCGCGATATTTCCGCAGGTTCGATGGGTATTCATCCACATGCGCCGTGATCAAATGGGAGTCGATAGTTTCTTTCAAGAGGTCGAACCAGAAAAGTGACATCTGCGTCAAAACCCGTCCTTTTCCCGGAATGCCGTTCGGCAGGACGACATCGAAAGCCGAAACGCGGTCGGTGGCGATTATCAAAAGTCTGTCGCCCAGATCATAAACATCGCGGACCTTCCCCTTCGAAAATAAAGGATATTCCGCGATTTTGGTCTGCATGACTATTTTTTCCATAATTATATGTTTCCTTTTATCAATTGCTCGAGGGCCTCGGCGTAGATTTGATGTTCCACGGCCAGGACCCGTTCTGCCAGACTGTCCGGGGTATCGCCCGGATGAATCGGCACTCTCTTTTGAAGTAATATTTTTCCATGGTCATAGATTTCATCGACTATATGCACGGTGGCTCCGGATTCCGTGTCTCCCGAAGCCAGAACCGCCTCATGCACATGATGACCGTACATCCCCTTGCCCCCGTACTTCGGCAGAAGAGCCGGATGGATATTTACTATCCTGTTTTTATATTTCCTTATAATTGACAGCGGCACCATTTTCAAATATCCGGCCAGGGCAATATAATCGACATCATACTCTTCCATAATATGAAGGAGGTGCTCGGCTCCTTCCTCGGGAGTCTGGAAATCTTTCGACCGATATACGAAGGTGCTGATGCCTTCATTCTGGGCCCGCACCAGCCCGTAAGCGTCGTTCCGGCTGGAAACGACCAGTACGATTTCGGCGGAAAGCCGTCCGGCCTTTGAAGAATCAATCAGGGCCTGTAAGTTGGAACCGCTGCCGGATATGAAGACGGCCAGTTTAACCGGCAAATTCATCCAGTTTCTCCTTTAATAGTCTGTTAACCAGGCCGGGATTGGCTTTTCCCCCGGTTTCCTTCATCACCTGCCCCACAAAATATCCGAAAATCTGACTTTTGCCACTCCGATATTTTTTTAAATTGTCCGGATTTTCCCGGATGATTTTCGCAATAATCTCTTTCAGCACGCTCTCGTCGGTGACCTGGACCAGGCCGCGGGATTTGATTATTTCGTTAGGCCGGCGCCCGGTTTGCACCATCTCTTCAAAAACTTCCTTAGCCATCTTGCCGGAAATCACGCCCTCTTTGACACTGTTAAGCAGTTCGGCTATCATCGGCGGACCGATTCGAAAGCTCTCAATTGCAGCGCCTTCCTCATTAATGACTTTAAGGAGTTCAACCATTATCCAGTTTGACGCCGCCTTGCCGTTATCAAAAGAATTCATCACTTCTTCGTAATAATCAGCCAATTCGCGGCTTTCGGTCAAGACGCCGGCATCATACTCCGGAATCCCATATTGATTCACGAATCTTTTGGCGCGTTTATCGGGCAATTCCGGCAGACCATTTTTGACTTCTTTCAGCCAAGTCTCATCTACAACCAGATTGACCAGATCCGGTTCGGGGAAGTAGCGGTAATCGTGCGACTCTTCTTTGGTTCGCATCGGCTCTGACGCCTGTTTTTTTTCGTCCCAGAGCATGGTTACCTGCTCTATGGAGCCGCCCGATTTTATGACACCGACCTGCCTTTCTATTTCGAAGGCCAGCGCCTTTTCGACCCACCGGAAGGAATTCATATTTTTGACTTCCGTCTTGGTTCCGAGTTCGCTCGAGCCAAGCGGACGAACCGAGACATTGGCGTCGCAGCGCAAATGCCCTTTTTCCATATCCCCGGAACAAATATTGAGGTAACGCAAAATCTGTTTCAATTTGATCAAGTATTCGCGGGCCTCGGCAGGAGAAGTGATATCCGGTTCCGTCACTATTTCGATAAGCGGAACGCCGCATCGATTAAGATCCACCCGGGTGTAATATCCTCCTCTTTCCGGGTGAAGTGATTTCCCGGCGTCTTCCTCCAGATGAATTCGTTTGATCCGAATGACTTTTGACTCTCCGTTTCCGTACCGAACCTTGACTGATCCCCTTTCGCCGATCGGATGATCATACTGCGAGATCTGATATCCTTTCGGCAAATCCGGATAGAAATAATTTTTGCGGGCGAAGATGGAACGAAGATTGACCTCTCCCTCGACGGCCAGAATCATTTTCATCGCGTATTCTACGGCCTGTTTGTTAAGGACCGGCAGGGCCCCGGGGAGCCCCAGGCAAACCGGGCAGGTCAGGGTATTGGGCGGCAGGCCGTATTCATTTTTACAGCCGCAAAATATTTTCGACGCCGTCGTCAATTGGGCGTGGACCTCCAGCCCGATTACCGGTTCGAAATCATGGACTATGTACTTAGCTTCGTCCGGCAAGGCACTCCTACCCCTTTATTTTTGACAAAAATTCTTCCAGGATGGTGTTGAATTTCTCCGGCGCTTCCATATTGGACATATGCCCAACTCCCGAAAGGATTTCCAGTCTGGAATCGAGAATCACCTCATTCAATTTTTTCGCCAAAGGTAACCAGGCCAGATCTTTTTTCCCGACTATGATAAGGACCGGGATACGCACCATTACAGCCAGCCGAAGATCATCGCGCTTGGGATATTTCCCCCGCATCGGATCGGTCAACGGTCTGCCGCTGAACAGAAGCATCATTTGCTCCAAATTCTGTCTGATCTCGGGATCCCGATCGACATAATAGGCCAAGGTGGCGTCGATAAATTTCTCTTTCGCTTCGGCGGTAGGCAACTGCTGGAAAAGTTCCGCGTAGTCGCGAAATTTGGTTTTCGGTTTGTAACCGGCGGCGACCGAATCGGCCAGGGTCAGGGACAAAAGTCTCTCCTGGTAATCGATGGCGAAACTCAGAGCATCACCACCGCCCATGGAAAGTCCGATCAAATGAAATTTGGGCAATTTCAAATATTGGGCCAGGTTCAGGATATCGCCGGCTCGATCTTCTCGTGCATACCCGGACTCCGGAGCATCGGATTTCCCGTGACCCCTGGCGTCAACCGTAATGACACGATATTTCGAGGAAAAGTATTCAATTTGTTTTTCCCACATGCGATGATCCAGGGAGAAGCCGTGAAGAAAGATGAGCGGGACACCGGTTCCGCCATCCTCATAAAATATATTCACCCCGTTCGAATTGAATAAAGCCATGTTCAATTCCTTAAAGCAGCGAATAATTTCGCCGCCTGAAACAGGGTGGCTTCGCCAAACGGCGGCGCCATTAACTGCAGCCCGATCGGACGGCTGTCAGCGGTTGCACCGCAGGGAATCGAAATCGCGGGAATTCCGGCCAGATTGGCCGGCGCCGTGAAGATGTCCGAAAGATACATCGCCAACGGGTCATGCAACCTTTCACCCAACTTGAATGCTCCGGTCGGGGAGGTCGGGGTAATCAATAAGTCAACCCTTTCGAATACCTTCTCAAAATCGAGCCGTAACAATTCCCGCACCTGCTGGGCCTTATGGTAATAAGCATCGTAATAGCCCGACGAAAGAACATAAGTCCCCAGCATGATGCGCCTTTTTACTTCCTCACCGAAACCTGTCGATCGGGTCTTCCGATACATCCCTATCAGTTCCTCATCAGTTTCGCGCAAGCCGTACCTGACGCCATCATACCGGGCCAGGTTCGACGACGCTTCGGCATCGGCGATAATATAATAAATCGCTATGGCCAGCGGGCTGTGGGGCAAGGAGACTTCCTCCACACGGTGGCCATTTTTCTTGAGATTCTCAATGACTCCGGCCACCTCTTTCTTCACTTCTTCTTCGATCCCCTCTTTGAAGAATTCTCTGGGGACCCCGAAGCGGAATTTCAGGCCGGTGTTCAGTATTTCAGGATAGTCGGGATGAGCAAAAGCCACCGAAGTCGAGTCGTTTTCGTCCCGTCCCGAAACGACACTGTATGCGAGCGCCAGATCCTCGACATCCCTGGCCATCGGGCCGATTTGATCCATCGATGACGCAAAAGCCACCAATCCGTATCGAGAAATTCCTCCGTAAGTCGGCTTTAATCCATAGACCCCGCAGAATGCCGCCGGCTGACGCACCGATCCCCCGGTTTCGGAACCAAACGCGATCGGGACTATTCCTGCCGCCACCGCCGCGGCCGATCCGCCCGAGGATCCCCCCGGAACCAGATTGGGTTCGACTGGATTCAGCACCGGACCGTAAAACGAATTTTCGTTGGAGGAACCCATGGCGAATTCATCCATATTGCTTTTGCCGATTATTACGGCGCCCTCTTCGATCAATTTTTTTGTACACGTTGCATCATAGGGGGAAATAAAGTTTTTCAGAATATTTGAGCCGCAGGTGGTGGGATAATCCCGATAGCAGATATTGTCTTTCAAAACGATGGGAACTCCGGCCAGGCGCCCGTCGCAGGTTCCGGAGGCGACCTGCCGATCTGTTTCTTCGGCCTGCCGCCGCGCTTTTTCTTCGGTGACAGTGATAAGGGCGTTGAGCCGGCGGCCGGTCCCGCCGGCTTCCCCGAGAGCCGTCATACAAATCTCGACCGCGCTGAAATCTTTCCTTTTTATGCCCGCTACAATAGCCGCCGCCGAGAGTTTGATATAATTATCTATCACAGGAACGACAGATATTTATTGATTTCGTGGTTGGTGACATTGACTCGATATTCATCCCACTCCACCTTCTTATTGGCAATCAGAGTATCGAAAATATGATTTCCCAGCGTCTCCCGTACCAGTTTCGATTTTTCCGTTTCCCGGATGGCGTTCTCGAGCGAATCCGGGAGAGAGTCAATTTTCAACTTGGCCCGTTTCTCGGTGCTCATTTCAAAAATATTTTCCTCGATCGGGCTGGGGAGCGGGTATTTTTTCTCGATTCCCTGCAGGCCGGCCGACAGCATCAGGGCGAAAGCCAGATACGGATTGCAGGCCGGGTCGGGTGAGCGCAGTTCAATGCGGGTCGATTTTTCATGACCGGCCTTGAACATCGGCACCCGCACCAGACTGGAGCGATTGCGCCGCCCCCAGGATACATACACCGGCGCTTCGTAACCCACCACCAGTCGCTTATAGGAATTGACCCACTGGTTCAGCACCATGGTAATCTCTTTGACATGAGTCAAAATGCCGGCCATAAAATGACGCGCCAGTTCGGTCAGTTGATATTCATTATCCTTATCGTAGAACAGATTGGTATCCCCTTTGAAAAGCGACATATGAGTATGCATTCCGGAGCCGTTTTCACCGAATATCGGCTTCGGCATGAACGTAGCATAAATTTCATTTTCGGCGGCCACTTCCTTGACGACGAATTTATAAATCTGGGCGAAATCGGCCATTATCAGCGCTTCCTGATATTTCAGATCGATTTCCTGCTGGCTGGGAGCGACTTCATGGTGCGAACACTCCACCGGAATACCCATAAGTTCGAGCGCGGTGACCGTTTTCTTAACCACCTGCGTTCCCAGGTCAAAAGATTCATAATCGAAATAGCCGCTCTGATCGATCGCTTCCGGGGTCATCTCATCTTTGAAATAGAAGAACTCCAATTCCGGTCCCAGGTACGCCGTCCAGCCTTTCTGAGCCAGTTTCTCCAAAGTTCTTTTCAGAACCCAGCGCGGATCGCCGTCATACGGGGTCCCGTCGTGATTCTGAATATCGCAAAACATCATGGCGGTACGTTCTCCGCCGATATCCCAGGGGATTATGCGGAACGTCCGGAAATCCGGGATGGCCATCAAATCTGATTCTTCAATTCTGACAAACCCTTCAATCGATGAACCGTCGAAACCCTGGCCGCGTTCAAGAATCGTCTCAATTTCGGAACGAGTAATCGACATTCCTTTCAGGCGGCCCAGGATGTCGGTGAAATTCAATCGGATGTAATGCACGTCGGCATCGTCAATCAGCCGCAGAATGTCTTCTTTAGACTTGGTCACCTCTTTTTCCTCCAAATGCAATTTGAGAAACTAATTTATTCTTTTTATCTTTCAAATCAAACCAAAATTAGCTGCTTCTGTCCAGGATGCCAGATATACGCCGGAGGTCCCTTCGATATTGAAATCAATTTTGAGGAATAAAAAGCCGGCTGTCGACCGGCACCTGATGGTTTTATAATTTATTGATTGCTAATTAGATATGAAATATAGTTAGAGTCCTTATTGAGTTTCCGCCCCTCTTTTGAGCCGCACCTTTACCTGTGTAATTCTTTGACCTTCTACGCCCGCGACCTCCAGCAAAAGCCCCTTCCAACCTACCGTGGATCCGACAGTCGGAACCGAGCCCACCAGATCGTAAATCAGGCCTCCGACCGTTTCGAAATCTTCGGTTTCATATTCCAGATTCAATTCTTCGATTAATTCTTCCACCGAGATTCCCGGGTCGATTAAAAGAGAGCCGTCCGGCAATTTGGTCATCTCCGCCGGCTCGTAATCATGTTCGTCCTTAATATCGCCGACAATCTCTTCCAGGATATCTTCCATCGTAATCAAACCGGACGTCCCGCCGTATTCATCGACCACAATCGCCATATGGACCCGCTCGGCCTTGAACTCGGACAGGAGAACACTTATTTTTTTCGTTTCCGGTATGAAATGCGGTTTCCGCATATATTTGGCGACATCGAATGCCGCTTCATCAACCGGAAAAGGCAATTCCGTGAAGAGATCTTTGATGTATAATATGCCTAAAATATTATCGATGGTCTGATCGTAAATCGGGTATCGGGAATAGCCGACTTCATCGGTCAGCCGTCTGACATCGTCAAGACGGCACCCCTTGGGTAATCCTTTAATATCAATTCGCGGAACCATTATCTCGCGGACCTCGGTGACGTTCAGTTGGAAGATTTGCCCGATCATTTCCCTTTCTTCTTCCTCGACAATCGGTTCACTCACACCGGATCGCTCCGCCAGTGTCTCTATTGCCCGCTCCACCAAATCCTCTTTTCTTTCTTCCGTCAGACCCTTCTGATGAAAACTGAACAACCGACGATACACCAAAAGCAACGGCCTCAGGGCCAGATAGGCCAGCGCGAACAGAGGCAGGAATTTCAGGACGCTCCTGTCGATCGGCTGGGCCGCCCGCCGGCGCGGCAGATATTCCAGGAAAAAGAGATAAAGCACCCAGACCACTACCAGACTGATTATTACGGCAATGCTCTGGCTGATTGGATAGAGCGGCGCCACCCGCTGAGCGATCAGAGTCGCAAGAAAGGATGCCGTTACAATCGACAGGGATTTAATGACGACACTCAATTGAATGGCCACGCGATGGCTGGCAAGTACCTCGAGCAGATAGCGCCGGCTCAGACCCGACAACCGCCCCGCAATCGGCTCCAGATCCTCCGGCGCCAGATAGGAAATAAGAAAGTGCAGGGAAAATATATAACCGACGGAAAAGATAAGCAGTATCAGCACGAAATAAAGAATGAGTATCATCGTTCGCCTCTGCGGAGATACTGCTCTTCTCTTTTTCGCATCTTTTCGGCCTGGGCCGGTTTCATATGATCATATCCGTGAAGGTGCAATAATCCGTGACAGCATAATTTGAGAATCGCTTCGTCAAAGCCGATACCGTCATCGGCGGCGTCGCGAAACGCCGTCTCCAGGGAAATATAAACTTCTCCCAGCAAATCGTCCTCATCCTTGCCGTCGCCGAGATTGAATGACAAAACATCGGTGGATTTATTTATGTGCCGAAAGCGGGTATTCAATTTTCTGATGGTCGGGTCGTCGATAAAAACGATATTGGCCCGAGTCTTTTGCTTTTTTTCTCCCCTGCCGATTCTCGCCGCCAGATCGATTATCTTCGACCGCGGAACTCGGCCGGGGGCATTTTTGAAAATTTGGACTCTCATGCCTGGGTCTCTTCCCTTTTCGGATATTCGATGCGGTAATGAAAAACTCCGATCAAAATTTGCGTGAACGATTCCCTGATATCGGCCAGATCCTTCAATGTCAGAGGGCAGTCCTCCAATTCTCCGGACTGAAATCGGTCATTGATGATATTCTGGACAAGCGTGCTGATCCGCGCCGGTTTGGGATTGGCCAGGGTCCGGCTGGCGGCTTCGGTCGTGTCGGCCAGCATTACGATCGCCGTCTCCCGCGTCCGCGGTTTGGGGCCGGGATAGCGAAAATCATCGATGGGCGGATTTTCGATGCCCAGTTCCTTCGCCTTATTGAGGAAATAATTCATGGTCATCGTTCCGTGGTGCTCCTCGATGAAATTAAGCACCTCGTCGGGCAGATCGGCCTCTTCGCCCAGGAGACGTCCTTTCTTGACGTGCGAGGATAATATGATAGCCGACATGGTCGGCGTCAGGGCGTCATGTTTGGACTTGATACCCAACTGGTTCTCCACGAAATATTCCGGGATCTCCATTTTCCCGATATCATGATAATATGCCCCGACCCGCGCCAGAAGCGAATTGGCCCCGATCGATTTGGCGGCCGCTTCGGCCAGGTTGCCGACTATTATCGAATGATGATATGTTCCGGGGGCTTCCAGAGAAAGCCGCTTCAGGAGGGGATGATTCAAATCCGAAAGTTCCAGAAGGGTGATATCGGTGGTAAATCCGAAAAGCGATTCGAATATCGGCAGGAGGCCGATGGTCAGAATCGGCGAGACGATGCCATTAACCAGACCCAGACCGGCCAGATTTATAATTTCGTCCGGCGGAGAGACTTTGAATGATTCGATTAGAAGTATCAATACCACATAGGTCAAACTCAAATAAACGATGGTGCGGAAAAATTCCGAACGGTGACGGACCTGCTGGGTGGAGTAACAAGTTACCGTCCCAACAACTATCGTTACGAGAACAATAGTGAAATTGAAACGGTGCAGAACCCCCAGAAGAAGGGCCAGAATGAAGACATTGAAAATGCCGACTTCGGCATCGAATAAAATCGTCACGAGGGCCGCGAATATCGCCACCGGATAGAGATACACCGAAAGATTCAATCTGGTTCCGATGAAATAAATCAGGACCAGTTCCAATCCATATATCAGAAAGAGCGAAAATACCTTGGGGTTTGAAAGAAACAACTGACCATGAAAATAGTACAAATACAGGTAAAGCATCAGGAAAGCGGTCAGAATAAGGAGCCACCGGGCCATGACCGGCGCCAGCGGCAGATACCACCCCTGGGACTTGACCAGACTCTCTTTCTGCTTATACATTGCTTCCAGAATTTTTTCCTGTCGATCATTGATGCGGCTCCCCGACCGGGCGATCACTTCGCCGGCGGGCACCACTTCGGCGACCGGGGAAATCTCGGCGATAGCCGCCTGCCGCCGGGATTCCATCTCCATGGCGTTGAGCGTAAGATTCGGAATTATGAAGTGCCGGCCCAGATCATAGTACAAATCGACATCGAAAGAATCGGTGATGGTGCGATTATTCAGGTCCGCCAGAAAACTGACATAGGCCCTGGGAAGATCCAGGAGTTTGTCGCGGACCAGAAATATCTCCCGCTTATCGATACGAACGATTATGGAGCGCGATTTCAGATCCGGCAGGGTCGTCGCATCGGCGATGACCCCGGTGAAATAGATGTCATTTTTCAGAATGTCAAAGATGACGTCGGCTATCTGCTGGTTATTGCCTATTTTCAAAAGGCGGCCGATAGTGTTGCCGTCGATAAAAGGAAACCGAAGAACCAGCGCATTACGAAGCGAGTCGGCCACGTTATCCAGGGCAGCCGGAGTCCGCCCGGCGTTCTTTTGACGCTGTTTCAGAAATCTCGCCGAGGAATCGACCGATGCCATAAATTGCGTGAAGCGCGCCAATATCGAATCGACTTTCTGACTGTCATATTCCAGAATAACCGGAATTGCCCCCGCCGCGGCGTCTTTTTCCTCTTTGATTTCGCCGGGGGTTTTGGCGACCGTTACCTGAAACGGGGCAATAATATCCTCAAAGGCGATTTCTCCTTTCCGGGGGAAATCGAGCGGGAAGAAAAGATTCTCGCCCGGATAGAGAAAGGCCACGAGGGTCGTCGCCAAAATCAGTATCGTAATTTTGAATATTTTGCTGCGAACGCCGGAAATTAGAGTCTGACGAGTCTCGGCCTTGACCTTTAGAATCCGTTTGAAAAATCTTTTCAGCCTTAAAAGGGCCCGATACATAGAGGGAAGACGCCGCTTCCCTTACTCCTTTCGTCTGCTTTTCTCATACCGCTCATAGGCGCGGATTATTTTCTGCACCAGCGGATGCCTTACTACATCCTTATCGGAAAGATATACAAATTTTATTCCCTCGATGCCACTCAAAATGCGCTGAATGACAACCAGCCCGGAATTCCGTTTGTCCGTCAAGTCGATCTGGGTGATGTCCCCGGTGATAATCGCCCGCGATCCCTCGCCGATTCTGGTCAGAAACATTTTCATCTGCGCCGGGGTCGTGTTTTGGGCTTCATCGAGAATGACGAAGGTATTATTGAGCGTCCGGCCCCGCATGAAAGCCAGAGGCAGAATTTCGATTATTCCCAGTTCCGTCAATTTTTTTATTTTTTCTGCCGCCATCATTTCGTGCAGGGCATCATACACCGGCCGCAGATAGGGATCGACTTTGGCCCGGATATCCCCCGGCAGAAAGCCGAGCGATTCGCCCGCTTCAACCGCCGGTCGCGCCAGCACCAGCCGGTTGACCTTGCGATTTTTAAGCGCCGCGACCGCTTCGCCGACCGCGAGATACGTTTTTCCGGTACCGGCCGGGCCGATCGAAAAGACAATATCATTCTCGGCGATAGCATCGAGATATACTTTCTGCCCGACCGTTTTCGGCCGTATCGCTCTTTTGGGAAGCGGCCCGCCGTTCGGTTCTCCGATCAATTCCGCCGGTCCGTGGTTCCCTTCTTTTACCAGCTCAGCGGCGTAATTCAAGTACTGCTCGGTGATGAACGCACCTTGTCCGAGACGAGCGATAAGGTCCCGAAATAGTTCGGCGACCTGCTCGACTTCATCTGGCCGGCCCTCAATGATAATGCGGTCACCCCGGGCGACAATCGAAGGGGCAAAGGCCTTTTCTATCATCCGGAGAAAGATATCGTTCTGCCCGAAAAGGAGCCGCGGGTCCAGGCCCTCGATACTAATGCTTTTGGAAATTTTTTCTTCTAAATTGGTGCTCATGCTTCAATCAAAATCTACGATATCTTTTCATCCGGCCGTAAACCTAATTCATGCCATTGTTCCGGGTCGATCTCCGACGGCGCTCCGTCCATAAGCGACTGCGCCGAGGCGGTCTTGGGAAAGGCGATGACATCCCGGATACTCTCCGAGCCGGTCATGAGCGCCACAATACGATCCAGCCCGGCCGCGACACCGCCGTGCGGCGGCGCACCATACTCCAGCGCCCGAAGCAAAAATCCGAACATCTTCTCCGCCCGCTCATCCGAGATTCCCAGAATATTCAATACTTGCTTCTGCAATTCGCGGCGGTTTATCCGAATGCTTCCCGAAGCCAGTTCCGTCCCGTTCAGAACCAGATCATACTGCTCGGCGCGGATTTTGCGGAGCGGATGATCCGGATGACTTAAGGGGATTTCGGCGCTTTTGGCCTCATCAAAATATGGAAGATCCTCGGTCACCGGATTCGAAACGATGTTATGCATCGCATCCAGGCGTTTCATCTCTTCGTTGTACTCAAACAGCGGGAATCTTGTCACCCAGAGAAACTTCCACGCCCCGGTATCGATCAATTGATGGCTCCGCCCGAGATGAAGACGCAACTGGCCCAGTATCGCCTCGGCTTTCAGGCGCGGCGCCGAGATGATAAAGACGGCGTCACCCTTCTCCGCACCGGCGGCCCGACAAATCTTATCTTTTATATCTTCCCCGATAAATTTCAAAATCGGCGATTTGTCCCCGTCCTTTTGTTTGAGTATGTACGCCAGCCCCCCGGCCCCGAGATTTTTGGCCGTCTCCGTAAGAGAGTCGATCTGGCTTCGCGAGTACTCCCCTCCCCCTTTGAGACAAATCGCTTTGACCACTCCGCCATTATTGATGGTATCGGTGAACACTTTAAATCCGCAATTCCGCACGGTTTCGGTCAGGTCGATTATTTCCATTCCGAAGCGGAGATCCGGTTTATCGATTCCCCAGCGGTTCATGACCTCGGCATATTCGTACTGCGGAAAGGGAGTCGTAATATCGACACCAAGGACGGTCTTAAACAAATGCTTCATCATCCCTTCGGCCAGCGCGAAAACGTCATCCTTGGTGACAAACGACATTTCCAAATCGATCTGTGTGTGTTCCGGCTGACGGTCGGCGCGGAGATCTTCGTCACGCAGACAGCGGGCCAGTTGGAAATAGCGGTCAAACCCGGAAATCATCAGAATCTGCTTGAGTAACTGCGGCGACTGCGGGAGAGCGTAAAACCGTCCTTTCTGCACCCGGCTCGGGACCACGTAATCGCGGGCCCCTTCGGGAGTGGAACGAATCAGAAGCGGCGTCTCGATTTCATAGAACCCCTGCGATGACAGGTAATTGCGCACCGCCAGAGCCGCTTCGTGCCGCACCCGGATTTTTTCCTGAAGCGGTTTGCGACGGAGGTCGAGATAGCGGTACTCCAGCCGAAGCACCTCGGCGGCGTTCGGATTATCTTCGATCTCGAACGGCGGCGTTTTCGACTCGGCCAGGATATGAAAATCATCGGCGGCGATTTCTATCTCACCGGTGGCAAGATTTTTATTTTCGGTTCCGGCCGGGCGCGTCCGCACTTGGCCCCGGGCCGCGACCACAAACTCGGTGCGGGCCAAAGCGGCCCGCTCGAAAATCTCGGGGGTCACGGTTTCCGGGTTAAAGACCACCTGAGTGATCCCGTAGCGGTCGCGCAAATCGAGAAAAAGCAAACCACCGAGATTTCGGTAAGATTGGACCCAGCCGTTGAGGGTGACCGTGTTACCGACATTTTTGGTGGTCAATTCGCCGCAGGTGTGGGTTCTTTTGAGGTTCTCGAATGACGGCAATAGTTCTCCAATAACTTTATATCATTTATATATTTAATTCGGCACAAAACGATCAATTTTCACATGGGTGATATTGTCATAGCGCTCGAAAGTAAATAATTCGCCGGCGATTGTCAATAGGAACAATACGGCGCAAAACCTGTTATCGTCAATGAAGATACGGCGACAAACCGCTTGACAAATGCGGACAGGTCTATATAATCAATTCAGGTTTATAGGCTTGCCGCCGATAGAAAAGATTATGAATATTGCGCGATTCCTAAAAGAGGACATGATTGTCCTCGACCTTCAGGTGGAGCAGGAACCGCCCCCCGAGGAGAACAACTCCAGTAAATGGCGGGAGCGGAACAAGGAGAGAATTCTGTCCGAACTGGTGACTATTCTTGACAAGAGCGGACGGACCGGCAATAACTGCAAACTGCTCACCGATTTCATCAACCGCGAGCGCAAGGCCACCACCGCCATCGGGCACGGCATCGCCGTCCCGCATATCCGGACGATGCAGGCCAAGGAATTCTTGATAGGGGTGGCGCGCTCCAGCGAGGGGTACTATTTCGACGCCCCCGATAACGAACCGGTACATCTTTTCTTCATCATGGCGGCTCCGCCATACGATGACAGTTTCTATCTCAAAATCTTCAAGGGTTTGGCCGAAAACCTGCAGTACGAGTCATTTCGGCAGGAACTGCTGGACGCCAAACAACCCTACGATATCATCCGGGCCTTCAAGAATATGGAATAGACTATTTCCGCTGATAGGTTCCCAGGAGTGATGCTTCCGCCAGAACGTGATCTTTCATCCGCTCCAACAGAATTTTCTTCGTAATCCCGCTTTTGATTTCCTCGATGGTAAAATCAAATTTGGTATCAAGGGCATAAACCTTGAAATAATACCGGTGCGGTTTCCCTTTTGGAGGGCACGGCCCGCCGTAACCATAACGGCCAAAATCATTCCTGCCGTGCTGAAGGGCGAATTCCTGGCCCTTAATTTTTACAATCGACGATACCGCCCGCGTGATCCCCTCCGGAAGCATTCTGGCTTCGAGCGGAATGTTATATATTATCCAGTGGACAAAATCACCCGAGGGCGCGTCGGGGTCGTCGCAGATAAGAGTCAGACTTTTGGCTTCTTTGGGGACATTGAGAATATTGAGAGCCGGTGACAGATCCTGTCCGTCGCAGGTGAATTTCGCCGGAATCGCCTCCCCCTCCTTGAAATCGGGGCAATAGACTTCCATTTTCACCTCGCTTTTTTTCATACTGGAGTCGGCCGGCGGCTGTTGCGCGGATACAAGAAAAGCGACCATCATCAGGGCCAGCCCGGCCATCACTATCGATAAGGCAATTTTCATCATCTTTCCTCCATAACAAACTTTCCCTGTTACAATTTCACCCGGAACCGGCAAATATCATCCCCCTGCTTGATTGCTTTCTCCAGTATCACGGTTACCGGTTTCTCCAGCGATTTTTCAAACAACTCCTTCACCCAACCCCGGGAGCAGTGGCAAAACGATTTCGACAATTTCCCTTCATAACTTTTCATCATCGGGCAGTAACATTGATTATACACCACAAAGATATTTTTGCCGTCAAGTTTCAGATGGCTCCAGATTTTGGCCAGTTTTTTCAGAAATTCTTCATTGGAGCCGGATTTTTCTTTTAGTTTTTTCGCTTTTTTTACAAACGCCGGTGAGATGCAGGTCCGGCCGCAATTTTCCAGAATTGTGATTTTGGCTTTGGCATCGACCATATCTTCGAGCCCATCGACAACAGTCCCGATCCATTTCTGCAGATGACTCATATTTCACACTCCGATATTATTCAAATTCTTTCCCTCGCGCCGTCAGGAGTCCCTCCTGACAGTTTTAGTTTGTCGGAACCACCGGGGTTTCGAATTACTTTTTGCGCAACTCCTTCTTAATCACCCTCTGCATCGCCAGCAAGATTGTGGTATCATGCTCGTCGTGGTACGGCTTAATATCAAGATTGGGCGGGATACGGGTCAGACGTTCATCGCCGACAACCTTGATATATTTCTGCATGAACCGATCATATTCCCGCCAGGCCACACCGGCGGCCCGCACCGCTGCTTCCTCGGCCCGAAGCGCGATCTGGTGGGCATGCTGATAAACCAGCCCCAGTTCGTCAATGAGCGACTTTTCCACCGCCTCGTGCAAAATCAGATACGGATCGACATAAATCCGCCTGCCCCGTGTCTCAAACGATTTCGGCAGATGGCGGTCGATATAGATAGTTTTGGCGTCGCGGCTGTACCCGGCCAGATACGGAATATCCCAGGTCCGATCGAGTCTGACATCTTTTAAGATATTGCTGACAGCATTTTTAAGCATCGCCGCCGAAACGAGAGTATCATCTTTTGGTATTCGTCCCTTTTTCCGTGGCATATTTTCCCCTGAATTTATGAATTGTCAGCACTCCTTGTAGGGCAACCCTTGTAGGGCAGAACCCCAGACGAAGTCTTGCGGTTCTGCCATTTTTCCGTGCGCGGCAGACTTCAGTCTGCCCGTCCACTCCTATATTGTCATTCCGGCGAAGGCCGGAATCCACTCTTGCAAGCCGTCCCTTTCCCTCGCGCCGTCAGGAGTCTCTCCTGACAGAAAAAACTATTTATCCTTCCAGTAGGCTTCTGCCTCTTTCATCAAGAAAGATTCCTTTCCGCAATCTTTGAACTTATTCTCATCTGCAATATATTTATAGACTGAATATTCAGTTGTATCTACCGGGGGCATATTTTTATCGAAACTTTCACCCCAGGTATGAACCCGAACCAGTATTTCCTTGATTTTGTCACCATCAAGGTCTTCAAAAATTACTGAATCTTCAACCGCCTTGTCATACGAAAAAAATTCCAGATTGGCCAAAGGTTCACCCTTCTTCCCAAATTCGGCCAATATCTCATTCCAAATTGTAAACCCATGGGAATAACTGACTGAATAAAATATAAGAAGCTTTCCGGGGATAATATCATCGAGTAATTTTATGCCGTATAGAGCATTATGAAAAATTACGGGTGGCGTATCAAAATTATTAAAAATCAACGTAATCCAGCGGTTTCCCCCTCCGGCCATATCTACCTCAAGATAGGTTGCCTTAACAATCGTATAAGCAATGGAATCATGAGTGTATCGAATAACTTCGCGTATTACAATTGTATCATTGGAACGATCAAAACGGGAATCTTTGAGAAAAACCATTCTGGTATTGATGACAGTGGAATCTGACCTTATTATTGATCTGACCCGCGATTCCTGATCTGGCGTAAGAGCGATTGCATTTGCAGAGTCAATTTTGGTTAAAAACAGAATAATGAAAAATAATGGAGAATATTTTATATATTTCATATATTGAAACCCTCTCTTAAAAAACCGATCTTCGTCCATTATATTCTAGTTAATGAAGCCGCCATCCCAATTCAGAAAAAATTTCATGCGCGGCAGGTATCCTACCTGCCCGTCCATACATCTCAAGCAACTTCTCAGCATAAAATTCCCCGCCCATGATAATTATCTTACTTCTTCCAATAAAATCGGCGTATCTGCCAAATGCAATATTTTTTATTCCCAGCCGGTATATCCGCCCACCACTATCATTTATGCACCGCATTCTCCCATTCATACAATTTCGATATCTATTCGATGTGGTTTCCCCGCCCTTCTATTGGTAGAGAAAGGTGGTACTATGGCAAATGACGAAAATCTATTCGCTCCACTGAAGAAACAAAAATCTCCGGCATCATTGCCCTGTCGGGCTATCCGCGTCTATTCCCCATTTATTAATAAGGATCAAGCCGATCACCATCATCCTGCCAATGCCCGTTTGCTCCAAAAATCCCTGCAAATACACTCTAAATATTCCCGTAAGCCAAAGACTACCAGAAAGATGACGAAAAAGTATCAAAAAATGGGGCCCCCTTTTGTATCAGAAAAACAAACCGAAAGCCGCAAATCGTGAATTCCTTGCCGAACAACATGATAGCCAAAAACCCATCCCTCCGGATCCCGGGTTGGGCCCGGAATGACATCGACAGGCGAATCGGCAGATTCAGACATTTATCACTTATGAGACGGATGGATAAAAAAGGGCGAGCGAAAGGCCCGCCCCAGCAGGGAATTTCGATCTACAAAAATGCAAAACTATGCCCGCTATCCATTGCAGGCGCAATTATATCGTTACTTCATATCGCCGTACTTTTTCAGGAACGGAATGAAAAGGTCAATCGGCAGAGGGAACACAATGGTGTTGGTCTTGCCGACCGAAACTTCGGTCAGAGTCTGCATATACCGCAACTGCAGAGCGTTCTCTTCCTTCCCCAGAATCGCGGCCGCTTCGGCCAGTTTGGTCGAGGCCTGATATTCACCCTCGGCATGAATCACCTTGGCGCGCCGCTCGCGTTCGGCTTCGGCCTGACGGGCGATGGCGCGGGTCATCTCCGGCGGGAGATCGACATTCTTGATTTCCACCACCGAAACCTTGATACCCCACGGTTCGGTCTGATGGTCGATAATCTTCTGCAGTTCCTGATTGATCTTCTCGCGGTTGGCCAGAAGTTCATCGAGTTCGACCTGCCCCAGCACCGAGCGCAGGGTGGTCTGGGCGATCTGGGAGGTCGCCTCGAAGAAATTGGCGACGGCGACAATGGCCTTATTGGGATCCATCACGCGGAAATAGACGACGGCATTGACCTTGACCGAGACGTTGTCGCGGGTGATGACATCCTGCGGGGGAACGTCGAACGTGATCGTCCGCAGATCAACCTTGAGCAGACGGTCCACGATCGGGATAAGAAAAATAATGCCGGGTCCTTTGGCGCCGATAAGGCGACCCAGGCGGAACACGACGCCGCGTTCATATTCGCGGAGAATTTTTATGGCATTGGATAATATAATAATGAGCAAAAATACGATAACACCAATGGCCACCAATGGCAAATCGCCTCCTGTTTTCATATTACCATTTCCTCCTCACTTTTATTTTAAGGTCCTTGACTTCGGTAACTATGACTTCGCTTTCGGCTTCGAGCGGTTCATCGGCGGACGCCTCCCACAATTCCCCGGCGACATAAACATAGCCGGTTTTATCGATGCGCGATTTGACAACCCCGGTTTGCCCGAGAAGCCCTTCGGCTCCGGTGGTCGGTTTGGAAAGACGGGCCTTCAGAGCATAGGTGAAAGCGATGGCGACAAAACCGCCGACAACGAGGGCCACCGAAAAGATGACGGTCTTGGAAATGCGCAACGACGGATCGGTGGTATTGATCAGCATCAGGCCGCCGAAAATAAGGGCAATGATTCCTCCGACGGTCAAAATTCCGTGACTCACGATTTTTATCTCCAGTATAAAGAGCAGTATGGCGAATATAATCAAAAGCAGTCCGGCGTAATTTATCGGCAGGGTGCGGAAACTATAGAAGGCGAGAATAATGCAGATACCGCCGACCACACCGGGCAGGATAGAGCCGGGATTATAGAGTTCCAGAACCAGGCCAAGTCCCCCCAGGGAAAAGAGGATGAAGGCGACATTGGGATTGGCAATAACTTCGAGAAGCGCTTGTATGAAGGTCCGTTTGATCGGGCGCTGGACCGGATTGGTGAGGATAATTTTCTTTTTGCCCAGGACGGTGTTGATTTCCATCCCGTTGGCTTTGGCCAGAAGGTCATCCATATTGTCGGCAATAAAATTAATGACATGCAGATTGAGGGCTTCGGTGCTGGTTATGGAAACCGACTTGCGGGCGGCCTCTTCGGCCCACTGGGCATTGCGGCCATTACGTTCGGCCATCGCCTTGAGGGCGGCGACGGCGTCATTCATGATTTTTTCCGAGAGCACCGAATCGATCGGCTGGCCGGTGCCCGAAACGACATGAGCGGCGCCAATATTGGTGCTGGGGGCCATGGCGGCAATTGCGGCGGAGTAAGTGATATAGACTCCGGCCGAGGCGGCCCGTGCTCCCGCCGGGGCAATATATACGGCCACCGGGACAGTGGAGTTCATGATCCCCTTGGTAATCGGCCACATGGCGTCGGTCAATCCGCCGGGAGTGTCCATCCTGATGACAAGGAGATCGGCGTGGTTTTTTTCCGATTGGGAGATGGCATCGAGCACACGATCGGTGGTGGTCGAGACAATGGGGCCGTCGATGTCCATAACATAAACCAGACTGGACGGCGGCGGCGATTCGGCCGATGCGGAATCTCCGGATACATTTTCGGCCCGAAGATGTGCGGCCGAGAATATTAGAAGAAAAATAAAAAAGAATGATATTATTTTTGACATAAGGTCACCCTGCCTTTAAGGTATTACCCGTTCGGGTACCAAATAATCTAAGGCCTCGGCGCTATAATATCAACAAATATATGGCCGGTATAGTTTTCAGAAGGAAAGTGAAATTTTGGGGCTTTTATAGACAAGGCGGCCGTCAAAGATGGTCGCAAGAGGTTTTATTCTCCCAATTTGCGCGGGCGGAACATGGTAAATATCTTCGGAAAGGATGACAAAATCGGCCTTGTATCCGGGCAGAAGGTAACCGCATTCATATTCTTTATTGACGGCATAGGCGGCGCCGGCGGTGAAGCCGTGGATTGCTTGACTTACGGAAATTTTTTCTTTTGGATTAAACGATTTTTTTGTCCCGGGAATGAAACGATTAACTGCGGCATCGATTCCGGCCAAAGGGTCAAGGGGCTCAATGGGAGCGTCGGAGCCGAAAGCCAGCGGGATATTTTTCTTAAGAAAGGTATTGAATATATAGCAATTTTTAGCACGCTTCTTCCAGTATTTCCTGATAAGGTGAACATCGGAAGGGCAATGAGTCGGCTGCATGGAGGCGATAATGCCGAGTCTTTTTACGCGATCGACATCGGACGGACGGATCATTTGCAGATGCTCGATACGATGGCGAGCGCCGTTCTTGAGACGAGGGGCGCGCGAGACGCAATCAAGCACATTACATATGGCTTTATCGCCGATGGCATGTATGGCGCAGGGCAGACCTATAGAATCGGCACTTTTGATAAGACGCAGCATTTCCTTTTTGGGCGTGACTTCAATCCCGAAGTTGTTTTGGGAACCGTCATATTTATCAAAGCAGAGCGCGGTCTGACTGCCAAGAGCACCGTCGGCAAAGATTTTCACTCCGGAAATTTGAAGATAATCATTGCCGAACGGTCCTTTGACGCCGGCTATTTTAAGTTCCGGCAGAACTTTGGCAGGAGGATAATAATTGATTCTGAGGCCGAGAGCTCCTTTGGCGGCCTTTTCGGTAAAAAACGGCAGAGCATCGGGGCCGTCAAAGGAATGAACGGCAGTCACCCCGCGGGAATAAATTATCTCCAAGGCGCGGCGATATAATTGTTCGGCTTTGGCACGGGGCGGCCTTTTTATTTTTTTGAAGACCGGGAAATAGGCCGGAATTTCCTTCAATATGCCGGTCGGTTCGCCGTCATCAAACCGGACAATCGTCCCGCCCGAGGGGTCGGGTGAGTTGCGGGCAATGCCACCCAGCGCCAGAGCCGCGGAGTTGGCCCACATCATATGGGTATCTTTGGAAAAAATGGCGGCAGGACGCCCGCCGGTGACTTTATCAAGCATGCAGCGGTCAGGCATCAAGTATTTATCCCATTGATCGGGGGAAAAACCTTCGCCTATGACCCATTCATTTTTAGACAAGGTCCGGACATGGCGCCTAATTCTATTCAGGACGTCGGCAATCGATTTGGCTCCGTCCAGATGAACATTGCCAAGGGAGATGGCCATAAAATAAAAATGGGTATGAGAATCGACCAGCCCGGGAATGACCGTTTTCCCGCGCAAATCGAATTTTCGATAGAATTTAAAATCGGGATCCTTCTCCAGATGATGGCCGACGGCAATAATGGTATGATTGCTTACGGCCATGGAATCGGCGACCGGCGGCAGACCTTCGGCCTGAGTATATATTTTCCCGTTGTAAAAAAGGTTATTTCTGGTCATATTTCTTTCCCTTGATACGGATATCGCCCTGCCGTTCCGTGATATTTATGCGATCGGTTTCTTCAAGAATCGGAACGGCATATTTTCGGGAGTTTCCCAATTTCTCCCGCAATGACGCCACGGTCAAGGCCTCTCCCCGATCGAGGGTATTTCGAATTATCGCGATTATTTCATTCCAGTGGGAGCGATGGAAGGCAAGCCCTCCGGTGACCTTCACGGCCTGCCCGATGTTTACCAGATAGTCAAAGGCGTCCCTTTTGATTTTGGTACCGTCGGTCAAATCATCGATTGATGGCGGCGCATACTTGCCGGCAATAAGTCTCTTTTCAATCTCATCGGCTGCCTGTTTCAATTCTCCCGTTACCGTTATGATTCGCCCGGGCAAATCGTAGCGGTTTTTTTTTCGAGCCAGAATGCCTCCGTCAGTCATTAATTCGAGAACCGTCTCCAAATCAAGTACTTTCCGATTCAAGATATGCGCAATCTGATCGGCCTGAAGCCCATCGATATGGGGCCGCTTATCAAATTCATTTTTCATTCCAATAAGGATTTCGGCCTGGAGCGCTTTCATTTCTTCCGGTCGAAAGTAAAGACCGTTATATTCTTTAATAAAACCGGATTCAATCAGGCGAGCGACTAATTCGGTCATTTCGGCTTGTGAAAGATTCGAGTGCAGCAGCGATTTCCGGAGGTTGACCAGCGGCAATCGTAAAATTTCAGAGCGAACCAGATTTTCCGGTGTCAAATTGATCCGCGCAGTCAAATACTCGTACAATTGATAGTCCTTCTTCTTAGGAACATTATCCAGAAAACCGAGAATTTCTCCGCCGCCGACAGTCACCTGTGGGGTCGGGAGGCGGAAAATGAAGCGATCACCGATAAAAGCCAGGATGGGGCCATAGGGCCGAAAGAAAGCCAGGTCGCTCTGGCCGGGAAAAAGTGACGAATCAGCGGTCAGCCGGAGTTCCCCTTCGACTTCGGTGGTTCCCAGGATCATGAGAAGGCGACGTTTGTCTTCAAGGGGGAAAGGCGACTCTTCGATCACTTTCAGATTTACGGCCAAAACCGGCGAATCAGGGTATGTCTCAATTAACTGCGGTGTGGTAACAACGCCGCCGCGTATGATATAATCTTTATCAAGACCGGTGAAGGTAATTGCGGTCCGCTGACCCGGTTGAGCGGTTTCGACCTGATTATTATGGGATTGAATGGTTCTGATTTTTCCTTTCCGACGGGAGGGGAAAATCGCTATTTCCTGCCCTGCGGAAAGAGTCCCACCGCGCAACGTTCCGGTGGCCACGCCCCCGAGCCCCGACAATACAAAGGAGCGGTCGATATAGAGACGAGGTTTTAAAATATTCTCACGCTCCATGATTTTTCCGGCCAGCTTTTCGATCTCTTCTCTGAGCCTAGGGATCCCTTCCCCGCTGACCGCAGAAGCCTTGACCACCGGGGCGTCGGCCAGAAAGGTGCCCTTGAGCCGGGCCCTGATATCTTCTTCAACCATTTCCACCCAGTAGCGGTCGGCCAGGTCAATTTTTGAAATCACGATGATGCCGTATTTGATGCCGAGTAATTTGGTTATCTGGAGATGTTCCTGGGTTTGCGGCATCCAACCGTCATCGGCGGCGACTACCAGCAGAACGGCGTCGATGCCTCCCGCTCCGGCGATCATGTTACGCACGAATCGCTCATGCCCGGGAACATCGACAATCCCGATACGTTTGCCATCGCTGGTATCATACCAGGCGAAACCGAGGTCGATAGTCATGCCGCGCGCTTTTTCTTCAGGCAGACGATCCGGATCAATGCCGGTCAGGCGAATTATGATTGATGATTTACCATGATCGATATGGCCCGCAGTACCTATGACTATCATAACTCAAATCTGGGGAAGCAAATTTATAATTGTTGCCGCAAGTAATTCGAATTCATTATCGTCAATCGCCTTAAGGTCGATAATGAAGTTATCAGCGGTGACTCGGCCGATTACCGGTAATTCGGCGGATCGAAACAACTGCGCCAATTTTTGCGGCGCCAGGCGACTACGAAACACAAGGGCGACCGAAGGCAGGGGGACTCCCGGAAGAGAGCCACCACCCATTTCACCCTGCGAACCCTCCAGAATTATTTTGTCTCCGGCATCCACTTGTTTTAAGAGCCTCCGGCCCTTTTCGTACATCTCCGATTCTCTGACCGCGGCCAGGCTCCACAATTTAACATTTTCGCGCCAGGAATCATCGAGGTAATAACCCAGCAGTTCCTCGAGAGCCGAAAAAATAATTTTATCGACGCGCAGGGCCCGATAAATCGGGTTTTTCTTCAACCGGGTAATCATCTCCATTTGCCCGACAATCAGTCCGGCTTGAACGCCGCCAAGTAATTTATCGCCGGAAAAACAGGTTAAAGCGGCGCCGTCACGGACGGAGTTTTGTACTGTCGATTCGTGTTTGCCGGCAAAATCGGAGGTATCCACGAAGACTCCACTCCCCAGATCATTTATGACCGGCAAATTATTCTGGTCACCCAACCGAGCCAGATCTTTGAGCGTGACCTCCTCAGTAAAGCCGGAGACGGAAAAATTGCTGCGATGCACTTTCAGGATAAGGGCCGGTTCCTGTTCAAGAGCCTCTTTGTAGTCGGCCAGAGTAGTAATATTGGTGGTGCCGATTTCAATCAAGCGGGCTCCGGAACGACGAATAATATCGGGGATGCGAAAACCGCCCCCGATTTGCACCAATTCGCCCCGGGAGATCAGAACCGGTTTCTTATTGGCAAAAGTGTTGAGGATTAAAAACAGGGCGGCGGCATTATTATTGACTATAATTCCCGCTTCGGCTCCGGATAATAGAGCCAATAATTTTTCGGCCAACTCGCCGCGTCGACCCCGTTTACCCGTATCGACTTCAAATTCAAGATTTCCATAACCGGTGATTTGATTCCTAATTTTATTGAAGAGGTCTTCCGATAGGGGAGCGCGGCCAAGGTTGGTATGCACGAGGATGCCTGTTCCGTTAATTACACGGCCAATTTTCTTTCTCTGGAATTTTTTAATTTCAGTAATGATTTTCACCTTGAAGCCGGCGAATAAGATTTCATCATATTTTTGGCCCAACTCCAATTTAAGCGTTTCGATTGCCGCCCTGACAATTTCTACAAGAAGAGGGCGCGGTAATCCGCGGCTTTCCTTTAACAAGTCTTCATCGGACGAGACAATTTCAACGGCGGGGATATCTCTTTTCGATTTGATAATAAAATCATCCATTTTACAGCCTGTAAATAAGAGTACTTATGACCATGCCTACTGAAGCCAGGGAGTGGGGAGAGCAATTTTCGGGTGTATCATGGCTGGTGTGCCATTCAGGATAAACAAAATCAATAACATCGGCGGCGGGGATGCCGATAGTTAGGAGGGACAGATGGTCGTCGTAAACCGCATATCCGACCGAATCGACAAAGGCTTTCTGTCCCAGTTCAGCCGCCGTTTTCCAGATTAAATTGGTGATTTTGGGAGCGTATTCGCTGGAGAATTGCTCCTTGTAAATTTTCAGATCCTTATCCCCCACCATATCAAGAAGGATGGCAAAGCGATAGTGGTCGCGAGGGATTCTGGTGACAAAGTTCTTTGCACCGAGGAAATATTCATCAAGATTACCGGCCTCGCCCCAATCTTCCCCGTCAAAGAGGGCCATATCGACATTGACGCGCGGTTTAACTTCTGAAAACAGGCGGCCCAATTCCATCAGGACAGCCACCCCCGAAGCCCCATCATTAGCTCCCGGTATGGGAAGAATTTTTTTGGCGGGGTCGCTGTCATTTTCGGCCCGGGGCCGGCTGTCATAATGAGCGGCCAGCAGATACCGTGCTTTCGAGTCGGAATCGGTGCCGTGAAAATGAACCAAGATATTCACCATCGGGGTTTCCTCGAAAGTCAGGGGATTCCGATGTATAAATTGCATGGTGTCAACCTGCGCGCCTAGAGACTCAAAGAAGGAAATCAAATACTCCTGGCAGTGACGGGAATTTTCGGTTCCGGGCACGCGCGGTCCGAACGAAACTTGTTTGACAAGACAATCAAAAGCCTCTTCTCCCTTAAAAGCCGGCGGGATTATTTCCTTCCTGGAAGAGCAGGCGGCAAATAAAAACGCCATGAAGAATATCACAGGGAAACGCATCAATAATTCTCCAAATTATAGATGAAGGAACGCAAGGTGATGAGGAAAGTCAACCAAATATTTTAGAAGCGGATATCAACCCAGATGCGAACCTCACGGGCATGGGTCTTGGTCTGCTGAGAAATATCGTTGGTGTCCTGCCAGCGGCCGGAGATACCGCCGCGAATCTGCGAGGAGAAGGTGTAAGAAATATTGGGGATAACCGAAAAATCCGTCCGTTCTCCCGAAGAAGCCAGGGGATTATCCTCAATGGCGCTTTCCAGTCGTTGCTTCCGGAAGTTTATATCGACCGATATTGACATGGTTGAATTGAACTTCATTCGGCCGAGAAACGGAATTTTGATACCGGTCGGGGCTGAGAAGGAGTATTTCGCGGAAATACTCTGATTGGTGGTGCGATCCCGTTTCTTGGTGGTCACTCGTCCGTTGTCGGAATTATAATATTTTTCCTCCGTGACCGCTTTATCGGAATTGACGGCCACGCTCAAGCCGTTCAACAAATCAAAACTGAATGATAATAGGGGCCGCTGAGTGGTCGAAGTCCGGTCGACGACTTTGAATCCCGTTTGCAGATTGATGGTTTCGGAGCGACTCTTGGAATATCCGGTTCGAGGATTGAAGCGTCGGATAAGGGGATTTAGCAGTTTGAAAGTTTTAAGAGGCCGGATGGAAAACCGTATGTCAGGGAAACTGGTCTGGATATCTTTCTGCGGGCTGATCGGCTTGATTATGTCCTTATTGATCTTCTTGCTGTAGGAAATATCGGTACGGATGCCGCCAAGAAAATCGAAGCCGGTTCCGAGAGAAATTCCGGTATTTTTCGATGTGAAGGTGGAGCGACCCTGTGTAGTCGAGGAAGAATCAATCGGAGCCCCCACACTCTCCGTGATGCCGAATCGGAACTTCCAGGTGGCCCGAGATTTCAATCCCGTATAGGAATAATTGTATCGCTGATTGTACTCATAGGTTATGGGATTAATCCAGCCGGTGAGCATATGCATAATGGTGTTGATAGGGGCGAAAATCTGGTCAAGGATATTTTTCTTTTTTTCAACCTTTGTCACGCCCCGACGAGTCACCACGCGCGCATCCGCATTCCCTTTATTTCCGGGAAACATTTTGCCGATACTGAAATCACCGCTGATACCATAGGATTTGGTGGCCCCAATATTCAGAGTATTGTCAATAATATTTAAATCTTCGCGATAGGCAGTGGAGAAATTGAAACGATGAGTGAAAAAGGGGAACAGGTTGGGGGCATACGAAGCCCCGAAGTTTTCAGAGTAATTGGTTTCCTTACCCAAATGTAAATCGCTCAGTTTCAACCGAACGGTGTTGGGATCGGTCATATCCCTTTTGGAATCGAGGTTGTAATTGAAATTCAAATTTTCGGAGATTTTGTACGAAAGGCGCATGTCGTAGCGGAAATCACGCCTGAAACTGCTGGATTTATACTTGCTGGAATTTTCCGAAAGACTGAGTGTGCGGTTAAAATCGCCGCTGGTGCTGAAAGTATTGGGCAATAAATAGAAATGATTGCCACTCAATTTATTCAGGAGCGGAATCGGCTTGGTCCAGAAAAACGGTTTAATTCCGGGAACATTGGTGAAAGTAAGTTCGTAGCGGCTGCCGACATGATAATTTTCGTTAAATGAGTATGGGGCCGCGGGAGACCGTCCCTGACTCCGATTATATGAAAAGTTCGACCGGATACGATTCAGCAGGAGTGAGAAAAAAGGATTTCTGGTCTTCAGGTTCATACTTTCGGAGACCGATAAACTGCGGGAAATACCGACGGAACTTTCACTATCGCGCAGTTCCGTAGGCAAGATGATATCGGATCCAAAACGAAGCAGGGGCACATCGGTCGATTTGGAATAAGTCAGGGAAACGGGGATGGAAGCATTCAGGGCACGCGGCAGAAATTTATCGATGCCGAAGTTAATACCGAAATTGTAACTGGTGACGGAGTGACCGCTTCCCAAATTATCGGCAGAACCACCTCGGGTCGACGACGATATCTGTCGGAAGTAACTATTCTGGAAATTCACCCCGGCACTGTAAGAAAGCAAGTCGGCCAGGTTGCCACTGGCGGTGACACGGGCGGCGGTGCCAACATCCCGCCGAACATTGTCGAGTCGTAATTCATCAACCCAGACATCGCCGGTTACCGCCTGGGTCGTATCCAGGTTGACCACCCCGCAGGCCAGATATTTTATCTTGGTGATATTGGGCTGACCAAAAATGCGGTAGTTACCGACGGTGGTATCATAGGGCAGGTTACTCTGCGAAGAAGCCCGGCTCTTGTTGAGGTATTCCTTGATGCCGGTGATGGCATTGAAATCGATAACGACATTATTTTTCTCCGACCAACCGGGCTCCAGAACGGTATGAAATTCATAGTAGTTCAGACTATCGGGACCGACCCGGAAGAAAAATAAGATATTTTGGTGCACGGTGCCGGTATCGCCATGGACAAACATTTTAAGGGTGCGGTACCCCATTAGGTTGGGAGTATCGAATAGAATTTTCCGGGCAATACCGGTGTCGCCGTTTACCAGATTTTCATAATGCAAGGCAAGGGATTGCTCCGGTTCGGTAATACCCTTATTCTTATCGTAAAAGCCGGTTACTCCGGGAGGCGGGTAATAATCGATGTTTTCCTGAGTATTGGCGACGGCGGCTTTAAATTCCGATGTTGTCACCTCGTTAGGAACGGCCGTTTTCAAGGTGTCACGCCAGAGCGACTGGATCAAATCCAGAGCCGCGATATTTATTTCGATACTGTCACCTCGGGGTGATTCCACCCACAAACGAGCATAATTTATCTGGGACCAGATGGGGGTACCGACCACGGTGTCGACGGAGGCCGAGTCTTTAAGGGGAATACGGAAAGTCCGCCATTGATGGAAATCGGATCCCTCGACATAGAAGTCGCGCGAGGAGAGGTCGATTTTGTATGAGAAATAACTGTTTTCCTTATCGATACCGCCGTTTCCCGAAATATCTTCACCATCGGGACGAGTGCGATCGGCATCCTCCTTATTTCCCTCCGTGCCGTTTATATGAGAATAATCATATTTATTGGTATAATTCCAATCATCGCCGTTCGGATCGGGATTAGTAAGGGCGTTATAGCCGGTTTCGGCGGAATCTACTTTTCCGTCCAATCCGACATCTTCACCGGGATCATACAAGCGGTTCCGATAGCCGCCGGCGCTGGGAATGTCTTCTTCGTCATCGGCGCCATTGCCGTTGACATCCTCGGAGATTCGGCCCAGATCAATATGAAGAATGCCTTCATAGCCGCGCACCCGGAGTTCCAGTAATTGTGTAGGGTCCTGATTGGCCGATCCGAGAGGAAGATAGCGCATAATACCGGCCCAGGCGCTGTCCGGACCCTGGCTGACGGCCGCAGAATCCGGTGTTTCTCCCCAACGTTTGTCAACTCTCCCGGGATTGAAAACAAGAGACAGAGTCTGTGTGCCGCTCTCCTGAGCGGAAACCTCTCTGTTCCAAATTTCACGCGTCGCAATCAGATCATAAGGATTGAACCAGATTATGTTGCCGCGATAACGGGTAGCGGTATCCAGAACAGCCGGCTTTGATGATGCCGTCCAGGTGGAGCGCAGAACCCCGAGGGAATAGGAATCGCGCGTTCCCTCAAAATCATCGAGATAGGCGACACCATCGACATTGGGATTGGGGTATGATTTGGCGACTTCCCCGGATATCATGAGATTGGAATTGGCATTCGTGGAATAGAGAGGAAGAAGGTTGACAACTTTCGATAGAAAATTCGGCTGCATTTTGAAAGTGCCGTCGGCATCGAGAACGGTGGCCCGGGATGTTTCCTGGCCGATTTTGGGCTTACGATCGGTGGCTTTATCCGATTTGTATAGATAGGTGGAACCGAGTTTCAGATTGTTGTTGACCTCATATTCACCTCGAATTCCAAAGAGGGATTTCTTTTCGGCAGAGATAAAAGGAGTATACTCGTATTCTATATTAATATTGGAATTGGGGTCAATGGCGTCTTCTTTGAGAAATCTTATCTGCCCGAAGTCGTATTGAATATCGTAATCTTCGCCTTTGACCAGGGCAACACCATTGACGGTGATTCGTTCCGAGCCTTCGATAATATTGGGCCGCCCCAAACTTATCTCGGTCAAGCGACTGCGATTGCTGACCTCAATATAATATTTGCTGTGCGAGACAATATCGAGATAGCTGCTGCCAAGCGAATCAATTTCGGGAACTTTTTCGTCAAGCGTCTTTCCGCCGAAACCGATGGTGTCATTAAAGGGATTACGGCTGGGAAAAATCAGGAGACCGCGCATGGGGTCAACGAGATTGGTATTGTCCACATCGGTCCGATTATCCTTATCCCCCGTATTAGATGGACCGGTTTGATCCAGGCCGAGAATCTGAATATAGGGAGTACCGTTTTGATTATCGAGATTACTGTTATCTCCTTCGGTACTACTGCCGCCCTTGAAAACTTTTATATCGAGGCCGCTAACATCGATATTTGTGCTGTTAAGATAATAGACATTTCGCCAGAGATATTTCCAGGTTTTCTGGCCATAGTACGGACTGGCGCTTTTAATCAATTTCAAACTGTAGGGCAGTTTGGAGATATCGCCGTATATGGTCGAATCACCATTCGAATGTTTAACGACCATATATACGCCGATCATTCCCTGAGAGCCGCCATTGGCGGCTTCGAAGATAACAGCATAGTATGGCCGGTACTGGTCGAATTCATCGCGGTTCAATTCCTGGACATTTTCAGAATATCCTGATTCGCTGGTGTACGCGGGATTGGCCGTGTCGCTCGGATCCACCCAGAAATTCGCCTTGAGTTTGGCGGTATTATCGTTACCGTACGTTATGACCACCTTGAAAACTCTTAGATTGGTGATAACGTCGCCTTTCTTGAATTCGCTGGGTAAACCCAAATCGAATATGCGGCCATCGGCGTACTGGTAATCGCGGACATAAGTTTTATTGCTACTGCCGGTCGCGGTGATGGAATTGCGCTCGGTAGTCCCCTTTTCCTGGCTGGCGATGGCGGTCAAATTAAGGCCGCCGACCTGAGCCTGAGTCTTGATACCGAAAAGACCCTGAATCCGCGACGAATATCCGACAAACTGGGTATTGGGTAAGGAAAGAGTGGTATTGCCGGCCTCAATGGTCTTGATGATGTCATCTTCGTCGCCCTTATATCGAATAATGATGCGATTGGCAAGAGGGATATCGGTTTTGGAATCTTGAGAGACCGAGACGGAAATCTTGGAGCCGATGGTGCCGTTAATGTCGAACCGGGAGACCTGCTCCATATTTAGAGACGGAAATTTGTTTTGGCGGAAAGTTGCAGTGGAGGTGCGATCGTCCCACTGGGATCGGCCCGAAAATGTTATCATATGAGAGCCCGAGACCTTCAGCCCTGCTCCGCCCTCACCGAAGAGAGATTCAATCGCTTTTGATTTCAGGGGGATATTTACCGCAAGAAGCCCTCCGGCTTTCTGCTTCTGCTCTTTGGTTAGCGCCTGAGCCCGATATTCGCCAAGTTTGGAGGAGAGATAATACTCGCGGCGATAATTCATGTAGTCGTGAGCATCGACAGCGCGGGGAACGTAAGGACTGCTGATATCGCCATGTTTAAAATATTGGCCGGTGAATGTAATAGTGTTCTGTTGATAACTCCCTTCGGTAGCCCGAATGGGGGATTGATAGGGGCGCTTGAAGTCCGGCAACCTGAAATTGGTCATAGAAATGATTGTTTGAACAGGTTCTGAGGGATAGGGAGCAACAAAGCCCTGAGGGGTATTCAATTTATAATAGAATGCCGGATCTCCGGCAAAGACAGACGCCCCCGCCACGAGAAGGACAAAGAGAAAGAGAATATGTTTGAGCCGTGAATTCGTCTTAGTATCCGTCGGCTATGAGTCAATTTTAATTCGTTAAAAAGTGTCGATAGGCGTTCCCCAGTTAAAAGTTTCCGAGGTAGGTTATTTCCTCGCTTAGTTCTATGCCGAACTTGGCTTTCACTTTCTCTTTCAATATTTCGGCCAGATGATAAATATCCTTAGAATGGGCGGTGCCGTCGCTGACAAGAATGTTAGCATGTTTTTGGAAGACATAAGCGCCTCCAAAACTAAGACCTTTGGCGCCGATCTCTTCTAGTAATTTGCCGGCGGGGAGCTTTCCGTAGGGTTGAGTGGGATCAGGAATATTTTTGAAAAAGCACCCGGCTGAATGTTCTACTTCCGGCAATTTTGCCAATCTCGCCTTCATGACCTCATCAATTTTGAGTCTTATTTTCTCTTTGTCGCCCTTTTTCAGTGCAAATCTGGCCCGGGTGACAAATTCCCGGGTTTGCTTCAGTTTGGACCAACGGTAGTTGAATTCGAAATATTCGGCCGCCTCCGTCCGCGCATTCCCATTATTATCAACGAGTTCCGCCGATATCAGTACACTCCCTACTTCCGAGCCATAGGCCCCGGCATTTCCGAAAATGGCACCACCGACCGTACCCCATATACCAGTGGCAAATTCCAGGCCGGTTAGGCTATTTTCCGCGGAAAAATTGACAAGTGACTGTAGTTTTTCGCCGGCGCCACATGAAATCTGATCTTCCTGCAGTTCCATTCCGGAAATACAGTTGTGAATAATCAGGCCGTCATATCCGTCGTCGGAAATCAGCAAATTGGAACCGCCCCCCAGCATAAAATAGGGGATCTTGAGTTCCACGGCGGCTTTCACAACGGCAGAGAGTTCGCCTGTTGAATGTACGCGAGCATAAAGTTTCGCCTGCCCGCCGGTTCCAAAAGTATTCAAATCTGCGAGAGATCTGTTTTTTTCCGCCAACCTATTAAACTGCTCCATAAATTTCATAATCGCCGTTTGTGAGGCCGGTTCTGAAATCATGCTTTTCCGCATCGCTTAAATATAACCCGTCATGATTGGAAAATCAAGTCATAATGCCGGTTTGCCCTGATCAGAAAGAAGGCCCAGCCACCGTTTAAAGACATCTATTGGCCAGAGGAACCGGCATCGGAAGCGGCATCATCGCCGGATTCCGGCTGCGGTTTCGAGGATTCGTCGAGATAATTGAGCCGCAAATCATAAAGGGCCGTGGACAGAAATTCCTCTTCGTCGGAATTAAGATTGCCCTTTGTTTTTTCCGAGAGCATGGCCAGCATATCTATAGAAACTTTCGCCTGATCCAGGTTCCGCTCCACCTTTCCCGAAATCGGAGAGGCAATTTTACCCAGATACTGCATGGATGCTATTTGCAGGGAAATGACAAGTTGAAAAAAGTTCGCATCCATTTTCGATTCGGGATCGTTCATAGCCAATTCCTTTCCGTCGGAGGAAGCTTTCGATCCGGCTCAGCCGAAGCGGGAAAGGGCCTGCCGGAATTCAGCCGATTTCCCCAGATAGAGTAGCAAATGCTCTTCTTCCCTGTCAAGGTTTTTGTCATCGGCCAGCAAATGTATCGCAATCTTTCTGGTTATCGGCAAAAGATCGGTATCAATTGAGAGATTGGCGATTTTCAACTCGGGAAGTCCATGTTGGCGGGTGCCGAAAAATTCGCCGGGGCCGCGAAGCGACAGATCGGCTTCCGCGATTTTAAAGCCGTCACCTGTAGACACGAACAGATCGAGTCTTTCGCGGGCGATATCGCTCACCGGGGGAACCGCAATGGCAATTGTCATCCCCGGCTTTCCCCCGCGCCCGACCCGTCCCCGCAATTGATGCAGTTGCGAAAGCCCGAATCGTTCGGCATGTTCGATGACCATAATCGAGGCCGAAGGGATATCAATACCGACCTCAATCACGGTGGTGGCGACAAGTATATCCAGTTTTCCGCTCCGAAAATCGGCAATCGCTCTTTCGCGAGTTTCTTTTTTTATCCGTCCGTGCACCAGGCCGACGCGAAAATCGGGGAATACGGATTCTTTGATTCTTTGGTATTCCTCTTCGGCGGCCTGCAGATCTATTTTGTCCGACTTTTCCACCAGAGGATAAATAAAGAAAATCTGCTCCCCGCTTTTTAATTTGCTTCTCAGAAATTTGTAGATATCGGGGCGGGATGCGGCCGAGCGCCAAACAGTCTTTGACGGTTGCCGTCCCGGCGGAAGAGACCTGATAGAGGTAATATCGAGGTCACCGTAGAGCGTAAGCGCGAGGGTTCGGGGGATCGGAGTCGCGGTCATCACGAGGGTATCGGGATGTTCCCCTTTGGCAATCAATTTTCCCCTTTGAAGGACGCCAAAGCGGTGCTGTTCGTCGATTACGACGAGTCCGAGATTGTTGAATTGAACCGGTTCCGAAAGAAGAGCATGGGTTCCGAAGATTATTGATATTTTCCCGTCGTGCAGACTTTCCGCGATTTCGGTTCGGTCGGCTTTCGTCTGTTTGCCTATCAACAGGGATGACTCAATTTCAACATCTGCCAGCGGCCCGCGCCAGTTACGGAAGTGCTGTTCGGCCAGGAGTTCCGTCGGGGCCATAAAGGCCACTTGCAGATCACTTTCGGCGGCAAAGACGGAAGCCAGCATGGCCACCACCGTTTTACCGCATCCGACATCGCCCTGAAGAAGGCGGTGCATGGGGCGTTCGCCTTTCATGTCGCCCAAAATTTCTTTTATCGCTTCTACCTGGGAGTCGGTCAACTTAAAGGGAAGAGAGGCAGTGAATTTCTTCAATTTTCGTCCCGCATCGACATAATGATGTTTTTTGCTGACTGAAGTGTAATTCCGGCGAGCGTTCAATATCATATATTGCAGTTGCAGGAGTTCGTCGAAGGCGAGTCGTTTCCGGGCCAATTCAATACTCTCCATATTTTCCGGATAATGGATATTCTGAACGGCCCGCTCCAATGGCCATTGTTGATACTCATTTAAATAACGGGCAGGCAAATGATCAGCGATATTATTTTGAACCGTTTCCAGGGCCCGATTAATAATTTGCCGCATGACGCGTCCCGATAGGCCGCTTTCCTTTAGTTCTGCCGTCGAGGGATAAACGGGAACAATGCGCCCGGCATGCAGCAATTGGCTGTCGGCATCTTCGATATGTTCGATTTCAGGATGAACCATCTGGAGTTGTTGGAAATAAGTTACCGGGCCGGTCACAGCATAAATTTCACCTTTGGAAAAGGCCTTTTCCAGAAAACGAATACCGGCAAACCAGATAAGAGCAATATAGCCGGATTCATCCCCGATGACGACTTCCAGACGCTGCCTTTTTCCTTTTAGAATTCCCTTGCCAAGAACTTTTCCGATTATAGTGGCGGTCATATTGGCCTTGAGAGAGCCGATTGGGGTAATCATGGTGCGGTCGATATAGCGGCGAGGCAGGAAGTGGAGCAGATCGCCCAGCGTGGAAATACCGACATGCGCGAGAGCGGCGGCACGTCGCGGACCGACACCTTTGAGGTACTGGATTTCTGAATTGAACCTCATTTCGACCATCAGAATAGACTAAATTTTTTGGGGCGTGTTGTCAATAACATTCCGCCCGGAGGGATTCAGCCAAAGGTGCGATAATCTTATTGATTAGACGACTAAAAAAATATTATTAATCCCAAAACTACAGGAGGTATAATGAAAAAACTGACGACGGTGGCAGGTATCGTTCTTTGGGGCATCTTATTAATAAATGGAGCGGCTCTGGCGGCCGGATGGGACAAAGCGTTCGACCTTTCTCTCAACGCCACGCAGAGCAGTTATTCCGACAGCTGGGTGGGGGGCGAAGCCGGCAATTTCACCTGGGTAGCGAACGGGAACGGAACGTTCAGCAAGCAACTCTCGCCGCTTTTCAATTTGAAAAATACCAGCAAATTGGCCTTCGGACAGACGCTCAGCCAGGATAAGGATACCAAGAAGTGGTCCAAGCCGGCGAAATCGACCGATCAGATTGATATCGAAACCGTGGGACTTTTCACTATTCAGGCCTTTATTCAGCCCTATGTAGCGTTCCGATTCGAAAGCCAGTTTCTGGACGCATCGGTAACCAATCACAACCGCTACATCAATCCGATGCTGTTGACGGAGTCGGCCGGTCTGGCGCGACAGATTTTGAAAAAAGAGAAAAATGAAATTATGACGCGTGTCGGTTTCGCGTTCAAGGAAAATATTAATCGGACCTTGATTCAGGATCAGGTTGATACATCGTTATATTCCACCAAGAGCGTCACGGCAACCGACGGCGGAGTGGAGTCGGTTACCGACGCCAAACTGGTGTTAAGCGATAAACTCGGTTATATCGGGAAATTGAGTCTTTTCAAAGCCTTTTTCTTTTCCAAAAAAAATGACTATAAAGGAACACCGGAAGAGAATTACTGGAAGGCCGTAAAAGTAAATTGGGAAAACTCGCTGGTGGCGTCGGTCTCCAAATATGTGCAGGTGGTATTCTATACGCAGTGGTTGTATGAAAAACAGGTCAGTCTAAAGGGGCGGCTTAAAGAAACCCTGGCCCTAGGCATGACGTATAAATTGTTTTAGGACATGGTAAGAGGTGAGAAGATCCTTAGCCCTTCTCACCTCAAGAAATATTCTTTAGATCATTTCAAATTATATACAATTCGTCCGCCGAGAATAGTGCCTTCGACCCGCCCCGATAATTTCCATCCTATAAACGGGGAATTTTTTGATTTGGAGCGAAAGTTTTCTTTTTTCACGGTCCATTTCTTCTCCGGATCGATGATGGTGATGTCGGCCACTTTGCCTACTTCCAGGGTCCCGGCCGGCAGATTAAGGATGCGGGCGGGATTGAAGGTCATCTTGGCAATGGCATCGGCCCAAGAAAGGAATCCTTTGTCGATCAGGCGGGTTTTGACCAGGCCAAGGGTCGTCTCCAATCCGATCATACCGGAAGGCGCCTGATCAAATTCCACATCCTTTTCTTCTTCGGCATGGGGAGCATGATCGGAGGCGATGCAATCGATGGTGCCATCGATCAAACCTTCGATAACAGCATCGACATCCTTCTGGGTCCGGATAGGCGGATTGACGCGGAGATTAGTGTTGAACTCCTTGCCGATCTCGTCATCAGTCAGGCAAAAATGCTGGGGACAGGCCTCGGCAGTGACATTGACGCCTTCGGCCTTAGCCTGCCTGACGGCCTTGACGGCCCCGGCGGTACTTATATGGGCGATGTGCAATCTTCCTCCAGTAAAAGCGCAAAGACGGATATCACGAAGGACCGCAATTTCCTCGCCGACCGCGGGGCGCCCTTTCATCCCGAGCCGGGTTGATTCATATGATTCATTCATGACGCCACCCTCACAAAGATACCTGTCCTCGGCATGAGAAATGACGGGAATTCCGAACATTTTCGCATATTCGAGGGCGCGCCGCATCAGTTCCGGATTCTGTAAATATTTGCCGTCATCGGAAATGCCGACGGCGCCGGCATTGACCAGATCACCGATTTCTGCCAGCTCCTCACCTTTGAGCGATTTGGTAATTGCTCCGATGACATAAACGCGAGCGTCGGCCCTTTCGGCGCGGGAATGCACGAACTTCACCGTTTCCTGATTATCGATAGTCGGATTGGTATTGGGCATACAGCAGAGAGAGGTGAAGCCCCCGGCGGCCGCGGCCCGGCAACCGGTAATTATGGTCTCCTCATCTTCCCGTCCCGGTTCCCGAAGGTGAACATGCATGTCGATAAGACCGGGAACGACCAATTTGGATGAAGCATCGATAATATTTTCTTTGGAAATACCGACCAGGTCCTTCTTGCGGGTATCCTCATGTTTAATGATGGCGGCAATGCGGCCATCCTTGATAAAAATGTCGGCCTCGTTGCCGAAACCGATGGCGGGGTCGATGACCATGCCACCTTTTATGGCCATATCGTAATTAGTTTCCTTCATTTATTCCTCCTCCCCTTCTTCTTTCTTGCCTGATAGAAGATACAGCACGGCCATACGAACCGCCTGTCCGTTGGTGACTTGATCGAGAATGACAGAGGAGTCACTGTCGGCCACATCATTGGTGATTTCGACGCCGCGATTCATCGGGCCGGGGTGCATAATGGTGTAATTTTTATTGAGTAATTTGAGCCTTTCGGCGGTCATGCCGAACAGATTAGTGTATTCCCGCTGGGAGGGAAAGAGCCCGGCCTGCTGGCGTTCCAACTGGATGCGCATGATATTGACGACATCGGCGCCATCGATGGCTTCATCGAGATTGGTAAAGACATCAGCGCCGAATTGCTCGACGTCCACAGGGAGCAGAGTCGACGGTCCGCAAAGGGCGACAGAAGCCCCCATGGCCTTCAGGCCCCAGATATTGGAACGAACGACACGGGAATGCTTAATGTCGCCGACCAGGACTATCCGCAGTCCTTTCAGCTTTTTGTATTTGCGCCGGATGGTGAACATATCGAGAAGGCCCTGGGTCGGGTGTTCATGAGCGCCGTCGCCGGCATTAATGATATTCGACTCGATGCACTGGGTGAGAAAATACGGGACGCCGGATGAGGCGTGACGGACAACAACCATATCAATTTTCATCGCTTCGATATTACGAACCGTGTCCTTAAGGGTCTCCCCTTTTTTCACGGAGGAAGTTCCGGGAGTAAAACTGACGGTATCGGCAGAAAGTCGCTTCTCGGCCAGTTCGAAGGAAATACGAGTGCGGGTCGAGGGCTCATAGAAGAGATTTAGGACCGTCATGCCGCGCAGGGTCGGAACCTTCTTTATGGGTCGTTCGATAATTTCCCGGAAAGATTCAGCGGTATCCAATATGAGCGTGATTTCGTCGGGGCTCATTCCCTCCAGACCGAGCAAATGGCGGGACTTCAGGGCCATTATTTCCTCCCCCCTTTCCCTTTTGATTTTTTCGCGGCAAGTTGTTTCGGAACCGGTTTTTTCATGCCGGACTTGACCACGATGACCATCTCTTTCCCGTCTTTTTCTCTGAGCCGGACGAGCACCCGGTCGTCATTTTGGGTGGGGATGTTCTTGCCAACATAGTCGGGCCGGATCGGCAATTCCCGGTGACCGCGGTCGACCAGCACCGCCAACTGAATGGAACGGGGCCGGCCAAAATCAATTATTTGATCCAGAGCGGCGCGGATGGTGCGCCCGGTATAGAGAACATCATCGACCAGAATAACATTGCGATCGACGACATCAAATAGAATCTCAGTTCTCTGAATCACCGGCTGATCGAGCTTGGTATGAATATCATCGCGATAAAGATTTATATCCATAAGTCCGACCGGGACGGCAACGCCCTCGACGGCCTTGATATTGGCGGCAATTCTTTTGGCCACGTCGGCCCCGCGGCTCAAAATACCGATCAGAACCAGCGATTCGGCGCCGCTGTTTTTTTCGAGAATCTCGTGGGATATTCGAGTGACGGCTCGGTCAATATCCTTTTCGTTCATCACCGTTTCTATTTTTTCTTTGAGCAAGGTTCCTCCTCTTCCTCAGTAATTGCAGGACACAGGAATTAAAAGCAGATATTTAAAAAATATATTTTTCAGGGGAAGCGAACACTTTTCACGCAGAACTATCATGTTTGTCCTTTGGCCGTCTCTCTGGGCGGCTTTAAAAGGTTTAAAGTCAAAACGATTATATGAATTTCTTCAAATGAGTCAAGAGAGAAAGATAAAATTCATAAAAATGTCAGGAAAAATCGAGAGAAGTCTGCGAGGAATTCTTGCCCTTCTTTGCTATTCCGGCGGCCAATTCCTTTTCCGTGAAGTAATTGATTTTGCGGAATTTGTCGAGCTGGTATTTTATGAGTTCCGGAGTTGAAAGAAAACCGGAGTAATCGAACTTTCGAAAAAAGTCTTCCTTTTTATAGGCGAGGGGAACCCCTCCTCTTACAATTGGGATTATTTCGTCGACCAAATCGAGAACGATGTTCCCATGGTGAGAGACAATAATTACGCCGACGCCCTTGGCTTTCAGGCGGCCGACCGTGGCCTTAAAAAGCTCGATCCCATCGGCATCAAGGCCGCAAGTCGGTTCATCGAAGAAAATAAACGATGGCTGAAGGGAAAGGATGGCGGCAAAGGCGAGGCGCCGCTTCTCCCCTCCCGAAAGTGTAAACGGGTCGCGGTTGGCAAATAAATCCGGGGAGAGGCCGGCAAGGGAGTAACATTCCTCGGCGACTGAGTCGATATTTTCAAGTCCCAGATTTTCAGCGCCGAAACGGATTTCTTTTTCGACCGTTTCCAGAAAGAATTGCCGCTCCGGGTGTTGAAAGGATACCGCGAGGCGGCCCGGTTCCGGTCTAAACCCCCCATATTTTACCGCCCCGGAAAGCGGTTTCAATAGCCCGGCCATTAATTGAATTAAGGTGCTTTTGCCGCTTCCGGAAGGCCCCACAATTCCATAGACTTTATTATTTGTCAGTTTGAAATTGATTTCTTCAAACAGCAACGAATCTTGTTCATCGTAGGCGTATGAGACATCCTCTAACACGATTGATTTTAATTCCGAATTATTATCTATTGAAGAATGAATCCCGGGGTCATTTTGGGGGAAATCACGATTGCTCTCAATCCGATAAGACAGCGGGACATTAATTCCCGCGGTGCTGCAAAGTTCATAATCTCCGAAGATTTCGAAAGGAGAACGGTCCGCCACAATTCTTCCTTTGTGGAAGACCAGCAGCCGTTTGTAATCTTCCGTCACATAGGCATATTGAGTTATTCTCAGAACAGTAAGTTGGGGATTATTTTCGATTAATCGATTGAGGGCCTGGTTTAAAATATTCTTTCCTGATTCATCGAGGTATGAACCGGGTTCATCGAGAACCAAAATTTTAGGGTCGGCAACCATCACTGCCGCCAACGCGGTCTTTTGCTTTTCACCGCCCGACAGTTCAGCCGTAAGGCGGTTCCGTAAATCATAAAGCCCGAAGAAATGTAGAATTTCGTCAACGCGCTTTTTCAAATCGGGATGGCGAATATTAAGATTTTCCAGCGTGAAGGCGACTTCCCTTTCGACCGTAGTCGAAACCAGTTGATTATCGGGATTTTGAAATACCACTCCGACCGTTGATTTCAAAGCGGCATTGTTTGCCGGTTCCAAGGGATTGAGGCCGGCAACTATTATTTCTCCCGAAAAAGCCCTGTAGATACCGTTCAGCATCAAGGCGAAAGTCGTTTTTCCCGAACCGTTCCGCCCGATTACGGCAACCTTTTCCCCGGCGGCAATTTGCAGATCAACACCGTCGAGAACGACGGCACCGTCGGGATGAGCATAGGCAACATTGGAAAATCTAATCATATACAAAAACCGCCGAAGGCATAAATAATACCTTCGGCGGGTATAATCAAAGGATAATCTTGATCAATTCCTATAACAAACATCAAGTTCACGCGCCGCTTTGACTTCGTCAAGACGGCGGACGGGAGTGCTATAAGGAGCATGTCTGATCATTTCGGGGTCTTTTTCTGCTTCTTTGGAAATGGCAATCAAGGTGGCAGCAAACGATTCCAAGGTTTCCCGGCTTTCGGTTTCGGTGGGCTCGATCATAAAGGCCTCATGGACAATCAGCGGGAAGTATACAGTGGGAGCATGGTAGCCATAATCGAGCAGTCTCTTGGCGATATCCAATCCTTTTACGCCGAATTTCTTTTGGCGGTCGCAGGAAAGGACAAATTCGTGCATACAGGTTCGATCATAGGGAACTTCGAATTCATCGTGCAGCAGCACACGCAAATAATTGGCATTGAGGACGGCATTTTCTGAAACCCGCCTCAGTCCAACCGCTCCAAGGGATCGGATATAGGCATAGGCGCGAATGATATTGGCGAAATTGCCGTAAAAACTGTGCATCCTGCCGATCGACTTGGGGCGATCGTAGTCGAGAAACAGGCGGTTGTTCTCATCGGTTTTCCGGGAAATTACCGGCACCGGAAGGAAAGGAGCCAATTTCTCCACAACGGCGACGGCACCGGCGCCCGGCCCACCACCGCCATGGGGAGTGGAAAAGGTTTTATGCAGATTGAAATGGAGAACGTCAAAACCAATCTGACCCGGTTTTACCACGCCCAACTGGGCATTCAGGTTAGCGCCGTCCATATAAAGTAAAGCGCCGGCCCGGTGCACTACCTCGGCCACTTTCACAATTTCGGATTCAAAAAGGCCAAGTGTGTTGGGGTTGGTTATCATCAGCGCAGCAGTTTCGTCGTCAATGGCGGCCGCGACCGCTTCGGGAGTAATCATGCCCTTCTCGTTGGATTTTATTTGAACGGCTTCATATCCGACCATGGTCACCGAGGCCGGATTGGTACCGTGAGCCGAATCAGGGATAAGTACCTTTTTCCTGATTTTACCCTTATCCTTATGATAGGCGCGGATAATGAGCAGACCGGCAAATTCCCCATGGGCCCCCGCCACCGGCTGAAGCGATATGGCGGCAAAACCGGAGATTTCCTTAAGATAGTCTTCCATTTCAGACATAATCTGCAAAGAACCGGCCGCGGTCCGGCAAGGCGCAAGCGGATGCTGATTAATGAATCCGGGCATGGAGGCGGCGACATCATTCAACTTAGGATTATATTTCATGGTGCAGGATCCGAGGGGATAGAAGCCCTTGTCGATATGATGATTTTTGACCGAGAGCGCGACAAAGTGCCGCATGACCTCCCCTTCAGTTGATTCCGGCAACAAAGCGTCTTCGCTCCGCCGGTGTTTTTCCGGGATCAGCCCCAGGATTTCATTTTCGTCGGCGCCGGTTTCCGGCAGAGAAGCACCGATTCGTCCCGGAACCGATTTTTCATAAATCAATATTTTGTCATTCATAGAATTCAGGATTTTTCCTTATTTGGCCGTTTCAGGGGGCTCGGGATTTTTAAGCCGTTCGATCTGTTTCTGCGCGTAAGCCGTATCCTCGCTGGTCGGATAGGTTTTAATAAAGGATTCAAAGGCTTTAATTGCGGCGGTAGTATCCCCTTTTCGGGCAAGAACGATGGCAGAATAGATATGGGCCTCCGGAGCCCGATCGCTGGTGGCGAATTTGGTCATGACATTTTTGAAAATGGTATAAGCCTCATCATATTTTTTGTCCCGCATCTTGATATCGCCGAGAGACATCATTGCCTCCAAACCGAATTTCTGGGCGTTATCAGGATCGGCCGTCAAGACCTTCTGCAAATATTGTTCAGCCTCAGGATACATGCCGCGGTCGGCATATTTCTGGGCGATAGTGGCATTCAGTTCGATATTGGCGCCGGAATCGGCTTCCTTTTTCAGGAAATAATCGAGGGTATTAATACCGTGCAAGTAGTCATCCACGGTCTGGATGAAATCCTGCGCCGGAAGGTAGCCCGCGATGCGATCGATTTCGGTACCGTCGTTATTCATCAGGACAATGGTCGGATAGGCTCTAACCATATATTTGGCCGCCGTGACAGTATCGACTTCGGCATTAATCTTGGTGAAGACCAGATTTTGGGAAAGAGCGATAACGGCGGAATCAACGTAGGTCTCGGTATCAAGTTTCTTGCACCAGGTGCACCAATCGGTATAAAAATCTATAAGGACCTTCTGATTTTTTTCCTGGGCCAATTTCAGAGCGCCGTCATAGGATGTGGCAAAATCGATTTTGGTCGGAGCGGCCGGCGGGGCCTCTTTCTTGCCGCAACCGGAAATGGCAATTATGGCGACCATTACAGCTATCGCAATGGCAATTAGCGGATAAACTTTCTGCTTTCTCATCATCAACTCCGTTTTTTTAAAGTTCCTCAAAATTTGCTCAATTTCATATGCCCGATTATCGCCGCGAAAGAATCGGGTCGGCGACCAGTTCTTTGACAGCGGAAACCAGTCGGTTAATTTCCGCTCCGGTTCGCTTTTCAGTAGCCGATATAAGGAGAGCATTGTCCATATCCGGATAGAAGCGGCCCAGATCAATTCCCGGCAATATGTTGTAGCGGTCAATCATCATATCAACTAATTGCCTGGCCGGAAGAGGGGTCTTGATGGCGACCTCCCGCACAAAATCCCCATTGAAAAATGGGCTGAATCCGGGGATCGTACAAATCTCTCTGGCAACCTGATGGGTTCTTTCCATGGACAGAAGGGCGACTCTTTTCAATCCCTGCCGTCCCAGTAAGGATAGATAAACCGCGGCGGTGGTGGCACATAAGGCCTGATTAGTGCAAATATTGGAGGTTGCCTTTTCCCGTCGGATATGCTGTTCTCGGGTCTGCAAAGTCAGAACGAATCCCGGTTTACCTTCGGAATCGATAGTACGGGCCGCCAGGCGTCCCGGAATAGAGCGGATCAGGGCCTTTTTTACGGCAAAGAAACCGAGTAAGGGTCCTCCAAAATTCAGCGGGATTCCCAAAGGCTGTCCCTCGCCGACGGCGATATCGGCACCATAGTCTGCCGGAGTTTTGAGCACGGCGGCGGCGATAGGATCAACAGCCATTATGAATAGCCCGCCGGCGCTATGAATCAGCTCGGCAGCTTTTCCGGCATCTTCCATAAGCCCGAAGAAATTGGGCTGGGCCAGAATAAGGCCGGCCGTCTGCTCATTGGCGAAAGATTTAACGGCATCCAAATCAGTTATTCCGCCTTTGGCCGGGATATTGATGATCTCGGCGTCAAGACCGGAAAGGTACGTTCTGATGACCTCACGATAGAGAGGATTCAGGGCCTCGGAGACCAAAATTTTCCTGCGCCGCGTCTGGGCCAGCGCCAGCGAGGCGGCCTCGGCAGCTGCCGTCGCACCGTCATACATCGAGGCATTGGCCACATCCATGCCGGTCAGTCGGCAAATATGGGTCTGGAATTCATAAATAACCTGGAGAGTCCCTTGAGAAACTTCGGCCTGGTACGGCGTATAGGCGGTCATGAATTCAGGGCGGCTGATTATTGTATTTACCGCCGAGGGAATAAAATGATCGTAAACACCGCCGCCGGCGAAAGTCACCATCTCCGCCTTATTCAGTTTGGAAATGTCCGTCATCTCTTGAAGCAGTTCCACCTCGGAAAGAGGTTCAGGAAGATTCAGGAGTGATTTGAGACGGATTTTTTCGGGGACCGGCAAAAATAATTCTTCGATTGAACCGAGTCCGATCTTCTCCAGCATCTGCCTGCGATCGTCATCGGTATTGGGAATGTATGGCATATTTAAAAGTCTGGTTCCTATCCGACAAGTTTGCTGTATTCAGAAGCGGGCAAAAGTTTATCCCATTCACCCGAATCGTTAATTCTCACTTTAACCATCCAGCCCTGACCGTAGGGGTCACGGTTCACGAGCATAGGATCGGTTTCCAGTTCCTTGTTAATCTCGACCACTTCGCCCGACATAGGGGCAAAAAGCTCCGAGACCGCTTTGACAGCTTCAATCGTGCCGAAAGGCTGCAGGGCCTTGACTTTGGTTCCCACCGCCGGAAGTTCCACGAAAACTACATCGCCCAATTCTCCCTGAGCGTATTCGGTAATTCCGAAGGTGGCGGTATCATCGTCGAGAGCCACCCACTCATGCTCGCTGGTATATTTCAACTTATCAGGAATATTCAAAAAACACCTCCGATGTTATTTCTCTTTATCCGCAGTTTTAGTTTTTGATATCTGCTCCACTTTGAAATTTTCATTCATTCTCTGGATGAATGAGGTATCAAAATTACCGGCAATGAAATCCGGATTGGAAAATATTTTCCGATGAAAATCGACCGTCGTGGGAATACCTTCGATTATGAATTCCTCGAGCGCATACTTCATTTTTTCTATTGCCTGGCGCCGGGTCTGGGCCCTGACAATCAACTTGGCAATCATCGAATCATAGAAAGGCGGGATATTATATTTGGCATAAGCGGCCGTGTCAACCCGGATGCCGTGACCTCCGGGGACATGGAATGATGTGATTTCGCCCGGGGCCGGTCGGAAATCTTTTTCCGGATCTTCGGCGTTGATACGGCACTCAATAGCATGCCATTTCATAATGACATCCTCCTGCCGATAGCCCAGTTTCTCTCCGGCCGCAACCCGGATCTGCTCCTTGACGAGGTCGATATCGGTGGCTTCTTCGGTAATCGGGTGCTCGACTTGAATGCGGGTATTCATCTCCATGAAGTAGAAATTCTGGTCACTGTCAACGAGGAATTCAATCGTGCCCGCGCCGAGATAATTAATTGTCGAGGCTCCGAGAACGGCGGTCCGCCCCATTATGGCCCGGAGTTCCGGGGTAACAATGGGAGAAGGACATTCTTCCACGAGTTTCTGATGACGTCTCTGTATGGAGCAATCACGTTCCCCGAAATGAATAATATTTCCGAAGGAGTCGCCCATAATCTGGATCTCGACGTGATGGGGATTGACAATCACTTTCTCGATATAGACATCAGGATTCTTGAACGCAATTTCGGCCTCGGCCCGAGCCATGGGGAAATTGGTTTCCAGTTCAGCCTCATCCCGGCACATCCGCATGCCCCGTCCTCCTCCGCCGGCAACGGCTTTAATCATCACGGGGTAACCGATCCCCGCAGCCAACGTCCGGGCCTCCTCGATATTCTTGACAATACCATCGGAGCCCGGGATGACGGGAATTCCGGCCCGTTTCATCATCTGCTTGGCGACCCCTTTATCCCCCATTTTGCGAATCATATCGGGCTTGGGGCCGATGAAAGTGATGCCGCAGGACTCAACTATTTCGGCAAATTCGGCATTCTCTGCCAGGAATCCATAGCCGGGATGAATGGCGTCCGCATTGGTGACCTCGGCAGCCGAGATGATCCGCTTGGCATCAAGGTAACTCGATGCCGAAGGAGCCGGACCGATGCAGACATCTTCATCGGCAAAGCGGACATGAAGCGAGGCCCGATCGGCCTCACTATAAACAGCGACAGTTTTAATGCCAAGTTCGCGACAGGCACGAATCACACGAAGGGCTATCTCGCCGCGGTTGGCAATCAGAATTTTCTTAAACAATGTTACCTTCTCACACCAAATGTTAGAACTTGTGCACGTCGGGTTCCTCGGCAGGCTCGTTCGATTGCCACCGTTCCGAGGCCCCGGTAATGCCTTTCACGCGCAGGTCGAAATCGTCGGGGTTGGTACACTGGTTCATCGCTTCCTCGAACGAAATCATCCCGGCTTTGTAAAGCTGCATAATGGACTGGTCAAAAGTGACCATTCCGTATTGAGTTCCCTGCTCAATAAGATCGGGAATACTCGATGTCTTCTCCTGATTGATAATATAATCTCTTATGGCGGCGGTGGCGACCAAAATTTCGAGGGCCGGCACCCGTCCCGGCATATCGGATCGTGTCAGCAGCCTTTGGCAGACAATCGCCTTGAGGGTTCCTGCCAGCAGAAGGCGGATTTGCTGATGCTGATGCGGGGGGAAAAAGGAAATTATGCGCGAAAGAGTCTCCACGGCGTTCAGGGTATGCAGGGTGGTCAGGACCAAATGGCCGGTATCAGCGGCGGTCAGGGCAATTGACATGGTATCGATATCGCGAATTTCTCCGAGGAGAATTACGTCGGGATCCTGCCGGAATGCGTGCCGCAGTGCCGCGGCGAAATTTTCGGTATCGGCGCCGACTTCGCGCTGACTGATGATACACTTCTTATCGCGATAAATATATTCGATCGGGTCCTCGATGGTCAATATATTATCGTCCCGATTTTCATTCATATGTTCGATCATTGCCGCGAGAGTCGTAGATTTGCCGGATCCGGTGGTACCGGTTATGACAATCAATCCCCGGCGTTCGTTGGATAGCTTTTTCATGGTATCCGGCAGGTTGAGTTCTTCAAAGGTCGGCACGTTGGTATTGACGGCGCGGATGGCGATACCAGTCGTCCCGCGCTGGCGGAAGAGGTTAATACGAAAACGACCCAGTTTGGCCACCGAGAGAGCCAAATCCATCTCGTTTTTCTTGCGGAAACGGTCCAATTGTTGTTCGTTGAGGATTTGACCGACAATACCGTCCATTTCATCGATTGTCATCGGATTGGTGGAAATCTGTTCCAGATGACCGTTGACACGGATGTGCGGCCTGATACCGACACGGACATGAAGGTCGGACGCATTTCGCCCCAGCATTTCGACAAGCATTTGCTTAAGAGTCATAAAGCAGCCTCCTGAAAAGAGAATTATCAGCTTTCAGGGTCGATCAGGAAAAGAACTTGACCGAATTCCACCGGCTGAGCGTTCTCTGCCAGAACTTTGGCGACACGTCCGGCGATCTCCGATTCGATTTCGTTCATCAATTTCATGGCTTCGACAATGCAAACCACCTGACCGACCGAAATCTTTTGATTAAGGGCGACATAGGGAGGGGCATCGGGCGCCGGAGCGGCGTAAAATGTCCCTACCATGGGCGACTTAATCTCCACATATTTCTTTTCGGCAACAGGAGGCGCCGAATCCACCACCGGAATTGCAGGGGCCGCAGGCTGCGGTCTGGGCGCGGGAGGCGCAACGGCTTGAATTATGGCCGGCTGCTCCGAATGACCGTTATGATTGCCGGTGCGGCGCGTAATTCGGACCGTCCGGCCCCAGGAAGTCACTTCAAGTTGGTCAATATCGGACTCTTCAACCAATCGTATAAGCTTTTTTATTGTTTTCTCTCGCATGTTTTCTCCAGGCTATGACCCGAAAAGATATGTAAAAAAACTATAACTCCAACAAAAATTTTGGGGCTCGATTGAGGATACTACCACCGGTTGTGGTTACAACGACATCATCCTCAATTCTTACCCCTCCCCAGCCGGAAATATAAATCCCCGGCTCAACCGTTATAACCATGCCCCGCTTCATTATATCCTGACTTCTGGTGCTGACGCTCGGCTTGGAATGAATAAATAATCCAATGCCGTGGCCGGTTCCATGACCGAAGTTCTTCTTAAACCCGGCGCGATCGATAATGTTCCGGGCGGCCAAGTCGATAGCCTTGCCGGAAACACCGGCCTTAACTTTGTCAATGGCGGCCTTTTGCGCTTTCAGGACCAGATTGTAGATCCTTTTCTGGCGCGGGCTGGCCTTACCCATGACCACGGTTCGCGTTATATCGCAACAGTACCCATTATACGTCGCCCCGAAGTCCATTGTCACAAAATCTCCTTTGGCGATTTTCTTTTCGGACGCAACTCCGTGCGGCATCCCGGAACGATACCCTGAAGCGACGATTGTATCAAAGGCCGGACGTTCGGAGCCAAGGGTCATCATCTGGTACTCCAATTCAGCCCGAATTTCATTTTCCCTTATTCCGGGACGGATATAATTGAGAATTCGTTCAAAGGCGGTGTCGGCAATCTGAGCGGCCTTCCGGATGTAGCCAATTTCAATTTTATCTTTGGTGACGGCAAATTGCTCCACGGCGTTATTTATGGGTATCAGCAACGCCCCCGGCAATTCATTTTGAATTCGGGTCAGATTGTCGCAGGTGAGGTATTCCGGCTCGTAGCCATAACGAAGATGACGGCCCTGAAGTTGTTTTTGGTTCTTAAGACCACCGATACAATCGCCGACGGTAATAGTTATTTTCGCGCCGCGCACTTCCTCTTTTGATTGATCAATGTAGCGAAAATCGGTCAGAAAATCGGCCCGGCCGGTCTGCACCACCAGAACGGCATCGGGACTGGAAAATCCGCTCAGATACCGCAGACTGGCGGCACGGGTGACAACAAGACCATCGAGATTTTCAGTTTTTAGAAAGGCCTGGATCCTTTTTATTCTCTCAGGATACATTTTTCTTTTCCTTATTTTTAATCAGTTCTTTAGCCTTCTCCAATTTGGCGGCCAATTGCGGGTTCTCCGAGTTTTTGGCCAATTCTTCCAGGACATTGAGTGCCAGACAGTTATGCCCCTGGGCCAGCAACAGATCCGCCATGGTTTCCGTCTTAAAGGGTATTTGACGCAGGTCCCGCGATAAAGGCTCGGACTTCTCGGCTCCATGTTTAAGGGTCAGAATTTTTGTTTCTTCCATCGGCTTATGGTCAAGAGGCGACGATAAAGCGACCGATTCCGAGGATATTTGCTGAATACGTGAATAGAAGGTGAAAGCGGTGGCGTCATCGGACTTTCTGAATTTAATGTCGCCCATATAGCGCAGGGCCACAATGTTGAAAGGATCGTTCCTAATCACATCGGCGAATTGCTCCTCGGCTAACTCGTACTGCCCGGAATGATACAGCGCCCGGCCCAGAATCAGGCGACCGGAGACGATATCGGGGTCATCCTTGAGGCGATTATGGCACAATTCAATGGCGCGAGAATATTTTTTATCGTTCAAATATTCCATGGCCACGGCCGGCCAGTAACCTTTGGAAGACAATTCGAGGATTAAACTGTCACTCATTTTTAATGCTTTTCACAATATCCGGTTAACAATAAGTTGTGGGGCCGGGCAAGTCAAGAGCGGGCCAAAAAGTGTTCAGAGCCAGTCAAACCAGTCCCAGAATTCGGTGCGAATGGTGCGGAAGAATTTGCGATAGATATGATAACTGAAGGGGCGGGAGCCGCAATAAATATTGGCGACACCGGTCATGCCGGGGATGAGAATTCTATTATCATTAGGGACGCGGGAGGAGACTTCGATCACCCGATTTCCCCGGCCGTCAACTCCGACTTTGCTGTCGATTCTTGTTACCTCGCCATAAAAATTAAAAGCCGGATAGCCCCGAACCTTAAATTTCACTTTCTGGCCGGGGGCAATATCGGACAGCTCTTTTTCCGAAAGGTAGATGCGGGCTTCCATGGTGTCGAGATTAGTGACTTCGCAGACCGTTTCGCCGGTATCGACCTGCAGAACGACGCCATTTATCTCCGATTTGATTTCAAAGGACTGCTGTTCGCGGGATTGAAAATCCAGCTGGCTTTTAAGGCCGGCCACTTCGGCTTCCTTGGCTTTTATCTGCTCGGGGCGGTTTCCGGCTTTAAGCATCCAGAGGTAACTTCGGGCGGCCTTAAATTTCGAATCCCATACTGCCGAATCGGTGTGCGCCTTCTCCCATTCCTGCTTGGAGACCAGATTCTTGGTGAGCATATCGTTAATTCGCTGAAGAGTGAGGGTCGCCGATTTCAACTGGGCCTCATATTCGTTCATGGTATTGCGGGCCTGATCGATCTCCTGGGGACGAGGTCCCTCCTTGAGCAAGGTCAGTTCCGCCTCGGCCTGTTTCAGACGGGCCCTGTAGTCATCGATAAGCCGCAGGGTTTCGGAATTAACCAACCGGGCGATGACCTCCCCGGCCTTCACGGTATCATTGAGTTTTACCTGGGGCAGAACGCGGGTCGTGGTATAGTAGCCGCTGAAGACATTCACCTGCCGTTGCTGGCCGGGATTACGGCTCTCTATATCATACAATACAACTTCGGCATATCCGGCGCTGTTGTATTTTAGAAGAAGCGACTGCAGAGGATTGATGACGAGGTCACCTTTGACCCGCAGGGGCACGCGGACAAAAAATATGACAAAAAACAGAATTACAGTCAGCAGACCAATTAAAATCCAGGTGCGGCCCTTTCTGAAGGCGGACCGCCTGGCTTTAATCATTTCACCGGCACCCTCGACAGCATCCATAATAATATTCCTGAACAGAAAAGCCATTATGGCGGCAAATATCACAAACCCGGTGCCGCCCAGTCGGGATACCAGAAATTTCGCCAGGAGCAGAAAGAAGTATCCCAATACAAAGACTACATATATAAATGATAAGAAACCGTAATAAAAGAAAATTCTTTTTTCTCTGGAAGTCAGATGGCTGTTGACGGTCTGGTCACCGAGAAAAATTTTCCGCATCAAGCCGCGCCAATATGACCCGGCTTTCCGGCGCAAATTGGGAATTTCCAGCCAATCGCTCAAGAGGTAGTAACCGTCATATTTCAGTAAAGGATTGAAATTGAAAAGGGTGGCGATCCCGGCAAAATAGATCACGGCCAGGGCGATTTCATTAATCAGGGTATCCTGAGAAGTAACTCGCCAGATAATCACCGCCACGGCCCAAAGAAACAATTGAAAAAATCCGCCGGCCAAAGAAACCGTGAGCCGTTTTGATTTTTCGGTGAACAGCCAAGCATCGCTGACATTGCAGTAAAAGGCCGGTTGAAAATATATCAGAAGGAAACCTATTTCATGCACCTCTCCCCCATAATGCTTGCACGCCAAACCGTGGGCGAATTCATGCAGGACGAGAACGACAAACATGGAAACATAAAATATGATGATGCCCTGGAGATTCAGCAGGCGGGAGAAATCGCTCGTTATGGCTATATTGTTTGACAGGGTCAACAGGAAGGCGAATGATATAAGAAAGCCGGCACTCCAGACAAATTTGCGCGTGAAAAAGAAGCGGCAGTAATTTATCAGGCGGTCAAATAGTCGTCCCGGATCGATCGCCTTTATTTTGATAAAGACCGCTTTCTGGAAGGTGGTCTTCTTGGTTTCGACCGAGGCGATCCGCTGTTTGGTTAATAATTCCTGACGCGTCAAGTCATTATCAAGAAAACAGAGATTTTGCAGGTGATTCAGGAATCCGTCGATTGTCTCCAGTTCGATATCGACCTGGAAGCGTTGTTTAAAATCGGCGGCGATTTCGGAAACGGATTTGGTGCCGTCAAGGATGGAAATAATAAAATATTCCGGTTCGCCAACCTGGAAATAGGCTTCGGTCAACGGATCCTTGATAACATAGACCTTGGTCCCATCACCCTTGACATTTTCCCTGATGATTAGGTCGTCCCTGATTTTGGATGGCTTATCCATAAGCCCCAAACTTAAGGTTTACTTCCAACTTTAAAAATAAACCGGAAGCGCCTGATAGTCAACAGGTTTTTGATGGGGAGCGATTTATTTGCTGAAATCTCTAAAGCAATTTGGTGTAGAGATAAATCAAGAGAGCCATAAAAAGTATGCCGGAATAAAATCCCAGAAGGAACTTGTTGCGCCAGGCGGGGATTTTTTTCTTCGGGGGCGGGAGTTTAATAATAGAACGGCAGTGCTTACAAATGACGGCGCCCGGAGTAATCTCTTCCTTGCAGAAGGGGCATTTTTCTTTTGATCCAACCGCTTTCATCGAATATAGAATAGGATTTTTTAGGATAAGGCCGCAATTAAAATAATTCTGCCGGCCATTCATCTATCATCTATTTCTCCGGAGTCGACTCGCTCGAACCGAAACCGATTACTTTGCCGTGAAGCGGGTCCGGACCGCCGTATATTTTGATTTCGCCGAATTGCGCCTCATATTTTTTCAGATTTTCCTCGAGTGTTTTCAGAAGCAGTTTACCGTGAGTCGGCGTCATGATGATACGGGCCTGTACTCTGGTTTTGGGAGCACCCGGCATGAGACGGGCAAAATCGATGACTATCTCGGTTGCCGAATGGGCAATCATCGCCAGGTTGGAGTAAATTCCCTCGGCCTCCTTCTCCCCCAACTCGATATTAATCTGTTGTTGCTGCGGTTTCACTTCCATCTTTTTGTCACCTCTAATCGACTTGAATAAATTTTTCACTTTGCCTATATTACCCGAAACGAAATTTAAATGGGTAATCCCTAATGCCAATAAAAGTTGACCGAATCGATAAGATATCGTCTAATCTGGGAAAATCAACAATATTAATCCTCGGCGACATAATGCTCGACGAGTATCTCTATGGGGCCGTGAACCGGATCTCGCCGGAGGCGCCGGTTCCGGTGGTGGAAGTGCGCAACGAGCAGATTCGTTTGGGGGGAGCGGCCAATGTCGCCAACAACATTCGCTCCCTTGGGGATACGGCAATTCTGGTGGGGGTTATCGGCGAAGATGATGCTTCGGTGAAACTTTCCCAGTTATTGAAGGAAAAAGGAATTTCACGCGACTATCTGGTCAATGATTCGGAGCGGCGGACGACTATAAAGACCCGAATAATCGCCGGATCACAGCAGGTGGTGAGGGCCGACCGCGAGGACACCTATGAAATTTCCGGCGAAATGGAAAAGAGAGTGCTGGACAAATTTCTGGCGGTGGCAGACAAAATCAAGGGTGTCATAATTTCCGACTACGGCAAGGGAGTGATTACGGCGTCTTTATTGGAAAAAATTATACCGGCCTGCAAAGAAAGAAATATTTTTGTGGCGGTCGACCCGAAAGAAACGCATTTCTTCAGTTACAAGCAGGTTTCGGTAATCACCCCGAATCATCATGAAGCCGGATTCGCGGCGGGAAAAAGAATCAAGACGGACGAGGATTTGAACTATGTCGGCAAATTCCTGCTGGAGAAACTTCGGGCCGATTCGATTCTGATTACCCGCGGCGAAAAAGGGATGGCATTATTTGAAGCCGATGGTGAGGTTAATTATTTCCCGACAGTGGCAAGAAAGGTCTTCGATGTGACCGGTGCGGGCGATACGGTTATTTCGGTTTTTGTATCGGCAATGGCGGCCGGAGCGAATTTGAAAGAGGCGACCGTAATTTCCAACTGCGCGGCCGGGATTGTGGTGGGCGAAATCGGAACGGCGACGGTAACAGTCCCGCAGTTGACGGCGGATTTGAAGCATCATTTTGCGAACGGAGTTTAAGGAAATCTACCAAATTGAACATATGAATAATATAATCTGGAAATACTCTCCTTGCAATGTGGCGGCACTTAAAAAAAGCCTTGGGGCCAAACGCAAGAAGATTGTCTTCACCAACGGCGTATTTGATATTCTGCACTACGGGCATATTGATTATTTGACTAGAGCCAAAAAACTTGGTGACATCTTGATTGTGGGATTAAATACTGATGCTTCGGTAAAAAAATTCAAAGGGAAAAATCGGCCGATCCAGAATGAAAAAGACCGTGCCCGGATTCTGGCGGCATTGAAGCCGGTCGATTATGTAATTCTTTTTTCCGAAGAAACTCCAGAGCGGTTAATCAAGATGGTCAAGCCGGACGTACTGGTCAAGGGAGCAGACTACAAAATTTCGGAAATTGTGGGAGCAGACTTCGTTAAATCGTACGGAGGGGTTGTGAAGCGGATCAGACTTGTCCGGGGCCGCTCGACAACGGGGATAATCGGAGAATTGAATTTGTAATCAATACGGGCATATTTTAATGTCAGGATCGAACAAGACCCCAACGTAAATAAATATTCCGAAAAGATCGTTCTTCGAAAAAGGTCAGGCCCTAGTTGGGCCTGACCCATATAGTGCAATCCTATTTAACGGATTCGATTTCGACACGCCGATTCTGGCGGCGTCCTTCGGCCGTTTTATTGTCGGCGATGAAATATTTCGGATCTTCGCCGTAACCCTTAGCCGTCATCTGATTATCCTGCACCCCCTTGGATTTCAGGTACGCCATGACACCTTCGGCGCGCTTCTGTGAAAGGGCCAGATTGTACGCCTCGGTATTGCGGTCGTCGGTGAAGCCGCGAATTTCGACCTTGGTGTCGGAATAGGCCATGATGCGCAGGGCGATGCTGTCCAATTGCTTTTTGGAAGCGGCATCCGGCTCGGCGGAATTGCTGGCATAATTGATATGCAGTACAATCTTTTCCGACACTTCCATCTTTTTCACGAACGGGCACCCTTTGGCATCAACTTTGATACCGCGCGGGGTACCGGGACACTGATCGAGACTATCGGGAACACCGTCATAATCGGAATCATAGGGACAGCCGTTCTTATCGACCTGCACTCCCGCCGGAGTATCGGGGCATTTATCGAGGCCATCATAGACACCATCTTTATCTGAATCCATAGGGCATCCCTGAGCGTCGACCTTGGCCCCTTTGGGCGTATCGGGGCATTTATCCAGATAATCGGGAACACCGTCACCGTCAGCGTCAAGCGGACAGCCGAATTGATCCACTTTCACGCCGGTCGGCGTGTCGGGGCATTTATCGATGCCGTCAAAGACCCCGTCCTTATCGGAATCGATTGGGCAGCCCTGGGCATCGACTTTGGCGCCTTTGGGGGTGTCGGGACATTTATCAATGCCGTCATAAACGCCGTCGCCATCGGAATCGGTAGGGCAACCGCGTTTGTCAACTTTGGCGCCGAGGAGAGTATTGGGGCAGTCGTCTTTGGCATCGCTCACGCCATCCTTATCGGAATCCTTGGAACCGCCGAAGGCGTAAAGCAATCCAATTGACGGTTCAAAATAACCATGGAAAGGACGCTTGCTGTATTTGGACCAATCACCGGGACCATAGAATCCCTCGGGCACGGAAGTGGATAAATTTGCTTTTTCGAATGTTACCTTACCCTGAACGTCAATCGAGAAATTATCCTTGATGGGGATAAGAAGCCCGGTTCCGATTTTTATTCCAAGGTCGGTGGAGTTGTACGATTTATCGTTGGCAAGACTTTTGACCTTCCAAAGGTCCACCGCCAGCCCACCCAAGAGATAAGGCTGGAAAATTAGCTGTTTGTCATAATAATATTCGGCATTCAGCCCAATCAAAATTCCGGTCAGCTTGGCCGAAGCATTATCTTTCTTGCTGGCGACATCGCCCCGATTATCCTTTTTGAGAGTATCATCGTAGGTGGTGGTATAGCCGGCGGTCAAACCCAGCATGATATGGTCGCTGAATCCGCGTTTCACTTCGGCGGCCACATCCCAGCCCCGCAGAAATGGCTGGTAATTGGCACCGTAATAGGAAAAGTCGTTTCCGGCCCAGAATGGAAGCAGGAACGGGGCCCGTATTCCGATCACGGTCCGCCCTTTCATTTCCTGGGCCGAGGCTATGGCGCTCAATATGAGGATCGCCACGATGAAGATGAGTGTCAGCCTTTTCATGATTCTCCTCCTTGAATAATTCTGATTTTACGACAGCGTTCTCTTTTCAAAGGCACCGCGCCATAAAAGCGCCGCTAAAATCCCCCCGATTATGGGTGCGATAATAAATAGCCAGAGTTGCGACAGTGCCGTTCCTCCTACCAGAAGCGCCGGCCCGAGACTGCGTGCCGGATTCACCGATGTTCCGGTAATCGGGATGCCCACCAGATGTATCATCGTCAGCGATAATCCAATGGCCAGACCGGCAAAACCCTTGGGTGCGGCCTCATGAGTTGATCCAAAGACGACCAGCAGAAAGATGAATGTAAGGGCGACTTCGGCCAGGAAGCATGCCGCCAAAGAAAAGTGGTCGGGCGAGTATGATCCATAGCCGTTCTGTCCGAGACCGGATACTCCAATACTGTATTCCGGCCGTCCTGATACGATGGCAAGCAGAACTGCCGCCGCTATAATAGCTCCGAGGCACTGGGCCACAACATATCCGATTGTGTCTTTCAGATTGATTTTTCCCGCTGTCAGCATAGCGATTGTAATCGCCGAATTGATATGACAGCCGGAAATCGGTCCGATACAATAGACCATGACAAGGACAGATAATCCGAAAGTCAGGGCAATCCCGAGGAATCCGATATGGGCGCCCGCGATGACGGCGCTTCCACATCCCATCAAGACCAGGACAAATGTTCCGATTAACTCCGCCAGATATTTTTTCATCGTACTCCTTCCCTGCCGGGGAAAAAATGGTCGAGGAAAAAATCCCGATGGTGTCACCACCCGGTAGATTTATTATTCTTTGTCAATAAATTTAATTGAAAAAATATTTAAATCAAATGAAAAATGGGAATATTTGTCAATTTTTGGAATCAACCAAATTTTCAGAAGTATGATAATCCCAAAGGAACTAAAATTTCCGGCTGCCGCGCTGGGTTATCGGCATTCCTTTCCTGCACAGGGGGCATGATTCCGGTTCCCAGGCGTTAGCGGCGACGGTCGCCAGCGGTTTCAAAGGATAATCGAATTTCACTTTGCCCCCGGAGCGATCCAGAAATATGCCGATGCCGACAATATTCGCCTTGTATGATTTAACGAGATCGATAACTTCGAAAATCGATGTCCCGGTCGTGAGAACATCATCAACAATCAATACCCTGGTACCTTCATCGATATGAAAACCGCGTTTGAATATCCTTCCCTTACCGCCCTCACCCGGCTCGGCATATATGGAATCAACATTGAGACATTTGGCGACTTCGTAGGCGATAATGACTCCACCGGTGGTCGGGCCGACAACCAGTTCGACTTTATCATTCGCAAATGCTTCGGCCAGGGCGGTACAAACCTGCTCGCATAGACGCGGCCGTTTAAGAATCATGAATTTTTCGTAGTACACATCGCTATGCTTTCCGGAAGTCAGTTTGAAATGCCCTTCAAGCAGAGCGTCGGAATCCTTGAAGATTTTCAGAATATTCTGTTCGTTCATTTTATTCTCCGGTAAGGATGGCCACGGCCGAGGCCATGGTCCGTTCGTGCGTAAGGGAAATCATTATTTTTTTGCCGGGGACTTTTTCCAGGACGGTTTTATCCAGACTGACCACCGGTTTGCCATAGCGGTCGTTCAGAATTTCAATCCGGCGAAATGGGACCCGTTCGGTCAGGAATTCTCCCAAAGCCTTGATGACCGCTTCTTTGCAGGCAAACCGTCCGGCCAGAAAAGGCGCCTTGATTTCCTTGGTGTCGAAAATTTTTTTCTCTTCGGGGGTAAGTATTTTATCGACGAAACTGTCGCCCCATTTTTCCAATGCCTTTTTGACGCGGTCGGTTTCAATCAAGTCGATACCGATGGAATATATCATTAAAGGTTCCGCCTTCCCGTTCCGAATAAATTTATGGAGAAGATAATGAGCGATTCTTTTTTTTGCAACGATTAGAAAAAATACTTGCAATCGATTTTTGAGAATCGTAAATTGTCTATAGGAAAAATGAGTTGGAGAGGGTTGATTTTTGAAAAATCTCTAACAACTCAATTATGAAGGTTGTCTCTTCATGGCTGCGCGTACGCCGTGACCCACCTTCCGGGTGGTAGCGAAAGCAAAATGCCGGAAGCGGCTGTAAAACCCTTTACCGTAAGGATATTGAGGAGTTTTTTCAAATTTTATTCCCCTCTCCAATTTTTTTATATCCGAGAAGGAAATCAATCGCAAAAATTAATTTTTAATGACGGTACGGAGTTCGGTTTCAAGATCCCGCGACGAAGCAACGTTGCGGGCCAGAACGAAGAAGCATTCCAACCCGGTGGAAATCAGATAAAGGCGGTTGCGCTCAATTTGATATACTCCCTGCTCCCTCTTGCCGCCGGGGAGATTCTGAAAAATATCCAGAAGTTCGCGAAGATTGCGGAAGAGACTCGAGAATCTCTTGCGGAATTCGTCGGAAAGATTACCGGATTCAAAATTGCCGTCATTGTCGATACGGAAAATTTTTTCCACCCCGCTGAGTTTGGCCAATCTTTCCGCAAGCGGGAGACGCCGGGCGGGGGACGAAGCGGAACCATCGGAGGGAAAAAGACTGGCGGCAAATTCGTGGTTGTTGTTTAATATTTCGATCACTTCCATGTGCTGTTTGCGCAGGAGACCTTCGACTTTGAATTTGTCTTCCAGCGAGGATATGGGGGAACCCAGCTCTTTTTCGACTTTTCTTATTACCTGCCCGCCGGAAAATATGGAGGTGGTCAGACGGGGAGTCGGCCGATAGGCATACTCCGTCTGTATTTGAATCTGGGTTGTCCCCCGCACGATGCGCGAGGTTCGTCCCGCCGGTATGAAATCTGCCATAGCCATAATATCACCTCGGGGGCAGGTTAATACCCCCGAAGTTATATCGGCAGAATCAGCATTTTGAATAACCGCAACTGCGACAGACCAGGCAACCGCCCTCATGTTCGATACGGGCGGCGCAATCGGGACAGAATTCCTCGGCGATATCGAATTCCTTGTGCATTTTTTTGCCGTTGCCGAAATGCTTGTGAAGCACCTGGGCGATGGCATCAGGAATCGATGAAATCAGGCCACCGTTGCCAAACACCGGCGAGGCCCCGCCGATCCCTTTCAACTGCTCGATGACCATATCTACCGATACGCCGGAGCGAAACGCCAGTGAGATCAGGCGGCAGATCGCTTCGGTGTCGGCCATCGTGGAGTATCCCGATTTGCCGATTTGAGCGAAGACCTCGAACGGCTGGCCGTCGAGGATATTGACAGTAATATACAGATTACCGTAACCGGTTTTTATTTTTTCCGTGAAACCGTTCAAAATTTCCGGGCGGTCCTTAAACTCCGGAATGGCTTTTGCAGGAACCGCGTTTTTTTCGGGTGCACCAGTGGCACCGGTAGAGAGAACCTGTTCGGCCCGGGATCCGTCACGATAAATAGTGATCCCTTTACATCCCAATTTATATGCCAGCATGTAGGCGGTGCGGACATCGTCCTCGGTCGCTTCCTTGGGTAGATTAATCGTTTTGGAAACGGCGTTGTCAGTGTACTTCTGGAAGGCGGCCTGCATCCGGACATGCCACTCCGGCGAAACATCGTGAGCGGTCACGAAAACCCGTTTGACATCTTCGGGGATTTCATCAAAATGGGCAATAGAGCCCTGCTGAGCGATTTTTTCCATCAATTCCTCGGAATAAAAGCCGCGGACTTTTGCCACCTGCTCGAAATATGGGTTGGTTTCGACCAGTTTGGTTTGATCCATCACGTTGCGGACATAAGAAATGGCAAAAAGCGGTTCGATTCCGGAAGAACAGCCGGCGATTATCGAAATGGTACCGGTCGGGGCGATAGTGGTCACGGTGGAATTTCTCATCCGGGGACCGTTGCTGTCTTTGAAGAAAAAGGATTTATCCCAGTTCGGGAAAACACCCCTCTTCTCGGCCATCCGCTGAGATTCATCATGGCTGACATTTTTAACGCGCGACATCAGCCGTTCGGCAAGATCCAGGGCCTGCTGGGAATTGTACGGGATGCCGAGGAGAATAAGCATATCGGCCCAGCCCATGAGACCCAGCCCGATTTTGCGATTCTGCTTGGTTTCGAAATCGATTTCGGGAAGCGGATATTTATTGGCTTCGATGACATTATCGAGGAAATGGGTGCAGAGACGAACCGACCGATCCAATTTCTCCCAATCTATCTCGTAACGGGAAAGGGCGTGCGGGGCATTGAAGTCGACCACGGCCCGAAGCATCTTGGCCAGATTGATCGAGCCGAGATTGCAACTTTCGTACGGCAGCAGGGGTTGCTCGCCGCAAGGATTGGTCGATTCATATAATCCAACTTTGGTGACGGGATTGCCGCTATTCATCCGATCGATGTACATCAGGCCCGGTTCGCCGGTGCGATGAGCGTGCTCGATAATTTTGTTGAGGACGTCACGGGCATTGAGGTAAACCGGTTTCCCACCCCTCATGAATACCGAGCCAGTGCGGGGATCAATCAACTCATAGCGGCCATCGGCTTCGGCGGCCTGCATGAAGGCATCGGTAATCGCGACGGATATGTTGAAATTGGTCAATTCCTTCAAGTCATCCTTGCAGGAAATGAATTCCATGATATCGGGATGATCGACCCGGAGAATCCCCATGTTGGCGCCGCGCCGAGTTCCCCCCTGCTTGACCGCCTCGGTGGCGGAGTTGATGACGCGCATAAATGATATCGGCCCGGAGGCGACACCGGAAGTGGAAGCCACCACGGCATCTTTGGGACGGAGGCGCGAGAAGGCGAAACCGGTTCCGCCGCCCGATTTGTGAATCAGGGCGGTATGCTTGACGGCATCGAAAATCGACTCCATCGAATCGCCGATGGGAAGGACAAAGCAGGCCGAAAGTTGACCCAGGGGCCGTCCGGCGTTCATCAAGGTCGGGGAGTTGGGCATAAATTCCAAACGATACATGATATCGTAGAACTTATCCTCAACTTCCTTGACCTCTTCGGCGGAACCGCCGAATTTCCGGTCCGGCTCGGCGATGGTATGGGCCACCCGGCGAAAGAGTTCTTCCGGCGTTTCGATGATCTTTCCCTGATCATCTTTTTTCAGATAGCGCCGTTCGAGAACTTTGATGGAATTCTCACTCAGATCGTACTGCATATCATCTTCCATGATGACCTCCTAAGACTCTATCAGGGTTGCGGAGTTAGTTCCTCTGTCGATGACAAAATCGCCGAACACAATCGGCGCCTCTTTTTTCATCACTTCCAGCATCATCATACAAATCTGCCTTATCTCCCAGTGCGCCCGCGGATGGCACCGAACCTCGAAAATATGGCGGTATTCCCGGAAGTTGGCCGAGATAACGATCTCGGAGGTTGTCCCGTTGGGCAGAATATAGCGCGCATCTTCCTTGGGCACGCCGGCCTTGACCATCTCCTCGTAGAATTCCACCAGGCGGGCGGTCATATCTATATATCGGTCTTTGAAGCCCCCTTGTTCAATGGTCGGCGGCAGGACGGCGTCGAAATTGCGGACCTTACCGTATTCGACATATCGCTGGGATTCCTGCGAGGGGGACATCAGGCGGTGGCGGACAAGTTCGTGGGTGAAAACCCGCGAGCCGCCTTTGATGCGAAAAGTCGCCAGGGCGTGCTCCAGCACCGAATGATGCTTCTTGCGGATAACTTTTTTAATCAACTCCCCGGTAGAATTCGGCGGCTGGAAACGATGAAACGAGAGATAGCAGGTCCGGCAGGCCAATTCGATGACCTGTTCGGCGTTGGGGGTGATAGCCATCAATTCCACCGATGGTTTTGCGATAATATCGCTCATGGCCTTATCCTGTTTGGCGGTGATACTCTCCATGATAATCTAACCTTTATTTTTTCCATTGGTGTCACAAATTTTCGATTTTGGGGGCAAAAAGCCCTATTGCCAATTTTCCAGGCGCTTTCATAAGCCCTTCATTAATAACAACTTAAATTGCTGACCGGGTCACTTCCGGCTGACCCTAACCATCCTTTCAAAGACCGGCGAACAGTCTAAAGAAAAATACGGGGGCTGTCAATATAAAATTAATAATTTTTTGATAAAAATCACAATATCTTGTGGCTCAAGGCGTTTAGGGGCAGATATTTTGTATCTTTCGGAGATGGCGGAACAAGAGGGCCGGAGACTCCTTCGGAGGCGACTCCTGACGGCGTGGGGAGGCCGTCTAACTGGATTGTAGTTTGTAGATTACCTCCTGAGTCGAGTCGGCGATGATTGATATTGTGTCGGTTACTTCTTTAAAGTAACTTTCGCTAATCATGAATATTAATTGATTGCGCAAGCTGTCTATCAAAATATCCTGGATTGGCGTTTTTCCATTTGCTTGCGTAAATGCCAGTCCATAAAACGGTTCCGACCATGATCTACTGGGAAACCATATGAGATCAATGCTTGCATCCTTCAGGGGATTCCCGGCCGTATCCTGCACATTGAAAATCACCGAACCCTGAATGAACCCGCTGTCGTGCGGCAAAATCGTAATGTGGAACTGGGGCTGTTGCCGCGTCAGAGTAAACGAATCAATGACTATCACATAGCCCGGCTTTTTGACCTCAACGTATATATATTTCGTTGAATCAAGATCATAATAGAGCTCACGGGTCGACCCGCCGGGATTGGTATATTCATAGGCACCGCCAAAAGAACCCGGGTCCCCAAATCTAACCTCGGCATTGGAAACCGCATTATACTCCGGATCAAGAACTACCACCGTCACCCGGCCATGAATGATACCGTCGTCCTTCGGCCCCACCGGCGGGTCATGATGACAGGATACTATCATCAGGAATCCTGATAAAAGCGTCAAAATGCCAATTTTTAGTCTCATTACATAATCCTCCTTAGTGCAAAAACCATTTGTCCGAGATTTATTGATGGAATTCCGCTATAGTCGCCTCCTTTCTCCCAAAACAGAAAATCAGCACTCTTATGCGGCTAAATAATTAAAGCACTAAATTTATTTCAAAAGAACCCTCACCAAAATGCTGACTGACCTGTCATAATCATGGTAATACTGGCAATTATTATTGTCAAGGACATTTAATGGCTCGTTGCCGTTCCTAAAATACAGGACGGTTTTGCTATAAAGTTCGTTTAATGCATGTTGTCCAGTTTCTCTGTGTTCTGATAGGGGCCGGCACGAAAAGCAAGAACTAACTGCAAGGCCAATAAATTCAAGAGATTAGACGCCGAACGGGGCGGGTCAAAAAGGGCTTGACATAAGCCGTTTATTTGCGGATTTTTTTGGAAATTGAAACCGTGACGGCCCCAATTAAGTCTAATCAATTGGAGCCGCTCGCTGGATCTGAGATGAAGTATTGAGAATAGACGGAGGCTTTTGTCTAAATGAAATTGAATCATTATGAGAAGGATGGTATCGCGATACTGGAGCCCAAAGGAAAGATTATGGGCGGCCCCGACGCTACCCTGCTTCACGACCAACTCCACGAATTCATCGAAAAAGGGAAGAAAAAAGTGGTGGTCGATATGGCTCAGGTGGAATGGATGAATTCCACCGGCCTGGGGATTCTGATTTCCGGGCTGACCACGCTGCGCAACAATCACGGGGAATTGAAACTGGCCAATATCACCGGAAAAATCCAGTCGCTTTTGACCATCACCAAACTGATAACGGTCTTTGAGGCCTTTGATTCGGTCGAGGATGCCGTTAAATCATTTTAGGGACTGTCGCCGCACAGAGTGAAAATAACGATGGGGTAGGTTGGGGAATCAACCTGCCCGTTTTTTTTGAGGTAGATATAGATGAAGAAACCAACCATTGTGGGAAACACCATTTCGATACCATCATCGCAGGATTTCCTGGTTGATGTGGATAGTTTCCTGGAAGGGAAATTACGCGGATTCGGGGTCGATGATTCCCTGGTCGCCGATATCGCCATCTCGGTGACGGAAATTGTCAATAACGCCATCATTCACGGCAATAAATCGGATCCGGGCAAAGCGGTGACGATTGAAATCGCGAAAAACAACGGAGCGATCCTGATTACGATTTCCGATGAAGGGAACGGCTTCGATCCCGGTTCGGTGCAGAGTCCTATTGAAGAAAACAATCTGATGCGCGAAGTCGGGCGGGGGATTTTTATTGTCCGGTCGCTGATGGATGATGTGGTCTTTGAGATCCGCCGCGGCAAAGGGACATCGGTAACGCTAACGAAGAAACTCTAGGAAGAATCTAACGGCAGACAAAGGTGATGGAGATTGTTCAATCAATCATAACGGCCGTGTATTTTATTTTCGGCGGCATTTTGCTTTTCCTGGCCGGATCGATCGTCCGGGGTCGCCTTTCGGTGCGGTTGAACCGGATTACCGGATTGATGCTTTTCTTCGCCGCAATGGGACCGATTTTTCTGGCGATGGGCCAGATTGTCAAGCCCAATGTCTCAGCCGCCGCTCCATTCGAAGAATCAATCATTTATAATCTCCTATATGTTTGGGAGCTCTTTTTCCCGTCATTCCTATTATTCGCGCTGATTTTCCCGGTCGATCGGCTCAGTACATTTCGCTTTCCGAAATTGAAATATCTCATTTTTTTTCCGCATGTTTTTCACGTGCTTCTGGTCGTAGTTTTTAACAATCCGGATAAGGTCTTGAATCTGCTCGAGGTCGGCCCGGGCGAGGGATTCCTCTCCCTCATCCTGCAACCTTTAAGTTATGTGATGAAATTCGTGGTGCTGGGGTTCAGTCTGCTCTTAAGTTCGCAAAAGTCATTATTTTCGATTATCAATCTCATCTATATCGGGTTGGCGGTATATTTTATTTTGCGGGGACGGGCACAAATTACGAACCGTCAGTTGCGCAACCAATCAGCGGTGATTATCTGGGGGATTTCGATTGCTACCGGCCTTTATGCCGGAGCATTTTTGCTGCCCGAGATTTTTTCCTATGACACTCCGGATTATATCCAGACGATAATTGTAATCGCGGCGCTGGTGGTCGGGGGCGGCTCGGTCGGCTGGTCGATTATCCGTCATCAATTTCTCGATGTCAGTGTCATTGTCAGACAATCGCTGGCTTATACGATATCGTCGGGGATTCTGGTCGGGCTGTATATTCTCCTGGTTGATCAGGCCGACAAGATTATCACCTCATTTTTCGGCGCCAAGACGACCATTGTAAACATTGCTTTTATCGTGGTGGCGCTAATACTTTTCCAGCCAATTAATCAGCAACTTGATAACCTGATAAAAAGACTCTTTGTCCGCAATCGGGCCGACTATCGAAATATAATGGAACTGATATCCCGCCGGCTGATTTCGATTTTCGATCCGGAGCAGCTGCGGAACATGATCGAGAAGACCCTGATTTCGACGCTGCTGGTCGATAAAGTTTATTTCGCCCTGTTCGACGATAAGGAACAGGAATATGCCTTGCTGGCCTCGGAAAATTTCCCGGAGAAAGTCGTAATAAATCGGGATGATCTCCTGTTGCGCGGTATCGGGCAATTGGAAACGCCGATACTGCTTGATCGATTGTCGGTTTACCGGGCGGGAAGTTCTCTCTCTCAGGAATTGGACGATCGCAAGGTGCAATTGATTCTGCCTTTGAAGGACTCCGAGCATCTCTTAGGATTTCTGGCCCTGACCGAAAAAGCCTCCGGATTCAGATACAACGCCGAGGATATCACCATGCTGGGGGTGATGTCGAACCAGTTGGTGACGGTACTGACCAACGCCCGTCTTTATGCCGATTCGCTGGAGAAACAGCGGCTGGATGAAGAGTTGACCATGGCGCGCCAGATTCAGCTCGATCTTCTCCCCAAGATGGCTCCCCGGGCCGAGACTTTTGTCATAAGCGCCCGTTCCCTGCCGTCGCGCACCATCGGAGGCGATTTTTATGATTTCATTCCGAGAAGCGACGGCATTATTTCAATGGTAATTGCCGACGCCTCCGGCAAAGGGATGCCGGCGGCGCTTCTGGTGACGCAGATTCAAGCGATGCTTCGGTCGGAGACGGCCAACAATACGGAAATTTCGAGGATATTGCAGAATATAAACGGGTACGTGGTTGAATCGACTTCCTCAGAAAAATTCGTGACTCTATTTTATGGCGAATTCGATCAGAAAAACCAGCGTTTCCGATACGCCAACGCCGGGCATAATTATCCGATTTTGGTCCGCTCCGACGGAACCCATGAATGCCTGTCTCACGGGGGGATTTTGATCGGCGCTTTTGGTGGGGCGATTTATCAGGAGGCAACGGTCGATTTACACCCGGATGATTTATTGTTTATGTATACCGACGGCTTGTCGGAGGCGCAGAATCAAACGGAAGAGGAATACGGAGAAGGACGGATTATCGACTTTATCATAAAGAACCGTCACCTTCCCCCGGAAACGCTGATAGATGGGATCCTTAGGGATATGCACAATTTCGACCAGACGGAGCCGCCTCGTGACGACACAACTCTGGTGGTTTTAAAAATACTGAAAGGAAACAATCAGCCGTGAATGATAGAAAGTTCGACGACAAACTGTTAATGGCCCGCAAACATGATTTTTCGGGATATAAATTTTGCCCCCTGTGCGGGAGCGGGTTGGAAAGGAAAGTTCTTGACAACCGACCGCGGATGAAATGCGGTTCGCCGTCGTGTGATTTCGTATATTACCATAATCCGACGCCGGCGGCCGGGGCGATTGTGATAGATCAGGGGCGCCTGCTGATGGTTAAGCGGGCGGCTCCGCCCAAAGTCGACTGGTGGTGTTTTCCGGCCGGATTCATGGAATGGGACGAGCACCCGTCTCAGACGGCGATTCGCGAGATCAAAGAAGAAACGGGACTGGACATCCGGCTGGAATCACTCTTTGAAATATATTCGGGGAACGATGATCCTCGCACCAATGCGCTATTGATTCTCTATATCGCCACTGCTGTCGGCGGGGTCCTTCAGCCGGGTGATGATGCCAGCGAGGCCGAATTTTTCCCGTTTGAGCAAGTTCCGGAGAGGATCGCATTTTTATCCCATCGGCAGGCTTTGGCCGATTATGAGAAGAGGTTTCTGAAGGCGATAAAATAAAATTTTATGATGCGAAAATTCCCAAATCGATGCAATATTAAGATAGATGCGGGAATAAATAAGGAGATTAAAATGTTAAGGATATCGAGATATTTCATACTCATACTTTTACTATTCGCGCCGGCAGTTTGGAGCCAGGCGCCGCCGCCATCAACGGCCTCGACCGAAACGGGGCAACTTCTCTTCAAAATTACCCTGAGCGGAAAAGAGACAATCCTCAATCTGCCCGGCACGGATTCGGCCGCGGCCCTTGTTTTCACCAAGAGTGACATCCAGAAATCGCTTGAGGGAGTCAATATCAAGGGTCAGCCGTTTATCGGCAAGGAAGGATTTATACTGGACGGCAAGGTCATATCACCGGATTCTATCGGCAGAATCGTTCTTGAAGTATCCAAAGACCTGACTACGGTTTCGTTTTATTCTAAGCCGGAGACCAAAGTAAAAATATACCGTAGCCGGCGGCAAAATGAAATCGGCCTTTTGCATGATGTCGCGATTACCAGCGAGCAGTTTATTCGGGGTTCGGTCGTGAGTTTCTGGTCGAACATCCATATCGACGGAGAAATCAACGAGGATGTCATATCGGTCTATGGCGATATTATAATAGGGGACAACGCCGTCATTCGGGGTAATATCGTGGCTATAAATGGAAACATTACTGTTTCCAAGAAGGCCACTATTTACGGCTCGATACAGTCATCGAATATCAAGAATCGTTTTCGTTTCGATAAGTGGCAAAAGTGGTACCGCAAGGACCGCTACCTTTCCCCTATTGTCATGATGTATTACAACCGGGTCGACGGCTTCGCCCCTTACCTGGGTGTCAGATTCATGGACGAGGATTCGCTTCTTCCAAAGGTTGAGGCATACGGCGGATATGGATTCGCGGCCTCGCGGTGGCGCTTTCATTTCGGGGTAGAACAGACTTTTCTCAAAACGACTCCGGTAACGATAGGCGGATCATACTACCGCAAACTGGAATCGAATGACGACTGGATCATTTCGGAAAGCGAGAATAGTATTCTGGCGGTGTTGGCCAAAGAGGATTATAAGGATTATTTCGAAGCCGAGGGGGGCTATGGCTTTGCCCGCATCACTTTTTTCAGCAAGTTGAGTTATGAAATCGGAATACAATCGGAAAAATACAAATGGCTGAACGGTCACCGACGACTCTGGTCGATATTCGGAGGTTCCAAACGTTTCCCTGAAAATTTTCGGAGCGTAGTCGGGCCATACAGGACAATCGGAATGGCTGAAATCGACGGGAAAGAAATCACTTCGATTAAAACCAGAGTCGCCTATAAGCCTCTAATGCCGGATACCCTGTTCGGTTTTTCTTACTGGTCGGGGTCCGGCGAATTGGAATGGGCACCTAAAGGGGGTGGCAATGATTTCAATTTCCGAAGATATAACTTTCAAGTTAAGCGTCACCAGGTATTCAACGCTCAAACGGGGATTATTATAAAGGCCATATACGGCGGTTCTGATGATTATCTTCCTCTGGAACGAAAATTCTTTCTCGGCGGCCTGGGGACATTGTATGGTTACGACCAAAAAGAATTTATGGGGACCCAATTCTGGATGGGTGGCTTTGATTACGGCATAAGATTTCCAAACTCCGAACTGGTGGGCTGGGCGTTGTATGAAGTCGGTCAGATTGCGGAGGCGCCGGGGAAATTGGGCGATGCGGAATTCAAGCATTCGCTGGGCATCGGGCTTTCTCTCAATGAAGATATCAAAATGACAATAGCCAAGCGGCTGGATCGTTCAGGAGCATCGCCCCTGATCTATGTTCGCTTTCAGCAGAAATTTTAGGGCGCATATAAGATACTGATATACAGCAAATTGCGACGCCGCTCAAATCAATTTTCGTGAGCGGCGTTATCTTTTTTGTCCTCGTGAAATTCATCCAAATTTGTGGGCTTTAGCGGCTAATTAAACCGCCATATCTGCCGATAAGATAACAAGATAATTATCTTTTATGGTGGAAAATATGAGCACATCAAATGATGACAAGACCATAAGATATTCCGCGGATTGTCTCGTGGAAGAAGCGGCCGGAAAAGAAGCAACAGAGACACAACGATTAAGACTGAACGATACCGGCGACGTCCTGGCAGAAATGGAAGCGGTTCTGGAAAAAATCGCCGACGGCAACCCCCGCATCCAGAGCAATGCCGACGCCACGTCGAAATCGTTGGATGATCTCAAAGCGGTTCTGGAAGTATCTCTGGCCTTGAATTCCTCTCTGGTTCTTGAAGATGTCCTGCAGATTGTCATGGAAAAGGCCATCGAATTACTCTCGGCGGAACGCGGTTTCATAATGCTTTTGAATATTAAAGGGGAGCTGCAATTCAAGACGGCGTACAACCTGTGCAAAGAATCGCTGATGGAAGAGGACTTTAAAATATCCAATTCGATCGCCAATCAGGTCGCGCTCACCGGCAAATCGGTATATACATCAGACGCTCAATCGGATGAACGTTATGCCAACCAGAAATCGGTATTGGAATTGCACCTGCGCTCGATCATGTGCGTGCCGCTGAAAATCAAGAATAATGTCATCGGGATCATATATCTGGATAATTCCTCGGAAGCCAAACTATTCCTCAAATCGGATCTTTACCTTTTTGAATTATTGGCCCAGCAGGCGGCCCATGCCATCCACAACGCCAACCTTTATAATACACAGTCGGATCTGAAAATATATAACGAAAATGTCATCAATAAATCCCCGGTGGGAATCACCGTCATCAATTCGACGCAGAACATTGTCTCGATAAACGACGCAGCCCTGGCCATTTTCGACAAAAACAAGGACAGTGTGATATTGCCTGTCGACGGATCGGAGAGCACCCGCTTTTATGAATTGGTGCCGGAAAATGAAAGAGGCAAATGGCGCCATATGATTGAAATGGCCTTTTCCACCGGGCAACCGTTTGAAGACTCGCGCTATTTTCACAATACCGGTTACGAAGAAAAAGTTCTTTCGATAAAGATTTCCCCCATCCGGAAATTGCCGAACAGCGGCGACGGTCTAATCCTGATTATTGAGGATATAACCGAAAAAATTATCATGGAAAAGTATGTGATTCTTTCGGAGAAACTGGTTGCCCGGGGAGAAATGGCGGCTTCGATCGGACATGAATTGAATAATTACCTGGCCATAATCGCCAACAACGCCGAACTTCTGTCACTGAATCTTCAGCGGAATCAAAGCGAGAAAGCCGGTTTCAACGCCCGGCAAATTATTGAAAGCATCTCCAAGATGAAACGGTTCACTGATGGCTTGATGGATTTCTCGAAACTCGAAGCCGAGATGGTCAATTATGATATAAAACATCTAATCGAAGATCTCCTCTTCTCTCTGAAAGCTCAGAATAGATTCAAAAAAATCAGTTTCTCGGTGGAACTGGGCGGCAATCTTCCCAATGTGCAAATCGATGTCGGGCAAATTCAGCAGGTCCTGATGAACCTTTTAAATAATGCCGCGGACGCGCTGGATGAACGCGCGAAAAAAGAAGAAGCCGCCGGCAATGAAAATTTCCAACGGAAAATTGCCATCAAGTCGGAATTCGATGAGGCGACCGAAATCCTGACTGTGACTGTGTCCGATAACGGCTGTGGAATACCGCCGGAATCACTTTCTCGAATATTCCAGCCGCATTATACTACCAAAGACACGGGACACGGTCTCGGACTGGCTAATTGCGCCAAAATCATCCGGAATCATCACGGTGAAATTAAAGTGACCTCACAGGAAAACAAAGGGACTTCCTTCATCATAACTATCCCCAGGGCGCAATCTGAAAAGATTGAGTAAAAATGGACAAATTCAATTTCGTTCCCCGCGGGTATGAATTAATCCGTTTCCTGGGAAGCGGGGGAACGGCCAGTGTATATCTGGCGCGTCGCCGAAGCGACGGGCGGATCTTTGCGCTCAAGGCACCGCTGACCGACTCTTCACTTTCACTTTCAGTCTTTTTGCCGCTAATCAGGCGAGAGCACCAGCTTATCTCGGAATTGAATTACCCCGGCCTGGTACGGGTCAATGGCATCGATGAGACAATCGAGCCCCACCCATTTCTGATATTGGACTTCTGTCCCGGCCCGACCCTGGATCAGATTGAACGGGCTTTACCTCTGCCGATAGTGTTGAATATATTGTCATCGATCAGCATTAATCTGTATTTTCTTCATTTGGCCGGAATTTATCACGGTGACCTGAAACCGCACAATGTCTTTCTGACCGCGGAACCGGAATCGTATGGAACGGGCAGGCATATTTATTCTAAACTTTCCGATTTCTCCCTGTCACTGAAAGCGGGTGAGGCGATACCGGCGCGCCTGGGCATGGGAACAGTGGGATATATGGCTCCCGAAACGATTGGCCGGAATCTTTTGGATTCTCAATCGGATATTTTTTCGCTCGGTGTTATCGGATATAAATTAGCAGCCGGCAAACATCCCTTTATGGCCGACGAGGAAAAGACCGATCCGGTGAGGATAAACGCCGCGGTTACGGAAACCTGTCCTCCGGCTCCGGCGGAACTGATTGATTCCGTTTCGAGAGAACTCTCCGATCTAATCGTACAAATGCTGGAAAAAGATCCGCTGAAACGCCCCCGGAACGGTTATTTTATCTGCGAGCAATTGGAAAGATGCGGCGCGACTTACCCATTCAGAAGAATGATTCATCCCAAACACTTGCTGGCCGCGACCGAAGAAGAGCCGGCGCATGATTTTCTGGCGAAGAAGTTCTGGAATTTGAATGACTGCGAGAAAGACGCCATTCTGGATATCGCCGGTAATGATCGAAACATATTGCGCCTTCTGTTAGAGGCCAATTTTCTGTATGGCGGAATTGTCTGGCGAGACGGCAAATTGAACTTGACCGGCAAGGGGCTTCGCTGTCCGAAATATATTGCTCGCGTCCTCAAAGGAGAATTTTCCCGGTTGCCGCTGGGGGAAAAGAAAGAGGTCGTTTGGGCGGCAGTGACGGGACGCCACGAGTCCCTGCCGCCGGATAAGTTTCTGAAATTCAACAGATTGCCGGAATCACTGATACGGCCGGTCACGAATTTAATCCGACAGAATCTATCGACGGCATCGATACACCGACTTTCAAATTCCCTGGCCCGGTCGTTTATGCATGATACCTCGAAGGTTCGCTTGACGGCGCAGCTGTTCCTTCAGGGCGGCAATATTTCGGACGGCTTCGGGACCATTATCGACGGCATCAACGAGCATCTCAGCAATCACGAACTTGGCACGGCCTTTACTCTTTTGGATCAACTCGAGGCGGCGTGTAGCGACTGCCGGGATATGGAGAAACTCAAAACCGTACTCATGAAAAAAGGTGACGCTCGAAAAATGACCGGCGACGCCGTAAACGCTGAAAAAATATATCTCAGCATAGTTGATCTTTATAAAAATCTTCCGGCGGATAAAATCCTGGCGGAGACATATAAAGACCTGGGCGACCTATTTAAGATGAAATTGGATTATCCCTCCGGCATAGATTATCTGCGGGAAGCGGAGAAAATATACACTGCCATTAACGATGAGCTGGAACTGTCACATACTCTCAATAATATCGGAAATATATATTCCATCAGTAATGATACGACAAGCGCCTATACGTCATTCCGGCGGGCTCTTCGGCTTCAGAAGCGTTTGAAAGCAACCGGCGATGCCGCCTCGACTCTGAACAATATTGCGGTCATATTTTATATGCGGGGTCGTTTCAAGCGGGCCTCGCGTTTGTTCAAAATCAGTCTTGGCCTGACAACCGAGACTGGAAGCGCCGTGGAAATCGCCCGTGCTCACAATAACTTGGGGTTTTTATATCTCGAAATGGGCGAATTTGCGCAGAGCCAGAATCACCTGAAGGAATCGCTGTCAATAAATCGTCGGATCGGCAATAAGAAGGAATTGCTGTTCAATCTTGATAATCTGGCGCAGGTTATGATATCATCGGGTCATCTGAAAGAAGCCCTGACATATCTCAAAGAAGGTAAGGCCCTCGCGGCGGAACTGGAGGATGTGCCTCATACTTCCATATTTTTGGCCGCCATGGGTCTGGTGCAAAGGCGGCTGGGGCTCCTGGGAAGTGCGCTTGAGAGTCTTCACAACGCTCAAAATCTCGCCCGCGATTTGTCGGATCAGAGGGAGACCGCCTTACGACAAATTTCCCTGGCGGAGATATATTTTATGATGAAGGATCCGAAAAGGGCCAAGGAAGAACTGGAAGAAGCCGAGACCAAGATTCCGCCGGACGATAAAAAAGTTCTCTATTACCTGAACGCAACCGAAGGAATAGTACTGAATTCATGCGAATATCTTGAAAAAGCCGCTACATTAGCCCTCGAACTCCACAGCCCGAGGGATTATTGGATCGCAAAACTGAAGATGGNGGCCCAGATGCTTGATTCCGGTAATTTCGAAAAGGCGCGGGCGACTTTCGATGATTTGAATCATAAATATATTCCGCCCGAACCGGAATTGGAGTCGCCGCGCTATCATATTGTTCAAAGCAGGATTTTATTGGAATCGGGGGAATTGAGGAAAGCCGCGGAAGAACTTGAAAGCGGATGGAAACTGGCATCGGCCAACTCTCTGCTTCCGGAAATCATTGAGTCTTCAATTATTCTGGGCAAGATCAATGCTGAACTGTCGGAATATGAGAAGGCGTTTAATTATTATAAAAATGCCATAAGCGGCTATAGAAATATTGCCGATAATATTCAGGACAGTGAGCTTAAGAAAAATTTCCTGCTTGATGAAAAAATCGCCTCCCTGGCGGGAGAAGTCAGAAAAATGAGTCAAATATTGACTCAAAAAGGGAGGGCAGGCCTCTAGTCAAGACCTGCCCTAGCCATCAACCTTCAAAGGAGCTTATTGCCCGCCTAGGCTCATCCCGGGGGCGATTTTCTCCTCGAGTCTTTCGATGGTGAGCGTCATACTCAACCTCCTTCGAAGTTGTGGTTACGTCATCCCGGCATTCCGGGGTATTTTTCGGGGCAATCCCTCTTCAAATGTTTAAGATGCTTGTGCTCCAAGTAACTGATATCTAATACATTTTCTGATACAAGTCAAGCAAAATCGTAGGCATTCTGTCCCAAAAATGTCTTTCTGGTGTTATTTTGAGATAGTTTTCACGGATTCAATGCGTTATAGCCCAATATATTGTGCCCCTCCCTGAAACAATCAATTAAGATTGCAATATATCATTAATAGATATAAATATCTATTATGCCAATCGTGACCAGACTATTCGGCCTTTAACCGGTTCTGGACGGGGCCTTTTCCCAAAGAATCTACATATTTATGCGGTATAATATATTTGGTAGTGCTTTGCAGAAAATGAATTCTTCTTGACATAATTGGCTTTTGGGATAAATTGACCAAGTGAAAAGTTTCACGAAATTTGACAGCGGAATTTTTAAGCAGGATTTGGTGATATGGGGAAAAATGCAGATGTTGTTGTAATCGGCGGCGGTATTTTGGGGCTCTCCACTGCCTACGAATTGGCAAGAATTAAATTTGGCAAAGTTATTGTGGTGGAAAAGGATCTGTTTCTTGGAGCCGGTTCGACCAGTAAGTGCGCCGGGGGAATTCGCGCTCAGTTCTCCACCAAAATAAATATTCAAATGTCGATGAAATCCGAGGAGATTCTGGTTCATTTTGAGGAGCGAACCGGCTCTCATGCCTTATATGACCAGGTCGGATATATGTTTCTTATTTCAGATGAGAAGGATCTGGACGGTTTTTCCAAAGCCATGGAGCTTCAGCGTTCTTCAGGCCTCAAAGTTGACTGGGTGGAGCCGCGAGATATTAACAAACTGGCGCCGGAGGTCCGCACCGACGATATAATCCGGGCCACTTTCTGCAAAGATGATGGTTTGGCCGATCCCAGCGATCTGATCAACGGTTATTCTTCGGCGGCTCGCCGCGAAGGGGTGGAAATTCTCGTGGAAACCGAGGTAACCGGATTCATAATGACGGGCGATACGATCAAAGGTATCACAAGCAATAAGGGGGAAATTTCGACGCCCTTGGTTGTGAATGCCGCCGGTCCGTATGCAAAGTTGATTGGCGAAATGGTCAAAAGCAATATTCCGATTGAGCCGGAAAGACGTCAGATAGTCACGACCGGAGCGCTCGATTTCATCCCGCCGACTTTTCCCATGGTCGTCGATGTCAAATCAGGTCTATATTTCCATAAGGAATCACCCGGTTTGCTTTTGGGCTGGGCGGATAAGACGGTGAAGCCGGGTTTTGATATTTCTGTGGATCCGGAATATACGGATAATATATTGATGCGGGCACTGGACCGGGTACCTCGCCTGGAGACGGCCGAAGTTTCGAAAAGCTGGGCCGGCCTGTATGAATCCACGCCGGATCATCACGCCATTATCGATTATGCCGAGGGCGTTCGTGGGATGTTTATAGTCGGAGGTTTTTCTGGCCACGGATTAATGCATGCTCCGGCGGCGGCCCTGGTTTCGGCGGAAATATTGAGCGGGCGAAAGCCGTCGATAGATGTTTCCCCATTATCGATGAAACGCTTCGCCAAAGGGCAAATTTCAATCGAAACGAATGTGATTTAAGACATTGATATTTGGGCGGTTAAATTCACCCGGTCTCTCCCTTAAGGGAGGGCCGGGTTCTTATTGGAACCATCCTCTGACACTCAAAAAACGGTTTACAAGAAGAAGCAAATGTGTTATAATTTTCGTCTATATGAAAAATGACTCGGCATTTAATTTAAAATGGAGACTTTTATCGACTAGAGTCGGTATAAACCAATGAATTGCGGCCTAAAATAGAGTGGGAATGATATGGCAAAAATGAATCCTGAGGATATTAAAATTATTCTGGCAACCGATTGCGGATCGACGACGACTAAAGCGATTCTGATCGAATACCGGGACGGTGAGTATCGCCTGATTGTCCGCGGCGAGGCCCCGACTACGGTGGAAGCCCCGTTTGAAGATGTGACCAAAGGGGTCTTGAATGCAGTTGGCGAAGTGGAAGAATTGGCGGGCCGGAAATTACTTGATGAAAATGGCAAGATTATATCACCGGCCAAAGGCGATGTCGGAACCGACATCTATATATCAACTTCCTCGGCCGGCGGGGGACTTCAGATGATGGTTGCCGGGGTGGTTCGTTCAATGACGGCCGAATCGGCGGAAAGAGCCGCATTGGGCGCCGGGGCCATTGTCATGGACGTAATCGCGTCCAATGACAAGCGTCTTCCCCACCAGCAAATCGAGCGGATTCGTCACCTTCGCCCCGATATGATTCTTCTTTCGGGAGGAATCGATGGCGGTACCACCACTCATGTGGTGGAAATCGCGGAATTGATTTCGGCCGCCGATCCAAAACCGCGCCTCGGGAGCGGGTATCAATTGCCGGTAATATATGCCGGCAATAAGGACGCCACCGATGCCGTCAAAGACACTCTCGCCAAGAAAGTCGATTTAAGAACGGTATCGAACATTCGGCCAGTGCTGGAAAGAGAAAATTTGGGTCCGGCCCGAGAAGAAATTCATGAGCTTTTTATGGAACACGTAATGGCCCAGGCTCCCGGGTACAGAAAATTGATGAGTTGGACCGACGCCCCTATCATGCCGACTCCGGGCGCGGTCGGTTTGATTATAAAAACCATTGCGGATATCGAGGGAATCGAAGCCGTGGGCGTGGATATCGGGGGCGCCACCACCGACGTCTTCTCGGTCTTTCGTCCCGGGGGAGCCGAAGGAGTTTTCAACCGGACCGTTTCAGCCAATCTCGGCATGAGTTATTCGATTTCGAATGTCTTCGCCGAGGCGACTCTCCCAATGGTGATGCGCTGGGTTCCATTTCGTATGGACGAGCGCGATTTACGTAACCGGGTAAAAAATAAAATGATTCGTCCGACCACGATTCCGCAATCGATGGAGGAATTGATATTTGAGCAGGCGATCGCCAAAGAAGCGCTTCGCCTGGCTTTTATTCAGCATAAGAGTTTTGCGACCGTTTTAAAGGGCGTACAGCAGCAGCGCACCATCGCCGACGCTTTTGAGCAGACAGCCTCCGGGGCGACGCTGGTAAACATGATGACGCTTGATTTGCTGGTCGGTTCGGGCGGTGTCTTGTCGCATGCCCCCCGCCGTCAGCAATCGGCGCTGATGCTGATTGATGCTTTCCTCCCGGAAGGAGTGACGCGCCTAGCGGTCGATTCCATATTTATGATGCCGCAATTGGGCGTGCTTTCCACGGTGCATAAACAGGCAGCCACGGAAGTATTCAACAAGGATTGCCTGATTCACCTCGGAACCTGCGTGGCGCCTTCGGGCGAAGTCAAGAAGCCGGGACCGATGATGGATTATAAGATTACTCTGCCCGATGGCAAGACGGAAGCCGGGACATTGGAATTCGGCAAAATGAAACTGATAAAACTCGGAATTGGCGACAAAGGGCTTCCTTTGAGAGCCAAAGCCGAGCTGGAGCCGCACCGCGGACTGGATTTGGGCAAGGGCAAAGGAGCCAAGGTCGAGACCGAACTCCCCGGCGGCGTGGTCGGGATTATTCTCGACGGGCGCGGTCGCCCTTTTGTATTGCCGGAAGATGATCATATTCGAGTTGAAAAACTCAAGGAATGGATGATAGAGTTGGATATATATCCGGAACAGGCCTTGAATCGTTAAGGAGAAATCGGAAGTGAGAAAACGAATTTCATTTTTCTTGATTTTTGCGGCAATGAGCCTGATTTCATGTTCTGTCCGGGCCGGGGTGTTTGTCGACTGGCAGGCCGATTTTTATGTAACATATCCGGATGACTGGCAGCAGGTTCCTTATTCCTCGGTCAGCGTTTACCTTCAATCGCAGGGGATCGATCCCAAGACTCTTAATTTTGACGGCGCTTTGAGCCAGAAAAGCGACAAACCGTTTTTCATGGGACCTCACATGTTTATTGCCCACTATCCGGTGGGACGGCTAAATCAGCGCCAGATCGATTCGGTCCTGGCTGAGATGACGGCGGCCAGCGAATCCGGGAAATATGTGGAAGGATCCCTGAGCGCCCCGAAGGTACAGTTTTATGAGAAACAGCCGCTATACGACCGGGCCATGAATGCGGTGGCGGTGGCCACATTCCTGAAGGCCCCCGGGGTTGACATGATTACGCTGGAAGTCAGGAAATTTTACGAGAAGGGGGTGGCGGTTTTTATCGGCTATGGGCCGAGAGAGAACTATAATGATATTCAGCCGATTTTCCTCAATATAATAAAATCATTTTCGACTAAGGACCTGGACAAAGTGGCCCCCAAAGAGAGTTTGAAAGTGGTCGATCTGGCCAATCGACAAATGCCGGAACCGACTGATTTGCAGAAAGCGGGCGGAGGGAAAGAAGGCGGCTTCGGGCGGTCGAGTACGTTGATTTTGATAATTGTACTGGTGATTGCGGTGATTGTAGTGGCGTGGTTTTTAGCGCGGAAGAAGAAATCGTCGAAGAGTTTATAGATAAAGACAAGAGGCAATAATTATGGGTCATGCATATACGCCCGGTCTTAAAGTGACCGACAAAATCCTGATAACCAAAAATCGCATCCTGCCCCTGAAAGGCGAAGTGGTCGTGAAAAAAGGGGATCGGTTGAAACCGGATGATGTAGTCGCCCGGACACATCTTCCAGGCACGGTAGAACCGATTAATGCGGCCAATATATTGGGCCTTCCGCCGGAGGATATCGAAGAGGCGATGCTCAAGAAACAGGGCGATCGCGTTAAAGAGGGCGAGGTCTTTGCCCGCTCCAAATCATTTTTCGGTCTTTTCAAATCGGAATGCAAAGCGAAAATTTCAGGTACAGTCGAATCTATATCTCGTGTCACGGGACAGGTTCTTCTGCGGGGAGAGCCGATCCCGGTCGAGGTCAAGGCTTATGTTACCGGGGAAGTGGTCGAGATTTTCGAAAAGGAAGGGGTCGGCGTTTCGACCTGGTGTTCTTTTATACAAGGGATTTTCGGTATCGGCGGGGAATGTCACGGTGATGTGAAAATAGTGGTGCCGGATCCGACCGCCGTCCTGACGGATAAGGAAATCGGCCCGGAATGCAAAGGGAAAGTCATTGTGGGCGGGTCAATGGTCACCGCGGACGCAATTAAGAAGGCGGCCAAAATGGAAGCGGCTGGAATCGTGACCGGCGGCTTCGATGATAAAGATTTGCGTGATTTTCTGGGTTATGATCTGGGAGTGGCGATAACCGGATCGGAGGAAATAGGCATTACCTTGATCGTCACCGAAGGATTTGGTCAGATCAATATGGCCCAGAAGACCTTCGACCTCCTCAAGGCAAAAGAGGGGAAATTGGCTTGTATAAACGGTGCCACGCAGATACGCGCCGGGGTGATTCGCCCGGAGGTTATTATTCCTTTCGAGGGCGATCTCAAAGCTACTCAGGAAATATCCGATTTTCGGGAACACGGTCTGGATATCGGCTCACCGGTTCGAGTTATCAGGCATCCCCATTTCGGCAAGCTGGGCACGGTCACGGAACTTCCCCCGCCACTGATGGAACTTGAATCGGGTTCGCACGCCCGAGTTCTGGAAGTTGAATTTACGGATGGTTCGAAGGCCATCGTCCCCAGAGCCAATGTCGAGATGCTTGAATCATAGGATGAATTGGGGAGAGTTGTTCTCTCCGGAATAGGATTCCCGCAATATGAAGGGCCCTCGTTGGGGCCCTTTTTTAGCGGAAATTTAATTCACGAATCAAGGTTAGTCGCAGTCTTTTTATAATGCACTTTTTGTTGACTCCAAAACGCTTCTCCCCTATACTTTCCTCAAAGTTTAAGGATGTGAATGAATTGCCTGAAATTACCGCACTTTTAAAGGATTAAGGCGTAAGAAAGATAGATTATGGGAAATACTTTGATTTTAGCCCTCGGGTTTTTCTCGGGAGGGATTTGGCAGATAATAGGCGAACTGAGCCTCTTCGGCGTTGTCATCCTGACGATTCTCCTGCTTTTTTCACTGGTTTCGTGGGGTATCATGCTCAATAAATGGAGGATGTTCAAGCGAGTGGATGAGCAGTCGCTTATTTTTCTGAATTCATTCCGCCGTTCCCGGAAATTCAGTGACGCCGTTACTCAGGCCAATTCCCTCAAATTGACACCTTTATCAGGAATATTTAATTCGGGATTCAATGAAATTCGAGATCTTCTCTCTGTGGGGCCCGAAGGGGGCATGTCCAATCAATCGGTGCGGCCGCTGACCGAAAAGGAGATGGAGATAATCAATTTGACGCTGGAGAGGGTCTCGACCGAACAGATTTCGATATTGGAGAAATATGTGGTGTTTCTTGCGACGACGGCCAATGCCTCGCCTTTTCTGGGACTGATGGGAACGGTGGTGGGAATAATGGATGCCTTCTGGTCGATCGGGTCGCGCGGGTCGGCTTCGCTGGCCGTCGTGGCGCCGGGCATAGCCGAGGCCCTTTTGGTGACAGTAGTCGGACTCGGAGCGGCCATACCGGCCGTGATCGGATTCAACTGGGCCAACAATAAATTGAAGCATTACAATGACGCCGCCACCAATTTTTCTCTGGAATTTCTAGCCCGGGTCAAGAAGGATCTGACATGAGAAAGTCGCGTGAATATCGCGCCATGGCCGAAATTAATGTTACCAACCTTGTCGATGTGGTACTGGTGCTTTTGATTATCTTCATGATTTCGGCCCCGCTTCTGCAATCCGGCATCGAAGTCAATCTGCCGAAAACAAGAACGGCCACTATGGATCAGGAGGCCGAAGGGGTGGTACTGACGATCGACCGCAAGGGGGGGATATTTATTAACGATGTCTGGACCCGCCCGGAAAATTTTGAGACGAATCTGGACAAGGAATTGAAAAAAAGCGGCCATCGAGCCGTCTATCTAAGGGCCGATTCGACTGTACCATACGGAACCGTTGTCGATGTTATCGGGCAAATGAAGACAATGGGAATCGAGGAACTGGGGCTTATAACGAACAAGGCCGAAGTCCCGAAAGGAAAAACCAGGTGAGGCACGACCTCTTTTACTCTCTGATTCTTCATATAGTCGTAGTGCTGGCCATGGTGGTAAGCGTTCCGTTCAAGCCGCGTGTGAGAACGGATCTCGATAATGTCATAAAGGTCAATTTGGCCTATATGCCGGCGGCCGCCAAGGCGGCGGCGATAAAGCCGGCGGCGGTCATAAAGGGAGCCACGACGGAGAAAACGACGCCGATCCCCGACAAAACGACCGCCAAATCGAAGCCGGTGACAAAACCAAAGCCGAAGAAACCGGCAGAAAAGACGCCCCAGACCCTGGAAAAAGGGGAACAGGAAAAAGCCGGAGCCCCGGCCGGGCAAGTTGATGTTTCCAATGAATTGGGTGCCGGTTCGCCGTTCGGCAGCGCTTCGATCGATAACGCCTCTTTTGAGTATCCCTATTGGTTTGTGCAGGCTTTTTCCAAAATCGAGAGGAACTGGAGCAATCCGGTCTATTCCAACGAACCTTTATCATGTATAATATATTTCCATGTTATCCGTTCCGGAAGAATCATTGATGTCCAAATAGAAAAGTCATCCGGTTTTGACGCTTTCGACCGGGCGTGTGAGACGGCCGTCAGGTTGTCCGAGCCCCTTCCCCCGCTTCCCGATGATTTCACCGACGAGATAATCGGCATTCACCTTGAATTTCCATATATACCCCAATGAGAGCAAAAAATATTCTTTTAACTGTATTAGCATTAATCATTTTTCAGGCCGGCTCGCTATTCGGACAAAGCCGCGAATCCATACCTGATTTCAGAGGGACACTGGGGCCGAAATCGACTTTCGAACCGACCAAGATTTCGGTTGAAGAAGTCAAGTATATCGGAATAAGTCCTATCGATCCGTCCGATACCCTGATAATGAAGAACTGCGCCGCCATTCTGCGCAACGATCTTGATTTTTCGCCTTATTTTGAAATTGTCCTTCTGGATTCTTTTTTCATGCGCCATATGGAACTTCAGGAGATGACTCTTCTCGGCTGGGGCTGGATGGGTTCGGCTTATGTCATTCGCCTGGAAGCGGAATTTCCGCATGATAATCTTCGGCTGACCTATCGCTTATTTTCGACCAGCACCCAGAAGGAAATCCGCAAGCAAAAGTTCGAAAGTAACAAGTTATACTACCGTGACCTTACCCATGAAATGGCCAATGACATCGTGAAATTTCTGACCGGTGATGAGGGGATATACCGGACCAAAATCGCCTATGTCAGATTGATAAACGGGGCCAAAGAATTGTTTCTGTCCGATTATGACGGCTATAACGAACGACAGTTGACAAATAATAAATCGATTAACTTGTCACCGGCATTCACGCCCGATGGAGATTTCATCTATTTCACCAGTTACCTTGACGGTTATCCGAAAATATATCTTTTGTCTCTGAAAAATAATGATGTCAACCTGATTGCCGGGTATCCCGGAATAAATGCCGCGCCGGCGGTGTCGCCCGATGGGAAATATATAGCGGCCGTTCTTTCCAAAGACGGTAATTCCGAAATATACCTTCTGGACCGGAAAGGGAAAATTATCAAACGCTTAACCTACAGCTGGGCCATTGAATCATCACCCACCTGGTCCCCGGACGGAAAGGAAATTGCTTTCACGTCGGATCGTACCGGCTCACCGCAGATTTATATTATGGACGCTGAAGGAACCAATGTTCGACGGGTGACTTTTGAGGGGAAATATAATGACTCCCCCTGCTGGTCGCCCCGAGGGGACAAAATCATTTATGTCAGCCGTGATAAAGTCTTCAAAATCTGTTCCATCGATGTCATGGGACGGGAATATAAGATTCTGGCTGAACTCGGCGACAATGAAAATCCTCATTTTTCACCCGACGGTAACCATATTATTTTTTCATCGACTCGGATGGGACCATCGGAGCTTTATTTGATGGATGTATTCGGGCGCAAACAGCAGCGCTTAACAACTAAAGGGGGATATTCTAACCCGATCTGGTCCCCGTATCGTAAGTAGATATTGACAAATTAGTTAGGCCGACAAAAAATAGGCCAGTTTTTTGTTGACCATTATAAAAATCTTTTTTAGGTTATTGGACAACCTCACTGGATACAAAAAAGTAAGATATAATTTCAAGGAGGACAAAATGAAGAGACTGAGTTTGTTGATTGTCTTGTCAATGTTAGTATTATTCGCCGGATGCCGCAAAACGGTGCCGCCCCCGCCGCCGGAACAGCCCAAAGCAACCGAGCCGGAAGTTAAACCGGAAGAGAAGCCAGCGCCGAAGGAAGAGCCGGTAATCAAGAAGGTCAGCGAAACCGATTTCATGACCGTCTATTTTGACTTCGACAAATATAATCTGGTTGACTCCGCCAAGCAGGCGCTCGATAATAATGCCAAATTATTGAAAGATAATCCAAATCTGGTCGTCAGAATTGAAGGCAACTGCGACGAAAGAGGCACCGTCGAATATAACCTCTCCCTCGGTGAAAAGAGAGCCAACTCGGCCAAAAAATATTTGATGGATCTCGGTATTGAGGAAGGGCGTCTCCAGACCATAAGTTACGGCAAAGAAAAGCCGGTGGCGATGGGTCATGATGAGGCCGCCTGGGCGAAGAACCGCCGGGATGATTTCCGTATCATCTCTCAGTAACCTCAAGAAGGCAAAATGCGTTTGACAGGAAAAATCATGGCCGCCGTCATACCGATGGCGGCCCTGCTTCTCTTCTCCGGCTGTGCCATGAAGACCGACATTATCCGGGTGGAGGATAAAATCGACGCCATGCGGGTCGATCAGCAGAGAATGAATGATACCATGACGCGGCTCGATTCGATGGTGACCGCGGAATCATCGGGCAACTCCGAACTTCGCGCCCAGATGAGCAGCGCCATCTCCGATCTGACCGACCAGTTTCGAATAATGCAGGCCAACATGAACGATTTGATGTCTCAGGTCGGCAATCTGGTGCAGAATCAGAATTCCCGGCCGACTTATGTTGGCCCGCAGACCGGTACCGATTCGACCGGAAAAACTGCCTCTCCCCCGCCGGGTGTCGATTGCCAGACTTTGTACGATGATTCTTTTGTCAATGTCCGTCGCGGGCAGTACCAGGAAGCGATTAAGGGATTCAATGACTACCTGAAGTACTGCGGTACTCAGGAATCGGCCGCCGATGCCCGTTTCTGGATCGGGGAATCATACTACTCTCTCGATGATTACAAAGAGGCCTTGAGTCAATTCTCGCAGGTCATCAAGGATTATCCGTCATCGAAGAAGGGGCCGGGAGCGATGTATAAGATGGGACGCTGCTATGAGGAATTAGGCCAGAAAAAAGAAGCCAAGGCGACCTTTAACAAGATAGTAACATCGTATCCGGGAACACTGGAAGCCACGCAGGCCAAAGAGAAGCTGAAAGATTTGAAGTAGGATATGCCGTCAGGGGCATTGAAAGTACGGGTTTCGACCCCGACCGAGACGATACCATTCGGTCGGGGTTTTTATCAACTGGAAGAAGATGCCTTATACCTTCCCATCGCCTATCCCGGCGAGAATAAAAATCACTTCTTTTCATTTTTAGAATCTGATTTCGTATCGATGCAAATGGATCGTGAAGGGCGGCTGATTTTCATCGAATTGTCTTTGCCGCGGCGGCGATGGCACGCGCTCCAGACTCTGGTTCCGCCGGAAAGCGCCGCTCCGGGGAATATCCGCTTCCTTGATTTCCGTCAGCGTCTGGCAGAACCGTCGATTTTGTGTGATTTACGCCGTCAATATGTCATGATTCGGTTCAGTCAGGGTCCGGCGACGCATAATTATTCCCTGGCTCAAAATATGATCGCGCAAATAGATCGCCATGATCGTCTGGCCGCAATTTGGGTATCGGATATCATCGATGATATTGCCGGGCAGGAACTATCCGCCTGGCGGAAGGCGATCCGAAATCATTCGACGGCGATCATTGCCACCTAATCGCCTCTTTTAATATTTCTGATAATTGCGGGTTTTCAAAGTGACCCGGATGTGATACCATTTTTATCTCCCGATGTCGTTATTGAGAAGGAGAAAGAAATGGGCATTTTTTTATATATAGATATCGATGCCTTTTTTGCATCGGTGGAGCAATCGATAAACCCGTCGCTGGTGGGACGGCCGGTTATGGTCGGGGGCCATAAGGGCGAACGCGGGGTGGTGGCCTGTCCCAGTTATGAGGCGCGGGCCCGGGGGGTGCGGACCGGAACGACTCTGCACGAGGCGGCGCGCTTGATTCCCGACGGCATTTTTCTTCGGGGTGATTACAACCGCTATCAGCATTTCTCCAATCGTTTTTATGAAATCCTTTGCCGGTATACCCCGGAACTCGATCGGATTTCCCAGGATGAGGCCTGCCTTAATATCGGCGGAGCACTTCGGCCATACGGAACGGCGCGAGAATTGGCCCAAAATCTACAGATGGAAGTCCGGCAGACTCTTGCCCTTTCTACCTCCATAGGCATTGGGCCGAGCCGCGTGGCGGCCAAGATCGCATCAGAGTACAAGAAGCCGCTGGGGCTGACTATAATCGACAGCGGCAATGTCAATTCCTTCTTCAAAGATCTGGCGGTTCGGAATATTCCGGGCGTGGGCCGGGGAACGGAAAAAACCCTTCACGAAATGGGGATTGATACCGCCGGACAATTGGCGGCCGTGCCGGAGGAATATCTGGAGACGATTTTTGGAATTAATGGCCTGAAAATGGCCGCCTATAGTCGTGGCGAAGACGGCCCGCGTCTGCGTGACTATAAGGTGATCCGTTCCGTGAGCCGCGAGACCGGATTCGCCGATGATATCACCGATCGGCGCATGCTCCTTTCCCATTATTATTATCTTCTGGAACGGGGAACAGCCAAATTGCGTTGCCTGCACAAGAAGGCGGCAACAATCAAGGTGAAATTCCGTTATGCCGATTTCGAGACGATTGAGGGGATTGGCCGTATCGCTCCCCCCTCCAATGATGAAACCACAATTTTTCCGACGGTAGAGAGAATGTTCGACGGGATGTTCACGCGGCGGCGGGGAATCCGTCTGGCTGGGATCGCCCTAGCCAATCTTAAAAATTATGCTGAAAATGAATCGTTCCTGAATGACACGACCGAGAAATCTAGCCGGCTTCTTAAGAGTCTTGATGCGGCGCGCGGCCGGAGCGGCTTCTTTTCTTTGATGACCGGGCGGACACTGTCACTGTCGGAGCGATATAAAAAAGGAGATACCGGATATGTCCTCCGTACTCCCGGCCTTTCGCAGTAGCTATTCCCTTCTTTATGGGACAACACCCCCGGAGGAGATCGCAAAGGCGGCGGCGCATGATGGATATAAAAGCGCCATTCTGGCGGATAAGAACAATCTGTATGCATGTTATGATTTCTATTATGCCGCCAAGGATCTGGGGATAGAGCCAATTATCGGGGCGGAGATCACGACCGAATTGGGAGATCTCTTTTTCCTGTGCCAAAATCATGAGGGCTTTAAGAATCTTTGCCGGATTATCACACATTATCAATTGCAGGAACTTCCCGATGCCGTTCTGCTCGAGAGATGGAAACAGAATCTTATCTGCCTGACTTCAGCCACGGACAACGCCGACATTCTCAAAGATATTTATGGCGATTCGTTTTATTTGATTATCAATCACGCCAATCCGTCAAGAGTATCGCGGCAGGCGGAGGCGCGGGGAATTCGGCAGGCGGCCTTCCCGACCGTGGCGTTTCTCAAGACGGACGATTACCCCCGGCACCGGCTGCTCCGCGCCATAAATGGCGGATATTTGCTGAATAATCTCCCCCCTTCGGGAATGGCGGGCGACGGGGAATATCTGCGGACGCAGGAATGGTACTCGCGTTTCTTTGTACCATTTCCCGCCGCTATTCGCGGCAATGCGGAAATCGGTGAAAGGTGCCGGCTTCAGTTTCCTCAAAAAACGAATATCCTCCCCGATGTCCCGATCGAAGGGGATCATTTCCGCAAATTGAGAGACGACGCCCTCAGGGGACTTCAGAAACGTCGACTCAATCCCGATGGAAGGTATCTGGCGCGACTCGAATATGAACTATCGGTCATACAGAGAACCGGCTTTGTCGATTATTTCCTGATTGTAGGAGAAATCATCGACTTCTGCCGCCACAATGATATCGCCTGTGTCGGGCGGGGATCGGCGGCGGGTTCACTGGTGTCGTTCGGCCTCGGGATAACCGAAGTCGATCCGATCCTGGAAAATCTTTATTTCGAGCGGTTCCTCAATGAAGCCCGGTCCGACTGCCCTGATGTCGATATTGATATTGACTGGCGGCGGCGGGATGAAGTTTTGGATTTTATTTACAGGCGGTATGGTGACGATCATGTAGCCATGATGGCCACCTATACCCGATTCCAGAGCCGTCTGGCCGTACGGGAAACAGCCAAGGCCTTCGGATTTGATCCCGATGAAATAGATCGCTTTATCAAGCGCCTCCCCTCGGAATCGTGGGATAATCTTGAAATGCGGCGGGAGGCACGACAACTGCCCCGCTCCCTGCAGAATGATTGGGAGCGGTTTGAACCGATAATGACCGCGGCGCGCTCGCTTGCCGGTCTCCCCCGTCATCTCGGGATTCATTCCGGAGGAATTGTCATCACGCCGGAACCGCTGACCGATTATGTCCCGCTGGAGCGAGCCACAAAGGGGCTGGTCGTAACGCAGTGCGATATGTATCAGGCGGAAAAAATCGGACTGGTCAAAATTGATATTCTCGGTCAGCGCGGGCTGGCGGTGATCGCTGATTGCTACAAAACGGCCCGCGAAGAAAGAGGGGCCGATTTCCACATTCCCGAAGGGGATCCGAAAACATACGAAATGCTTCAGGCGGGAAAGACGATTGGGGTTTTTCAGATCGAGTCGCCGGGACTGCGGGCCCTCTTGAGGGATTTGCGGCCGACTTGCCTGAATGATATTACCCTGGCCCTGGCGCTGATTCGGCCGGGAGCGTCCGAATCGGGAATGAAGCAAGTCTTTCTTAATCGTTTTCACAAGAAGGAGCCGATTGCCTTTCCCGACCGGCGGCTGGAAACGGTGCTTCAGGAAACAAACGGGGTTTTTATATATCAGGAACAGGTGATACTGGCGGCTCGGCAAATCGCGGGATTTAATCTTGCCGCCTCGGATCTGCTGAGACGGGCCATCACGAAAAAGCGAAAAGATAATCGGGTCGAAAAACTAAAAAATCGCTTCTTGGCCGGGGCCCATCGGAACGGGGTAAATCCGCGCACGGCCGAAGAGATTTTCGGCCAACTGCGGCAGTTTGCGTCATTTGGTTTTTGCAAGGCCCATGCCGCCACCTATGGATATCTGGCCTATCAATCCGCCTACTTTAAGATCCATTTCCCCGTCCCGTTCATGACGGCGGTTCTTCGCAATGGGGGGGGCTATTATCCCTCGGCGGTCTATACAGCCGAGGCGCGGCGGTTGGATATCAAAATTTCCGCACCGCGCATAAATATCTCAGCAGAATCGGATACCAATCAAGATAGAACGATTTTCCTGGGACTGGCAAGGGCCAAAGAAGTCTCAGCCGACGTCGTGGCTCAGATTAAGCGGAAACAGCCCTTTANGTCGTTCCACGATTTTCTCTCCCGAATGCGGATCTCAAAACCGGAGATGGAGAACCTTATAAAAGTCGGTTTTTTCGATGAGATGGACGGATCCCGCCCCAAATTACTATGGGAATACCGGCTAACGGCAAAAAAAAATCCGCCGAGGGGGGGTGGTTTTTTTAGAGAAATTATGGAACGACCCGGCTTGAAAGAAATGCCTTTGACCCCGATGAATCGCTATGAAATTTTTCGGGCCGAGAATGAGATTCTGGAAATCTCGGTCTCCTTTCACCCGCTTTCTCTTTTTGAATCTTATCGGCCCATCGATGTGGCTTCCGTCCTTCGGGAAAAAACCGGATCCGATGTCACGCTGACGGGGTGGCTGGCGGACCGAAAACGGATTAAGACCCGAAACGGGAAAAGCATGGTTTTTCTTACTCTCGACTCCTTGTCTGACACTTTCGAAGTCATTCTATTCCCCGATGCTTACGAGCGATTCCGGGAAACAATTCGCCGCTATCGCTATCTGGCCATCGAGGCCAGGATCAACCTGGAAGATGGGCACCCGGCGGCGGTGGCGAAGGAAATTTATCCCGCCCCGACCGGCCTTAAGGAAATGAAATATATTTAGCAATTGACAGGACTGCGGCCACCCTCTTAATTAACCCCATGCTAATTCCAGCCAAAGTCAAAGATCAATATCGGCGTCTGATAGAGGAGATAAGACATCATGATCATATGTATTATGTCCTCGATCATCCGGAAATAAGCGACGCCGAATATGACCGCCTGTTCGATCACCTGCTGAAAATCGAAGAGGAATATCCCGATATCGTTGCGCCCGATTCCCCTTCTCAGAGGGTCGGGGCGAGACCATCGGAAGCCTTTCAAACGGTCACCCATCGGATGCGTATGCTATCTCTCCAGAAGGTAATTTCCCCGGATGAATTTGATGATTTCGACCGCCGTGTCAAAGAAGGTCTGGAAACAAACACGGACATCGAATACACGGTCGAGCCGAAGCTGGATGGCCTGGCGGTAGAGCTGACTTATCAGAAGGGTCTATTCACCACCGGCTCCACCCGGGGGGACGGAACCAGGGGCGAGGATGTCACGCAAAATTTGAAAACTATCCGAGCCATTCCGATTAAACTCTCCGAAGGAACGGCTAAAAAATACCCTCTCCTCGAAATCAGAGGTGAAGTAATAATCCGAAAGGCCTCCTTCGACAAACTGAATCGCAAAATGCAGGAGCAGGAATTGCCGCCGTTCGCCAATCCGCGAAACGCCGCGGCCGGGTCGTTGCGGCAGTTGGATCCGCGAGTGACGGCTTCGCGTCCCCTGATATTTTATGCCTATGGAATATCGGCAACGGACTTGCCGGGATTAGAAACTCAGTTTGATGCTATGGAATTCCTGAAAAATGAAGGATTTCTTGTAAACGAATTTGTCGCGCGGGTCAAAGGAGCGGAACCAGTCAAGGGGCATTTTGAAGAGCTTGCCGAAAAGCGTCCGCTACTCGATTATGAAATTGACGGGATGGTAATCAAGGTCAATAATTTTGCCGCTCAGATCCGATTGGGAGAAATATCCCGCGCTCCCCGCTGGGCGGTGGCGTGGAAATTTGCCGCCGAAGAAGCCGAAACCCGTGTAATCGACATCATGTTTTCTGTGGGACGAACCGGAATAATAACACCCGTGGCGAAATTGGAGCCGGTGCGGGTATCAGGAGTGACCATATCGAGTGCATCACTCCATAACGAAGATGAAATGCTCGCCCTTGATCTTAGAATCGGAGATCATGTAATAATCCGGCGGGCCGGTGATGTCATTCCGGAAGTGGTGGAAGTCCTCAAGCAGAAACGAATCGGCGATGAGAAGAAAGTGGCGATGCCGCAGGTTTGTCCCTCCTGCGGGACCAAGACGGTCCGGCCGGAGGGTGAGGCGGCGCACCGCTGTCTCAATTCCGCCTGTCCGGCGCAGGTTATAGAGCGCATATTTCACTTCGCGTCAAAAGAAGCCATGGATATCGAAGGCCTGGGGGAAAAACTGGCGGCTCAATTGACTGCGGAAAATCTAGTGAAGGATCCCTCGGACCTTTACGCATTGATCAAGGAAAACCTTTTGCCGCTGGATTTGATGGGTGATAAAAAGGCCCAGAATTTATTGGACGCTATCAAGGCTTCTAAGAAAAGAACGCTTCCCAACATTCTTGTGGCGCTGGGGATTTTTGGCGTCGGCGAAACCGCCGCCCGGATTCTGGCGGAGGCTTTTGGAACCTTCGACAAAATATACAATTCTACCGTCGATGAATTGATTACGGTAGACGGTATCGGACCGATAATCGCGCAATCAATTGTCGACTATTTTGCCAATCCCGGCAATCAAAAAATGATTTCCAAAATGAGAAATGCGGGAGTCGAATTTCCCCCGTATGCCATCAAAAGGCAAATCTCGGCCATATCCGGCAAGACTTTCGTGATCACAGGCACCCTATCGGCTTCCCGTGATAAATTCAAAGAGATGATTGAGGCCGCCGGGGCCAAGGTTGCCGGTTCGGTCTCGGCCAAGACCGATTATCTGCTTTGCGGTATTGATGCCGGAAGCAAGCTGGAGAAAGCGCGGGAACTTGGCGTCAAGATAATAACCGAAGAGGATTTGAATAGTCTGTTGGGAAATTAGACCTCTCCCCTCACTGAACAATATAAAATTGAAACCGCGTGTTGTTTTTGTCCGTATCTGGAAATAGAAGCCCAAATTTCTGATAAGGACGAAACAATGAAGACTCTGGTATTATCTATTTGCCTGTTTATGCTGGCGTCGGTCGCACTGGCGGATCAGAGTACGCAGGAACGATTTCCCTGCAAAGGCGAAAGAATCATGTCTGACGCCGACTATTCTGTCGAACTGCAGGGAGAGACCATAATCCTTTATCCCGCCCACGGTCATTACCAAACTATAAGAATTACGCCCGAGTACGAATTGTATGTCGACAATAAGGAAATCAAACTCAAGAGTGATCAACAGGAACTGGTGAAGAAATTTCACCAGAGTATGATGGAGCTTTTAGATCAGGCCAAGGATATCGGTTGGGAGGGAGCAAAAATCGGGGTTCAGGGGGCAGCCCTGGGTGTAAAGGCGGTCGGGAGCGTCTTCAAATTAGTATTGCCGGGGTATGATACCGATGATCTGGAGCGGGAATTGGATCGGGAATCGGCCAAGATTGAAGCCAAGGCGGCCAAATTGGAAGTAAAGGCCAAGGAGCTGGAAAAGGAAGCCGATAATTTAAAGGATTTGCAGGCGGAAATGAAAGATTCCATTCCGGAACTTGACGAGTTGGATTGGTTTTAGATTCCCCTCCGGAAAAAAATTCTGTTGTGACGATTATACTCTGGAAAAAAGGAGGAGTTTTATGAACTCCTCCTTTTCATTAATATCTGAATTGAAATTATAATTTGCCGGCCACGGCGTTGGCAATATCGAGCGTCCCGGCGTTACCGCCCATGTCGTACGTCCGTACTTTGCCTTCTTTGATAACTGCGGCTATGGCGTTTTCAAGCACCACCGACTTATCTTTCTCGCCCAGCCACTCCAGCATCAATACGACCGTAAGGAGCATCGCCATCGGATTGACCTTATGCATACCCGCATATTTGGGTGCCGAGCCGTGGGTCGGCTCGAATACGGCATAATTGTCGCCGATATTTCCCGAGGAGGCAAAACCGAGCCCCCCGACCAATTGCGCGCAGAGGTCGGAAATTATATCGCCAAACATATTCGAAGTTACCAGGACCGAGTAGTCCAGCGGATTTTTAATCAGCCACATGCACATGGCGTCAATATTAGCCTCATAAAGAGTTATGCCGGGATAATTTTTGGCTACTTCGCGGGCGGTTCTTACCATCAGCCCCGAAGTCTCGCGGATGACATTCGGCTTTTCCACGACCGTAACCGATTTGCGCCCGGTCTTTTTAGCATACTCGAAGGCATCAGTAACAATATTGCGGCACCCGGTTTTGGTGTTGATCCGCAGAGAAACCGCCACCTCCCCGGAAGGATGCTTATCGAATTTCTTCATTTTGGCGTTATGTTTTTTAATCGCCTCGCGAACTTCATCGGGGAAAGGGAAAAATTCGACACCGGCGTACAAATCTTCGGTATTTTCGCGAAAGACGACGATATCAACCCCTTCCTTGTAATTCAGAGGATTTCCCGGATATGCTTTGCAGGGACGCAGATTGGTACGAAGGTTGAATTCCTGCCGCAGACGAACAATGGGAGAAGTGTATACGAGCCCCTTGCCTTTAAGAGCCGGGACCAGTTCTGCTTCGGCCTCTTCTTTTGGCTTGGAAGTAATGGCCCCAAACAAACTGCAGTCGGTATTTTTCAGAATCTGAATACTGCGATCCGGAAGCGGATTTCCCTCCTTGCACCAAAATTCCCAGCCGATATCGGTAGGGACATATTCCGCATCAAATTTGAATTTATCCAGAACAATGCGAGCCGCATCCATTACATCGACGCCGATACCGTCGCCCGGCATCCACGATATCTTGTACTTTGCCATATCCTTATCAGTCTCCTGATACTATAGGTGGAAGGTTAAGTTGATTAAATGAGAATCCCCAAGATTATTTTTGTAAGGCACAAAGGCGTAGTCGACACGGAAATTGCGCTGAACGAAGCCGACGCCCGCCGAAAAATCTTTGGAATCATAACCGAACCGGTAGCCGCTTCGAATTAAGAAATTCCCTTTGATTTCATATTCGCCGCCCAGATGAAGATGAAATTCGCTATCCTGAATGACGATATCAGCGACCGGGAGAAAATTTTTCAATTGATATGACGCTCCCATACGGTAAGTGGACGGGAGAGAATAATCCTCATCCCGCAATTTCATTTTCCCGCCGAGATTCAGGGCCGATGCCCCCAATGTAAGTTTCGGGGTCGCTGTCATCAAAATCCCAAGATCGGCGTTCAAAGCCGATCCGCTGTAGGTTTCAATTTTTTCAAAAAACCAGCCGACCATCCCCCCGACAATAATATTGTCTGAGGCCTTAAAGGCGGCCCCGAACTTAAAAGAGAAATCATGGAGGTCAAAGGGATAATATTCACTGGTGGGAGTATTGCCTCTTCCCTGGATATCGCCAACCACTGCAAACTGGGTTCCGACAGAATAGCAGACTTCATCCTTGTCAAATGAAATATAACCGGTTTCCAGGCGGATATTCTCCCAATAGGCGTTGTGGCCGACGGCACCGCGAAGTGGTCCGGCACCATAGCCGGCGGCCGGATTGTAGGCGACCGAATAGGGATCCATGGAAACGGCAGTGAAGGCACCGCCCATGCCGGATGGCCGTGCTCCCGGTTCAACGGTCATCAGTTTCAAACCGCCCAATGAAAAAGCGGAGGGAACGGATAGAACGAAAAGAACCGTCATAATTGCAATAATTTTTGACTTCACCGGATCACCTCACTAAAAAATCAAACTGAAACCGAACAGATGATCGCTTCCCTCATCGGTGCGTTCGGCCAAAAAGGCATAATCGAATTGCAGAGCAAAACTTTTCATCATAAATTTATAACCCATGCCGGCGGTCAGGATGCCGTTGTTCAATCCGGCCCGCAACTTGAAATTATTTTTCATGTCGAATTCGCCGCCGAAACGGAACTTGGCCGACTGCTTCGTATTTTTTTCCAAATCAGCCAGAATCAGCAACTGCCTGTTTATGGTACGCCCGGAGACTCCCAGACCAAAGGTAACGGGAAACTTATCGTTTTGAGTTGCCGAAAGACTGTTGCTGGCTCCGTTCCAGGGATACTTGGCCGCGATATGATCGACAACCAGTCCGATCCGGATATCAGTTATCGGCTTTTTGTCCATGTAACCGTAGGGAAAGAGGGAATCGGCCATAATCATGATGCCGAGATTTATTCCGACCGAATTGGCATTTTGGTCGCCAAGGGTCTTGTAATAATAATTCAACTTGGTTCCGACATTCAGGGCGGGAAGAAAATGCTTGGCGAACGAAATTGCAAAATCATGCTCATTGGAACCGATGGTCGTTCCCAGATCCTGCCCGCTGGTGTTTCTTTCCGCCAGACTGCCATAGCCTGCATAGACCCAGCTGAAACCGAGGGCCGATTCCAGCCGAGTGGGGAATAACATCGAGACGAAGCCGAGTTTTCGGTCAAGTTTCATCATGCGATAGGCACTGGTGAAAGTTTTTTGCGTAACTGAGGCGATCCCGGCAGGATTATAAAGTTGACCGGCCGCGTCATCCGAGTACCCGATGTACGCCCCGCCCATGGCGGCCGGGCGGGCCTGGACCGACATCTGGAGGAACGCGCCGGCGTACCCTCCATCTTCTGCACCATACAGGATCGCGGGAATATTCAGAGTTAATGTAAAAATCAAAAACAATATGAATTTTCTGCTCATATATCCTCTTATGGTACAATAGCGAGTTTACCCCAGTAAACTTCGCCGGTTGAAAGAGCCACTTTAAAATAATAAATCCCGGCGGCGACAATGTCGCCTTTGCCGTTGCGGCCATCCCATTTATCAATGGCATAGGCGGCGTCCGGGCCGCCAATACGATATTCCGATTTCATGACGTCTTTGACCAGATTCATGGCAAAATCATAGACACTTATGCTGACACCGGCATTATGCGCCAGGGGATATCGAAAGTAAAGGGCGCCGCCGGAATAGGGGGAAAAAGGCACCGGGTAGGCATAAATATCTTTGGAGGGATCGACCACGCGATAAATCGACCAATTCGATTCCTGAATTTCCGCCAGAGCGATTTTGGCGACCCCGTCGCTGGTCCCCACCCAGAGCGTGTCCCCGACAACGCGAACAGCATAGGCGGCCTGGTCGGTCCCGATTGCGTACGGAACAGGAGGGACGGAATTAGCCAGTGTTCCGGCAATGCTGATCGTATCCCAGCTGTTGCCGCCATTGGCCGAATAAAGAAGCCCGGCATCGGTCGCGGCGAATATCTCATCCTGATAGAAATCATAGTTCCAACAGACAGTTCCGGAGTCTTTTCTTTCCCAGCCGCTGCCGTCGAGAGAAGCGGTATTGATTCCGGTATAACTGACACTGTCGGCCGGCTGCGATGTGATCCACAGCTTTTCCCCGCCGAGAAGGTTCTGGATACGCAGGGCGGTTACAAAATTGCCTGTCAACTGGCCACTTTCGGAAGTATATAAATCAGTTCTGTCAAAATGAGTCGGGTTAGTATTGGCTTGCACTATATGCCAGTTATTGGATCCGGCCGGGGCAACAGCCAAGCCTTTGCTCGAGGCCAAATAGATAGTATCATTGATTATCTTTATGGCACGGATGTAACTTTTATTCAGACTGACAGTCGGCTTGAGACTATCGCTGATGACCAGGCCCGGCTGACCGTACCAATTGACGCCGTTGGGCGAAATAAGCCATGTATCATAGCCGACTATATATATAGAGGCGTCGATGAAATCGATATCAAGGAAACGGCGCCCTGTCAGGTAATCGGCATCGGTTCGCCAGGTCAGCCCGTAGTCGGAGGAGCGGAAAACAGCACTGCTGTCGACAATTGTATCTCTGGGCTGGTTAATGGCCCATATGACGGACGAATCGAGCGTCCCCCCGCCATTGAAAAACTTCTGTATTTTTAGACGGGTGGTTGGCCCGTGAGCCGGCCCATGCCCCCAGGAAAATTGCGGCGCAAAGCGGGCGGAGTCTATAATTCCTGCCGTATCCAAAAAGAGAATAACGACACCGCTGTCCGTGCCGACCAGAAGATTCAATGAATCGGCATAAAGCGCATTGACAACATTGCGGCCGTCGGCGGGATCCATATTAAGAGAATCGACATATATTTTCTGCCAATTTTTGCCTGTATCAGAGGAAACAAAAAGCCCCGCTCCCAATCCGGCGAGATACAAGCGGTTCTTTATCGCCGCAAAATCGACCGGGTATTTCCCGGCACCGATCAGTTCACCCAATCCATTATAATTGGTATGAAAGGTAAGACCACTATCATCGGAGACGGCAAGGCCGGTACCAATGCCTCCAGCGGAGTCAAGTGTGCCGGCGAAGACGCGCCCTCCAAAAGTGCTCGCGGCCGAGACGGCGCGCCCCGGCAGACCATCGGCGATAAATGCAGAATGCCATCTTTCACTGTGAGAAATCGAATCATAATTCAGACGGCTCAAACCGGAATCGCCGGAGAAATAGATATATCCATCGCCCGAACCTATAAAGAAGTTGTTGTTCGATGACGGCTTGGCATACGCGGGGGCGTAAATATAGCGGATCAGTCCGGCCGCTGTCCCGGCCCAGAGAACGATGGAATCCTGATGATAGGTATCCAGAACGGCTGAAAAATAAAGATTTCTGAGACTGGAAGTCCCGTTAATCGAGTCCTGAATGGAATAATAGATATGTTTCCAGGTATGGCCCCCGTCAAAACTTCCGAACAGCCCGCCGGCCCATGAAGCGCAGAAAATCAGCGAATCATATCCGGTAATGTCATATATCGACGATTGCGGACCATATGATCCCGGTATCATCAAAGTGTCCCAATTCAATCCTTTATCATCGGTGTAAGCTAACCCGTCGGCATAAAGGTAAGTTGTCCCGCCGACTTCGATAGTATGATTGGGAGCGACCCATAACCGGCCGTTGATATCATCGGAATAGATCGCGGACATATCCTCGGAAACCAGGCCATTCTGTTTGCCGAAATACTTCCAGGTATTGCCGCCGTCCTCGGTATAACTCATGCCTTTGCCCGTGGCCAGCCAGATGTCTCCCTTGTGCGTGATTATATCAATGACAGTATTATTTGAGAGTCCTTCCAGCGGCTGGTCATAAGTTTTCATAAGGGCCGCCGACAGCGACAGCGGCAAAACCCAAGAAATTAAAATAACGAGAATTTTTCTCACTAAACGGTTCTCCAAAAAAAATGGCCGCAGACTTTCAAAAAAGTTCGGCCAAATCTTTATTACAACTCATCTATCCAGAAATGATACTTTTAATCAATCTTTAACAATGTCTCTAAGCGGCACCTCCAGTGAGCCAAAGATAGTCGATCGGGCCGTCGCTGTCAAGGACAATAAAAGAGATTTCCCTATGGGAAAAGGTTTGACAAATCCTCAAAGTCGCCCTTACTTTATATTAAATAGTTATCTGAGGATCAAGGATATGCGAAAAACAATTCCCGTTGCCGTAATAGTGATATTGGCCGGAATCGCGGCTCTATTGCCGGGTTGCGACCAACTGGTGACAAAAGAAAATTATACTTATGACACAACCACGTTAATCGTGCGGGACAGCACCTGCGTCGAGGCGTGTCATTCCGATGTAAGCAACGATATGAGTGTAGCCAGGCGACAGTGGCAGAACTCGGCGCATTCGTCAGATTCCCTTACCGACATTACTGTGAACGGCCTTAATACCCGTTCCTGTGGCCAGCAGTGCCATAGCACCGAGGGTTTTCTTAATTCACTTTCTTCTACTGCGGGAACCATATCCCATCCCACGGAAATCGGCTGTTTTGCCTGTCATTCTCCCCACACGACCTGGGATTTTTCGCTTAGAGACACGGCCCGGGTGCTCCTAATTACGAGCCAGTATTACAACTATAAGCACTCCAATATTTGCGCCCGCTGTCACCGCAATAATGTCAATCCGGCTTCCCTGGTAAGCGGGCCGAGGAATATCGATGCCGGATGGGGTCCGCACGCTTCGGTTCAGGCCGATATGCTGGCCGGCACCGGCGGGTATGTCTTCCCTGATTCCATCTACGGCAATTCCGCCCATACCACCGATGACAGCAGCGGTTGCCTAACCTGTCACATGGCGGTGACCGACGGTTTTGAACTCGGCGGACATACTTTCCGGATGAGAAGCGGCATTACTATCCTGGTTTCGTCATGTAATCAATCCGGCTGTCATGCGACCGCACCCGTGACCAGTTTCTATACGGTTGATTCCCTGCAAAGACTATATATATCCACTATGGATAGTCTTAAAACGGAGTTGATTGCCGGCAATCTTCTGACAACTTCGGGCAATCCCGTGCTTCGAACGGTACTGACAATTGATTCGGTGGCGGCCCTGTATAATTATCTTTTTGTTCGAAATGACGGGAGCGGCGGCGTTCATAATACTAAATATGGCCTGGCGCTTTTGCAGCAATCGCTTTATTCGCTCCGCCCGCCGGCGAAGAGATAGAATAAATAAAGAAAGCCGCTCGAGTGAGCGGCTTTTTTTGTGCTATCCGGCTCTTAGTGGGCGCTTTGAAATTTCGCAGTGAGGGCCGGCACGATTTCAAATAAATCACCGACAATGCCAAAAGTGGCGATATTGAATATGGGAGCGTCCTTATCCCGGTTGATGGCGACGATGGTTTTCGAGGATTGCATCCCCACCAGATGCTGAATGGCTCCCGATATTCCGACGGCTACATACAATTTGGGATTGACCGTCTTGCCGGTCTGACCGATCTGGTGCGAATATGCAATCCAGCCCGCGTCAACAATGGCGCGCGATGCGCCGAAGGCCGCCCCGAGCGAATCGGCCAGATCCTTAACGAGAGGAAGGTTTTCAGGGCCGCGGACACCCCGGCCGGCGGTCACAATTATATCGGCTTCCGTTAAACTCACGGTCTGTCCCGATTCCGCAACCATTTCTTTCACGGTGCTCTTGCCGGCGAATAGAGATGGGTCAACCGCCTCTTTGACGACCTCGCCCGATCCTTCTTTGGATTCCTCAAACACCTTGGGGCGAATCGTAGCGAAAAATATCTTATTTTCAGCGTTACTCAAATCGACAAGGACATTCCCGCCATAGGACGGGCGCGTAATAACGATTTTTCCCCCTTCGGACCTGATACCGGTTATATCCGAAGCCATGGCGCCGTTGTTGAGCGCCGCCAGTCGAGCGAACAGCGCTTTGCCATAAAAGGTGGCCGATCCGAGGACCAATTGCGGCTGATACTTTTTTATTATTGAGGTTAAGACATTGGCATAAATGTCATCGGCGTAATACTTCAGAGCCGGATCTGAAACTGCAAGGACCTTGCCCCCGCCATGCGCGGCCAGTTCGCCGCTCAGAGCGTCGGCATTTTCGGCAAGACACGCGGTTATTATCGTCCCATCCACTTTCTTGGCCGCGGAAATCAATTCATAACTGACATTGGCCAATTTGCCGTTCTTCTGCTCGGATACAAGCAAAACATTTAATCCCATTATTCCAATCCTTCCGATTTTTCAGCCAGGCGACGGACCTTATCTATCAAGATCGACAGCGGCATACCGTGCCTTCGAGCGGCCTCCGCACAATCGTCGTACTCCGGCTGAAATTTCATTCTATCTTTAAGTTTCAAAATTTTCACTCGAATCGGACCGAAATCCGNATCGACCGTTATCATCCACCGATCCAATATAAACCTCTTTTCGGTACGCAGGCGAATTCCGGCCGTCGAAGTTTCTCGGAATATAACATCACTGATTTTTTCAATCAAATTCTTTTTGCAGAGAACGGTCAGGAGCGTCCCGGGGCGGCTCTTCTTCATAATAACCGGTGTCATGAAAACCTCGCTCGCTCCAATACCATATAATTCCCCGAGGAGGTGATCGTAAATTTGCGGATTCATATCATCGATATTGGTTTCCACAATTTCAATGATTTCACTCGACTGACCATCCATGGCCACGCTTTCCCCCAATATCAATCGCAGGAGATTGGGGCAATCGGGAAAGTCCTTGCTGCCCGCACCGTATCCCACATTTGCTACTCTGAATTCGGGAATCGGCGCGGTCCCTCCATGCAAATCTATTAAAGTTGTCAGTATAGCCGCGCCAGTCGGGGTGACTCTTTCACCTTCAATTTCACTCCAACGGACCGGATATTTTTTAAGAATTTCCATAGTCGCCGGGGCTGGAATTGGCAGCGGACCGTGGGCGGCGTTTATGATACCCCGGCCCATCGGCAGCGAAGTCCCATAGATCTTGTCAGGGGCAAAATAATCGATGCCGATGGCGCTCCCGACGATATCGACTATGGCATCAACACCGCCGACTTCGTGAAAATGAATTTTCTCCGGCGAGGAGTTATGAACTCGGGCTTCCGCTTCCGCCAATTTCCGGAATGTTCTCTTTGAAATATCCTTGGCCCTGTCAGTCAATTGAGATGAGTCAATAATTTCAAAAATGTCATTTAGATGACGATGCACCTTTTCTTCGTGTATCAGGACGTCAATTTTCGTCGCGGAAACTCCGTGTTTCTGTGCGGCATAACGCTTTATTGTATAATTGCTTATCTTAAGTGACGAAAGTTTCTCTTCAAGATAATCGAAGGGAAGACCTAAATCGACAAGAGCACCGAGGGTCATATCGCCGGAAATTCCAGCGAAACAATCGAATATTAAATATTTCATGGCCGATCTCCTCTCCCCAACATCCGCGCGATCTTGGCGGCCGCGACACCGGCTCCAAAACCGTTATCAATATTGACCACTGTCACCCCGGCCGCGCAGGAATTTAGCATTGCCAGAAGCGCCGCAATGCCGCCAAACGAGGCCCCGTAACCGATTGAAGTAGGAACGGCAATAATCGGTTTACTTATCAATCCGCCGACGACTGACGGTAAGGCCCCTTCCATTCCCGCCACGACTATGACCACGGCTGCTTTATCCAGGAGTTCCTTCCCCTCGAAGAGACGATGAATTCCGGCCACCCCGACATCATAGAGTCGTTCCACCCGACACCCCATAATCCAGGCGGTCAGGGCTGCTTCTTCGGCCACAGGAATGTCTGATGTTCCACCGGAACATACCACTACCAGAGCATCAGTCCGCAATCTTGGGCTCTTCCTCCCGGCGCCAAAAAATACCGCCATTCGGGCATCAGGATGTAATTTCAATCCGGGAAGACGTTTCTTAATCAAGTTGAATCGTTTTTCTTCGAGACGGCTGATTATCACATCGCATTTGGCTTTGGCAATGCGACGGGCAATCTCAATTATCTGCAGGTCGCTTTTTCCCGGAGCGTAAATGACTTCGGGGTATTCCTGACGAAGGGCCCGATGGTGATCGATGCGAGCAAATTTCAGATTTTCCAGCGGATAATTCCTGAGTTTTTCCAGCGCCGCGGTGACGGACAACTTCCCTGAACTGACATTATTCAAAATTTTTTGCAGTTCTACTCTATCCATTGGCCGAAACCTGAGAATTCAGATAATTCGCAAAGAGAGCGCAAATATCGCTCAAGGAATTAATCCGGTTCAATTGGCTACGCAATTCTGCCCCGCCCAGAAAGCCCTTGGAATACCAAGCCAGATGTTTACGCATCCTGATTGCTCCCGGCCCTTCTCCGAATTGCTCTATCATCAAGCGTGCATGTTCCAGAGCCATCATCGACTTCTCTTTCGGCCCCATATCCGGTAGAATTTCATTCTGAATGAGATACGTCTTGATTTGCATGAAAATATAGGGATTGGCCATGGCGGCCCGACCGATCATGATAGCGTCGCAACCGGTCTGATCCAGCATTGCCCTGGCATCTTGAGGGGAACGAATATCACCATTGCCGATAACCGGAATTGTGACTTCTTTTTTCAGAGCGGCAATTTTTGACCAGTCTGATTTTCCCGAGAGTCCCGCCGATCGGCTGCGGGGATGCAAAGTAATGGCGGCGATACCCGAGGCTTGAGCGGTCCGTGCGATTTCCAGGTAAGTGTCTTCATCGGCCGCCCAGCCGGTCCGCATCTTTATGGTCACGGGGACGGGAACAGACTCAGCCGCGGCGGTCATAATTTCGGCCGTCAAAGCGAAATCTTTCATAAGGGCCGCCCCGCCATTTTTCTTGACCACCTTCTTTACAGGACACCCCAAATTTATGTCAAGCAGGTCGGCTCCCAACGCCACCGCCATTTTGGCGGCCCTGGCCAAATTTTCAGGTGAAGAGCCAAACAATTGTACGCCAACAGGATGCTCATCATCCCTAATATCCACCATACCAATTGTTCGGCGCTGGTTCTGAATAATGGCGTCGGAGGAAATCATCTCGGTATAACAGAAATCGGCGCCGTATTTCCGAGCCAGCAAACGGAAGGGGCGATTGGAGATGCCGGCCAGAGGGGCCAGGAACAGGGTACCGCCTATGTTCAAGTTTCCTATGCGCATGCCGACAATATAATTAAGCCGGAATACGATAGCAACTAAGCACGACTGAAATCGGCCTTATTTTGCGAAATACGAATATTATCAAGGTATTATAGAAAGGCGGTTTTGAAAGGAGCCCCGTATGCCTGAAATAATTGTTAAATATGAGGATAAGGTAATTGAGCGGGTCGTTTCGGAAAAGAAGCGCATCTCCATTGGGCGCACCAGCGATAATGATATCGTCCTGGAAAATCGGGGAGTCTCCCGCAAGCATGCTCAGATTGAATTCAATGACAATGCGGCCGTAATTATCGACAATGAATCTCTCAACGGGACCTTTGTCAACAATCGTAAAATTACCGAAGAGATTTTGCATAATAATGACTCTGTCACCATTGGAAAATATACTTTAATTTACCATACTGAGGTTTCCAAGCAGGAAGCCCCGGGGAATCTCGACGGCACCATGGTTTTGAAGACCAAAAAGCAGAAGGAAATGGTGGAACAGGATAAATTGGAGCGGGAAATTGTCAGGCGCATGGGCGGTACGGTCCTCTTGGGCGAAGAAAATTCTGATTTTTCGGAGTATCGGATCGACAACAACGTGACCACTATCGGCAAAGCGAAATTTGTTCATGTGCATGCCCGGGGCCTGCTCCTGTCCGGAATACAGGCCAAAATCGTCAAGGAACAGGAGCAGTTTACGCTCGTGAATCTGGGACGCAAAGGCAAGACCAAGGTCAACGGAGAAGAAGTCAATCGGCAAAATTTAAAGAATGGGGATATAATTCAAGTCGGGAAATCCATCTTCCGGTTTGTAGAAGGACAAAAATAGAAATGAAAATCGCCCTGATATCGGATGTTCATGGGAACCTGGAAGCGCTGGAAAAAGTGCTAAGAGACATAGAAAAAGAAGGTGCCGAAAAGATACATTTTCTCGGCGACGCCGTCGGATACGGCTGCGATCCGGACGAATGCGTGCGGCTAATCAAGTCTCATTGCGAAATAAAATTACTGGGCAATCATGACTATGCCGCCATGGGATTGGAATCGATCGAAAGTTTCAATCAATTGGCGCAGGCTTCAATCGGCTGGACACAGGAGAAAATAAGCAAGAAAACTTTAAGCACCCTGGCCGATTTTGAAATCGACGCCGACTTTCTGGATTATCATCTGGTGCACGCCTCGCCGTCGGACCCGATCGCCTGGCAATATCTTCTGAACGTGTCGCAGGCCGGGCAGGAATTCGACAGTTTCAACGGTCCCGTGTGTTTTGTCGGACATTCCCATCTTCCGGCCATCTTCACCCGGGATAACGAAGGCGCCGTAATGAAATCGATAAAAGAAACATGGGAATGCGACCCGGAGAGGAAATATATTGTGAATATCGGCTCGGTCGGGCAACCGCGCGATAATGATCCCCGGGCCTGTTATTTAATGGCAGACATTGATTCCCGGAGGTTGGCCTATCGCCGCGTCGAATACGATATCACGAAGGCGCAGGAAAAAATGAAAAGGGCCAATATGCCGGAGTTCCTTATCGAGCGGTTGGCGGTGGGTCTATAACAGATATAATTTATGCTTAATAAGTATTCATCATACGTTCTCTGCCTTCTCATTTCATTCCTGGTGGTGGCGCTATATATTAATGATTTCGCCCCTCTGGTTCGTCTGGAATGGAAAATTCAGGACATACTCTATTCCTTCCGGGGCAAGACCAATTATTCGTCGGATATAGTCCTTGTCAATATTGACGATAAGACATTGTCGCAATATGGCCGCTGGCCCTGGCATCGTGATAAAATCGGCGATCTTTTGGCGGCCGTAGGCTCGGGACAACCCAAAACCGTTCTGCTGGATGTGCTGTTCGATCAGAATGTCAATGAAGACACTCTCGGTTATACCAAGATTCTGGCCGGGCAGATGTCGTGGATGAATAATGTTATTCTGCCGTATGAAATCATTCGCGGCGACTTCCGCAGTAACCGTCTGGCGACGCCGAAATACCTCTATAATTCCTCCGTGCAGGTAAACAGTGATCTGGGCATACTGGATGAAAACTCCGCCCTCCTCACTCAAAAGGCATTTTTGCCGCCGGACGAATTGTGCCAGTATGCCGCCGGTCTCGGATTCCGATACAGCATTTTTGATAGCGATCGGAAGGTCCGCTGGGAACCGCTGATATCATATTATGAGGGATATTATTATCCGTCGGCCGCTCTGCTGGCCGCGGCATCTTATCTTGGCTTCAATTCTTCAGGTATCACCGTTTACGGTGGAAAATTCATTAAAATCGGCGGGAGGGAGATCCCGACCAATAATCGGGGGCAATTATTCATCAATTTTAACAAGGCCGGTTCTTCCTTCGCGCAAATATCGGCCGCCGACATATTGAATGACCAATCTTCGCCGGCATCATTAAAAGATAAACTGGTCATAATTTCGGTGACGGCGGATCAGGTGGCCGACTTTTATCCGACCCCGGTCACAAATAATATGAGTGCGACGGAGAAAACCGCCAACGTAATCGAGAATATTGTCCATCATAATTATATAAAAAGAATGGATTCGTCGCCGGGAACGGACCTCTTAATTCTCTTCCTCCTCGGCGGGGCCTTTGCTTTTGTCCTGCCGCGAGTGTCCTTGCTTTACCGATTGGTAATTCTCGTAGTGGTGCTGTTTCTTCTGGCCAATCTCAACTTCATTCTGTTCAACTCCTTCAAGATTTTGATGCGATCTCTCTATATCGGATTAGAAGTTATTCTTCTGGTTCTGGCCAGCCCGATACTTAATGAGGGGATTTTGAATCGTCTGGCCTTAGGCAAAAAACCGGAACCGGCCAAGGCCCATATTAAAAAGACCCCGCTTCCGGCCGCCGTAAGAAAAGACGAACCTGCCGAGAAACAAGTCTCGGCCGGTCAAACTCAGGGGAAAATGCCCACATCGGCCATGGAAGCGCCGCTTGACCGGAGAGCGGGCGAGACATCGAGCCGGACCGCCGCCGGAACCATCGGTGGAATGACCGCTCCAGCTGGGACCGTCAAAACGGAAAAACCGGCAGTCATTGAAGAAATAAGTCCCTTGATCGAACCTGAGGTCATTGATTCAGCCCAAGCACCGAAAGATGAGGTTAATAATAAGGAACACGATTTTGATCGGGATCAATATGTTCCTCCGATAACCCCCGGCAAGGGGTTTGACCCGCAGTCAATCAGGAATTTGGGACGGTATCGCATTGTTGAGGAACTCGGCAAAGGAGCCATGGGGACGGTCTATAAGGGCGTCGACCCGGCCATTAATCGCAATGTGGCGCTCAAAACTATCCGTCTTGACTTCGTGCACGACCCGGAGGAACTGGAAGAACTTAAGGAGCGGCTTTTCCGTGAGGCCAGGGCCGCGGGAAAATTATCCCATCCCAACATCGTCACAATTTATGACGTCGGTAACGAGGGGATGCTCCAGTATATCGCCATGGAATATCTGCAGGGACAGACGCTCGAAGACATGATACGCCGCAGGGTAAAATTCAACTATCGGATCATCGCCCAGATAATTTCACAGATCTGCCTGGCGCTCGACTACGCGCACAGTCAGGGTATAGTCCATCGCGACATCAAGCCGGCCAATATAATGGTTCTGAACGACTACACGATTAAGGTAATGGATTTCGGTATCGCCCGGGTTGATTCATCATCGATGACCAGGACCGGAGTGGCCATGGGAACGCCCAACTATATTTCCCCGGAACAATTGCAGGGCAAACCGGTGGATCATCGCACCGACATTTTCAGTCTGGGCGTGATGATGTATGAAATGCTGGTGCACCGCCGCCCGTTCCGCGGAGAAAATTTGACAACACTAATTTATAATATTGTCAATGCGGAACCGGAACCGCCCTCGGCCGTGGACAAAGCCGTTCCGCTTCTCTTCGACCGCGTGGTAATGAGGGCCCTTCATAAAAACCCCGATGAGAGATATCAGAAGGCGGGTGAAGTGGCTCTGGCGCTGGCGGATTTCATAGAAACTTTCTCCCCCAAACGGCCGCTTTCGGTTTAGAGAACCTTTAGTTTTGTTCTTTATCGGGATTAATTATATCTTCGGCAAGCGATAAGGCGACGCCGGAAAGCATCACCTCAACGCCCAATTTGGTAAAATCGCTGGATATTAAACGACGATCCAGTGAGGAGTAAAGCGAACAGGATGCTCCTTTCTCCACCACCAGCCCGGAAAGGTATTTTTCGGTTTCGGCGACGAAAGTGATCTCTCCCAACTCTTCCGAAATAACATACCCGGAGCAGTTATGTAACTGAAGGTGGGAATTCCCGGTGTATATCACGATGAGCATCCCGCGGGTCCGCCCCAATAGAATTTCGGGATATATCTCAAGAATCAAAACCCGTTTTTCGGCCCGGTTAGAGATTTTCAGGCGGAAATGGTCCTTCTCTTTGACAATCTTTTCGGCGCCGAGAACGGCGGCTACTTTACGAGCATCATCGTCGCTGAAACTTGCCATCTTTCTTATTTGGTATCAGGCTTCTTTTTATCGACATCATTTATATTGGTTTTTACATCATCTTCGGTGTCTTTGAGGGCTCGTTTGAATTCCCTTATTCCCTTTCCCAATCCCTGCGCGATATCCGGAATCCGTTTGGCACCGAAAAGCAGAAGAACCACCAGAAATATCAGAATCAGTTCCTGCCATCCTAACATAAATTCATCTCCTTAAGAAAATCGGCCTAAATATACCACCATCGGAAATATATTATAACCATTAGAACCGTCAAAACCGACATAAAGTTTATCTTAAACATTATACCAATGGTAAAGGCAATTGAATACAATTCGACATGAGCGGTTTCAAAGCCGATTTGAATCGATTTGGAAAAAAGGGTTTTGGCCGCGCCCGGCGGCAGAAATGAACCGATTAAATCGCCGACGAAGCCGCCGATAATGGCGCCCAGAAGTAACGCCACAATGATAAAAGTAACCTCACGCCCTTTCAAATTGGACACCCCGCGTATAGAATTTTTTGACCGACTTGAACAATTTTATTCCATCCGATGAACCAAGGATATCTTCGACCGCCCGCTCCGGATGCGGCATCATTCCGATAACATTCCCCCCGGCGCTGCAAATTCCGGCGATATCATCGATAGAGCCATTGGGATTGCTGTCGTCGCTGCTCCGCCCATCCTTACTGCAATAGCGAAACAAAACCTGATTATGCTTTTTCAGGGCCTCGATATCGGCCTGAAAATTATAATAATTCCCATCCTTATGGGCAATCGGGATTTTCAAAATGTCGCCGATCGCGCAATCGAGGGTAAAGGGATTGTCGTTTCTTTCGACCCTGATATATACATACTTGCAGGAAAAGCGCAGATGGTCATTACGCATTAAGGCCCCCGGCAGAAGACCCGATTCAACCAGCACCTGGAAGCCGTTGCATATGCCGATAACCAATCCGCCTTGTTCAGCGAATTTAATAACCGATTTCATAATCGGCGAGAAGCGCGCGATGGCTCCGGAGCGGAGATAATCGCCATAGGAAAAGCCGCCCGGCAGAATGATGACATCGGAATTCATCAATTCCGCAGATTGATGCCAGAGAAATTCCACCTCTTCGCCAAGAACCTTGACAGCCGAATAGGCGTCATAATCGCAGTTGGAGCCGGGAAATGTCACCACCCCGAATTTCATTTAATGTATTCCACCTCAAATTTCTCGATAATCGGATTGGCCAGGAGTTTGCGGCAGATTTCATTGATCTGCTTTTCGGTCTTGCCGTCCTTACCGGAGACCTCCAATTCGAAAAATTTCCCCGAGCGGACTGAGGAGATCGCATCATATCCCATATTAAGAATGGCGCGCTCAATCGTGATACCCTGGGGATCAAGAACACCATCTTTCAGTCTGATATAGACAATCGCTTTTTTATTCATCTTCGATTTTCTCCAGTTCGTCGCGATTCCCGGTCTGCCGTTTCCTGACATAGCCGACTCCCAGATAAAAGAACCGGTACCCTTCGCGAATAAGGCCAATTATAATATATGAAGCGAAAATTGGGAATAATAAAAGTCTTGGTTTCCAAAGGACCAGAAGCGCGGCGATAAATACCAGCATCAATTTGACGCGATTGCGGCGGGTATTGAAGCGATCCGGCATGGCGTCATATTCGATCTGCGAAACCATCAGGAATGAAAAGAGAATCACCATCGAAACCAGGTATTCACTATATTCCAATTGTCCCCAAATCTGATTGCAGAAAATCACATAGGCCACCAGAGTTAGGGCGGCACCGGGCACCGGCAATCCCATAAACTCTTTCTTCTCATCAGTTTGCGCCAGAAGATTGAATCGCGCCAGGCGATAGGCGGAAGCCATTATATAGACTATACTTATGATCCAACCCCATTTCCCCATGGAGTGGAGCTTCACGATATACATGATTATCGCCGGCGCCACGCCGAAAGAAAGAAAATCGGCCAGAGAGTCCAGTTCCACGCCAAATCGAGAGGATGTTCCCGACAACCTGGCCACCTTGCCATCCAGGCCATCCAGAAAGGCTGCCAGGATTATCAGCCAGCAGGCGGTGGTAATTTCACCTTCGAAGGCCGAGAGAAGGGCCAGAAAGCCGCAGACGACGTTCCCCATGGTAAATGTGCCGGGGAAAAGACCCCTAAAATTGCTGACTTCCATTAGAGTCGTCCTTCTTCCGCCGACATTATCCTTCCGATAACAGTCTCTCCCCCTTTTACTTTATCGCCCTTTTTTACCATAATTTCAATATTGTCCGGGAGAAACAATTCAGCGCGAGATCCGAAATGAATCAAGCCAAACAACTCTCCTGCACTGACCGCCTGACCGGCTTTCAGATTGCAGACCACTCTCCTGGCCAGAATCCCCGCAATTTGCTTGAAAATCATTTTCCCGGCCTTAAAAGATAATCCGATTTCGGTCTGTTCGTTTTCCTTGGAGGCCTTGTCTTCAAAGGCGGCGAAAAATTTCCCCGGATTATAATTGGCGTATTCTATTTGCCCGGCGGCCGGAGTGCGATTGACATGCACATTAAAAACCGAAAGAAAAATGGACACCTTCTTCCCTTTGCCGCCGATGAAGGCATTATCGATATCCTGAACGGAAAGGACCGTACCATCGGCAATCGATAATATTAAATTATCATCAGTCGGTATGCGGCGAGCGGGATTGCGATAGAAGAATGTCAGGAATAGAGTCATTACGGCAAAAATCACGGCAATAATTAGAAAGGTGATAGAGTCTTTTCCGGCGGCGAAGAGAGCGAAAGCAATAGTCAGGATGAGGCCGCCAATTATGAACTTAAGCCCGTCGGCGACAATCATTGCCCGAACACCCGCTTGAATATTTTGCCGACATTCTTTAAATAATATCCGACATCAAAACATTCGTCAATTTCGGCGTCCGTTAAATATTGCCTGATATCCCTGTCCTTCTTAATCAATTCACGGAATCCCCGCGATGATTCATAGGCCTTCATGGCATTGCGCTGTACCATCAGATAGGCCCTGTCCCGGTTACCGACTTTTTCTGTCAGGCGGAGCAGGACTCTCTGGGAAAATACGATGCCGCCGTAGCGGTAGATATTTTCCTGCATCCTCTTTTCGTCGATAACCAGGCGGTCCAGGATGTCATTGAATATTTTCAGGGAATAATCGACCGCAATGGTGCTGTCGGGAAGTATGACCCGTTCAACCGAACTGTGAGCGATATCGCGCTCGTGCCAGAGAGGGATATTTTCCATCGAGGAAAGGGCGTAACCGCGCAGCAGGCGTGCCAGCCCGGTGATCCTCTCGGCGGTAATGGGGTTGCGCTTGTGCGGCATGGCCGAAGAACCCTTCTGCCCGGGCGCGAAACCCTCGAGCATCTCGCCTATTTCAGTCCGCTGCAGGTTACGGATTTCCGTGGCGAATTTTTCGAGCGATGAGGCCAGAATTGCCAGGGCATTGATATAAGCGGCATGGCGATCCCGCTGGATTACCTGGGTTGACACGGGATCCACATCGAGTCCCAGAAGTTTACAAACCCTGGCCTCAATTTTGGGATCGATATTGGCAAAATTTCCGACCGCCCCGGAAATTGCCCCGACAGCAGAGGCATCAGCGGCTTCCAAAAAGCGACGGCGACCGCGTTCTAATTCGGTGAACCAGACCGCGAATTTAAGACCCAAGGTGGTTGGCTCGGCGATAATCCCATGGGTACGCCCGATTATCGGGGTCATGCGGTTATTCAGGGCCAAATTCTTTATCTTTTCGAGAGCCGTAACGATTTTCTTATCAATTATTTCGGCAGCCCTTTTCATTTGCAGCGATAGAGCGGTGTCGAGAACATCGGACGAGGTCATGCCGAAATGGATGTACTTGGCATCGGGGCCGACAAACTCTGCGACCGAAGAAACAAAGGCAATGACATCGTGATTGGTGACGGCCTCGATTTCATTGATTCTCTTGACGTCGAACCGGGCCTTCTTGACAATATTATTGAGAGACTTCCGCGGCACCAGGCCCATTTCGGCCATCGCCCGGCAGACCGCCAGTTCCACCTCAAGCCAGAGTTGGAATTTTGATTCCTCAGACCAGAGGTCCCCCATCTCGGGAAGAGTATATCGCGGTATCATCCTTTATTTACCTTTTGCCAGTCCTCCAGAAATTTTTTAAGGCCCGCGTCAGTGAGAGGATGTTTGATAAACTGTTCGATGACCTTAAACGGAACGGTGGCCACGTCGGCGCCCAGCATGGCGGCCTCGACAACATGCAATGGATGGCGCACCGAGGCCACCAAAACTTCGGTGGCATAGCCATAATTGCCATATATGGTCACAATCTGACTTATCAATTCCATTCCATTGTGCGAAACGTCATCGAGTCGGCCGACAAAAGGGGAAACAAANGTGGCCCCGGCCTTGGCCACCAANAGGGCNTGAAGAGGCGAAAAGCAGAGCGTGGCATTGGTCATTATCCCTTTTTCGGAGAGAATCTTGATAGCTTTCAAACCCTCTTTTATGGTCGGAATTTTTACCGTGATATTGCTCGCAATTGACGCCAGATCCAGTCCCTCTTTGACCATTCTCTCAGCATCGATGGCAACAACTTCGGCTGAGACCGGACCCTCAACGATTTTGCAGATTTCCTTGAGAATATCCCTGTAGGGCATTTTTTCCCTGGCCATCAGAGAAGGGTTGGTCGTAACGCCGTCGAGCACTCCCATGGCGGCGGCTTCTCTTATCTCGTCAAGATTGGCGGTGTCGATGAAAATCTTCATAATATATATTCCTCTAAATTAGTATTCTACGCCCACCAGATATAGTCCTCTGGCGGGAGCGACATGTTTGATTCGGGTGTGGTCGCCTGATGCCATAATATCCTTAAATTCCTCTAAAGTCAAGTATTCCTTATCCTTGCCCATTTCCGCCATCAGTCCTACTATGGATCTTACCATACTGTGGACAAAGCGATTGGCTCTAATTTCAAAAATAAGTAACGAATCTTCATCGGCCCAACCGCAAGTATAAATCTCGCAGTCATTATTTTCCTTTTGCGATGAAACTGTGCAAAAGGCGGAGCAATCCTGCCGCCCGGTCAAAATCGCAGCGGCCTCATTCATTCGCGCCGGGCTCAATTGACCCGGATATTCCCAGCGATACTCATAATAGAGGGCCGTCTTCTGCCGGTCTATGATATATCGATAATACCGGGAACGAGCCGAGCGGCGGGCGTCAAATTCAGCAGGAACTTCCGAAGAGCGGGTCACTAAAATGGTTCGGGGGAGATAGTAATTGATGGCATCTTTGTATTTTTCCGGATGAATATTATGGTCAACCCGGAAATTGGCGACCTGTCCCAACGCATGCACTCCCGCGTCAGTCCGTCCGGCGCCGGTCAAAACCACTCTCTTTCCGGTGACACGACCAATGGCGGTCTCTAATTCTCCCTGAATGGTCCGCTCCGACGGTTGAAATTGCCAACCGGCAAAATCGGTCCCCTTATACTGGATATCAAGCCGGATGTTTATTTCAGCCATGGCTCTTCCATCGTCAGAAGAAATATGATGGATGACGATATGACAGCCGCGGCGAGAAACAGCCAGTCCGCCCACCGAAATTTATAGACTCGAAGAGAACTCCGTACCGCTCCGCTGATATATCCTCTCGATTCGATGGCAATTGCCAGATCGTCGGCTCGCCTGATGGCCGCCTGAAAGACCGGAATAAGAAGAACAGTCATTTTTTTCGCTCTGTTTTTGAGACCGCCTGAGAAATTGACGCCGCGAACAATCTGGGCTTTCTTTATGGTATCGAGTTCCTCGGCCAGAACCGGAATGAAGCGCATCGCGATAAATACCATCAGGCCAATATCATTTATCGGCACACCCAGGCGGCGGGCGGGTCGGAGCCATCGAACCAGTGTTTCCGCCATGTCGGCCGGCATGGTTGTCAAGGATACAAAAAAGGCAATTCCGACAAAAACCAGCATCCTCAGGGAAAACGCCACGGCCATGGCCAGACCGCCTTCCGTTAATTTAAAACCGAACAATTCGCCGATGGGGTGAGTATCCCGCGCCGAAAAAAGCAGATGGTAAAGGGCCGTAATCAGCACCAGAACCAGGAAGGGACGGCTATTTTTTAGAATTACTTTTATGGATATATCGGAAAGGAGAAGCATGGCCCCCAGCCCGGCAATAATAAAAAGATAAAAAATGAAAGAGGTTGTGAAAATCGAGATTATCATCAGAAAAATCGCACAAAGAATCTTGGCGCGCGGATCAAGCCGGTGCCCGAATGAATCATGAGGGCGATACTGGCCGATTATTAGACGATTGGTCATTTATCATTTTCCCGTTATGGGCGAAATTTATATTTTTACGGCGGATCTGTCAAACTGAACATAAAAAAAGTCCCGCCCAAACGGCGGGACTTCCCTTATCGCAATAGATAATTTACCCGGATTATTTGAGGAGAACCATTTTCCGGGTGTCATTATCATTACCTCTGGTCAATCTATAGAAATAAACCCCACTTCCGACTTTATTGCCGATGCCGTCGGTTCCATCCCATTCAATAGAGTAATTACCCGGCGCTTCCTGACGGTCGATTAGAGTCCGGACTTCCTGGCCGAGAATATTATAAATACGAAGAACCGTTTTGGGAATCGGCCGTTCGGCCGTGTTGCGGATAGAGTATCGAATGGTCGTCATCGGATTGAACGGGTTGGGATAATTCTGCTGAAGTTCAAAACTCCGCGGCAGACTGGCGATACTACGGCCGTCATTTATGGCCGTGGTATAGCCGCCGAAGAAATTCAAAATATTGGCCATCACTGTATCACGATTCACATATGGGCTGGTGGGACCATTGGTGTTTAGTATTGCCTCATAGCCCCAGTTAAAAAAGACCACGCGATACGGCCCCTGGAAACTGACCGCCGTATAGTTATCGCCGGTAGGGTCGAATCGGAACGCCGGAATGCCTCCATTCAAGGGCGTTATATAGGCTGATCTACTCAAACTCTGATTGGTACCGCTGGCATACCTCACTTTTATGCCATTCCCAATAGGCGAACCGTCGACGCCAAAATGGAATAGGTTGAATATAGCTCCGCCAAAACCGGCATGTAAATAATTATGAAGAAACGAGGAATCCTGAGCATTTAATTGTGTTGCCAACTCCTGTCCGGTGAGAAAGAGATTCCCCCCGCCATTAAGAAAATCTTTCATGGCGGAAATATCGGCCGCGGCCAGATGATTTGATGAAATATCTATAACTGTATCCCCGGTAAACCAGATTACCGATTTGTACTTGCTAAGGGTCGCCGACGACGGAGACGAAAGACTGTTTTTATTCCAGATGTCGGCCGGGACTTTTCGTTTATAGAGATCGCCCCAATAAAGTGTCTCATAATTCTTCCCCCGGTCATCATCGACCAGAAGGACCTGGGCCGGTCCGACTTGATGTTCGAATCCGAAACGGCCGACAAACTGGCCGCCGTCGGATGATATGGTCACAAAAAAGGAATCATAGGTAGGAATCAAGGTATCAGGGATAACAAACTGCAAAGGCAGCAAAATATTGTTTTCGCGGGCACCGTCACCATAAAAGGTATCTATAAAGAGACTCGAATCGACCATTCGAATCGCGGGATCATTGGTTGAGAGTGTTACCCAGGTATTATTGGCGGTCAACCAGTCATTTCTTATGAAGAAGATGAAATCGACCGATTCCCCCGGATCCAGAATACCATCGGCGTTCGCGTCGGAGAATTTGACCGAATCGACCCCAAAATGGGGCCGCGACCAGGTGACATCAAGATTGGCGGTCATAAGCGAATCGGAATCGGAAATGTTCCATACCGCCACCTGGCTGATGGTGGGGCCGTAACCGCGACTGCTCGGCACCGAAAGATCGTCAAAGGAACGTTTATTTAGGGACCCGGGCCAGGTATCGGCGGCATCGCCGTCATTGGCTCCCGATTCCAATTGATTTAGTCCGTCGGCCTGCTCCAGCGCCACGTGATAAGGTTTTGTGGAAACATTGTTCCCCTGGGCATCGCCGCCGAGAGTGTAAATGTGATATATACATAATCCCGAACCCGGAAGATATTGGTCGAAACCGGTCTGCTGCCGGTTCTCCACGAGGAAATATTGAAGCCCCCCGGTCTGTCCGGACTTCCACAAGGCATAAATTGTCGGATCGGTTTCTATTTGAGGTATGGGCGCCGCCACCATGTTCGCGGCGATACTGGTTGATGATGCAAAGCCAAGCGATATGCGGCACCAGGCGTCAAAATGAGCCGGGAATTTGGAATTGCCATTATAGTTACCCATAGCCATAACCGACCAGCGCCCCAACCCGGTCGCGTATGGAGGCGTGACATCATCAATTACATACAGATCCGGCAACCCGAGGAAGTGTCCATATTCGTGGCAAAAAACGCCTATTGGTGATACGGTTCGAGAAATATAAGATTCTTCCGGCTCGCAGGTATAGGCATCGACTGTCTTGCCGTCTTTGGTGATAATATTCGGGTAAAGTGACCATTTATGCGAGTGAATATCGGTGGCAAGCCCCGATTCCTCGAAACCGGTTCCGGCATGGACTATAAAAAGGCCGTCGACATAGCCATCGGGATAGCCATTGGCGCCATAGTTGTCATACAAAGAAAAATTAATATTATAAAGGGAATCCGCTGCCATGACGGCATCCCAGGTCAGTTTCTGCGCATTGAGCGGCCATGTCCCCAATCCATGATCGGTCCCGACATAAGCGGAATAGGGGCTCGGCATTCTTATCCAACCGTAAATATCACCCTTAATAAGAAATTTGCCGTAGGAATTTTCCAAATAATATTCCGTCATGGAGCCGGTGGGATTAAGACGACCCTGCGAGAAAAGGACCGAGTCGAAGGTGGCCGGAGTGGCATTATTGACATATCCCGCGCTGGCCGGATTATCGGAAAAATCGACCAGAAGGACCAGGACGTGGACAGTATCATATTGATTCGCCTTGGCGGCAACACTCAAATGCGTCCGAACCGGTTCGGGGGCTTCCACGCCTCGAGCCCGGGCCTCTTCCATTTGTTTGATATATGCGTCCAGTGTGCCGTTGTCTTTCATTTTTTGAAGGACCTCTTCGGTCGGAGCCACCGCCAGCGCTGAAACAGCAGAAAAGATGAGCGCCGCGCCTAATATTAAAACCACCGATTGGAAAATTCTCATTTTTGTATCCTTAATTTCATTATTTTTTTCTGCAGTCTTTATTTCATTAAAACCATTTTTTTGCTCATGCTGCTAAAGTCGGTCTTCAGGCGGTAGAAGTAGATACCCGACGCGACCTCGTTGCCTTGATCATCCTGCCCGTTCCAGACAGCAGTATATTTGCCGGCACTGTAATCGGCGTCGGCAAGATTTTTCACGACCTGCCCGAGAGCGTTGTAAACGGTCAACGAAACCCGGGAGGCTCGCGGCAATTCAAACTCAATACTGGTAGTCGGATTGAATGGATTAGGATAATTCTGGTATAACTTGAAATTGTCCGGGAGTCCAGCGTGCCGTTCATTTATATCAGTCGAGCCGTAATAATGATTAAGGGCGCGCAGAGCCGACGCTTGAAGGGAATTCAAATCATCCCCTGCCAGGAGCGCCAGCGAGACTTCCACCGAATCGTGAGGTTTTAGTGTGAACGGCCCGAACGAGTGTATTGACATATAATCCGACGTCGCAGTATCATTAATATTTACGCCGCTCTGGCTAATATAACTAAATTTTTGTTGGGGTGTCATAGTTAATTTGCCATTTTGATTCTTAAGCGCCACAAGCCCATTTATGGCGGTCAAGGGCAAAATTCCCATAGCGTGGCCCCCACCGGTCTGATAGAAGAGATTGTTTGACGGCGACAGGCCGATCCGATCTCCCGCGGAATTCAGGTCGAAATCGGTGAGGAGCCCAAAATAAAGCCCCGTGAGCGTTTCCAGAGAATTATTTACAAGATAGTATTTAATTATTACGAATCGGTCATCATCGCTATTGTTGTAACTATACACGGTCTGATCGACCGTAATCGGTATCGGAATGACCGAGCGGGTATCGACAAAGCGGGCATTCGACCCAAAGGCCCCATCAGGCATCAGGTAACCGGCTGAAAGACGGGTCAGAGGGCTGAAATCGGATTGATCGGCTCTTCCCAGACTATCTCGTACCGCCGATGAAACCTGCAAGGGATTTCGGCCGATAATTAAGCCGCCTTCATATAGAAGATTTTCAGAATTTTGGTATTCAAAGCCATCACCTCCGGCCTGATAAATGGAATGAAGTCCCAGGCCGAACTGACCNAAATCCGTGACGGTCAATTTAAAAGCGGGGGTAGTATGCGTCAAGAGATTGCCGATTGGAGCCCTTCCGACTGTCACCTGGAAATTCATGGTATCAGTCATATCGCTGTATGGAAAATCAAGAACGAGAGTGAAAGTAATAGCGCGGCCATTAATAAGACCGTCGCTAAATCTAATGACATATGGAGCGATATTCATAGAATAGGTATAATTCCACTCGAAGTTGAACAGCGCCCGGTTGGAAAGAATCGTGACCCCGGTGTCTGATGTTGTTATTGTTCCGGTCAGAGAATCAGTATTGCCGGACGGCACATTAAGACGCAGAAATAGATCGAAGGTTTCTCCCGGATCGGCAATACCGTCGCCGCCGATGGCTTTATTGGCAATCAAGATTTCTGGCTTGGCCGGCAGTGGCAAATACTGAATCGCTTTGGCGGCATCGGGGAGTCCATAACCATAGGCGTTATCTTCACCCGCGGCACCCAGATCGCGGCAGGATTGAATAATGGCCGTCTTAATTTGCTCGACCGTGGCATCCGGATTATACTGGCGCATAAGGGCGACCAATCCGGCGATAAAGGGAGCTGCCATCGACGTACCGCTCATAATTTTATAGGTTCCGCCGCGATATGAGGAATAAATGGAGACTCCCGGGGCGACCACTTCCGGTTTGATTTGGGAGGTGTCGCAGCTGGAGGGTCCGCGGCTGGAGAAGTCGGCAATAATATTGGTGGCATCATCAATCGCGCCGACGGAGAACGAGTTGAGAGGCGACGTGGCGCGGTTGGCGGGAAGGCGCATTGTCATCGCGTTGGGACCTTCGTTACCGGCGGCAAAGATGGTTACGATTCCGGCCGCTTCGACATTATCGATAGCGCTGTAAAAGGTCTGGTCGCACGGGGGCAATATCGAGGTCGGAACACCCCAGCTGTTTAGAATGACATCGGGAACATCACTCACGGTATTCGGATCACCATCGGGATCGACTGCCCACTGAAAGGCCGCCAGAATATCCGAAAAAGTCTTGCTTAAAGTCTGTCCCTGATCTATGACGGCGGCCGAAATCCACTCCGCCTCGGGGGCGACACCAAAACTGTCGGCCGAGTTGCTTCCCAGCATAATTCCCATAGTATGGGTACCGTGGCCCGATTTATCCGCCGGCAGGGTGTCGGTCGTTTCGGGAGCGAATAGGGCCGCTTGATGCGGGACATGATTTCCCCGCCACTTGCTTTGCAGGGCCGGGTGGCTCCATTCCACGCCGGTATCAAAACTGCATACCAGACGTCCTCTCCCCTTTAAACCGCGACTCCACAAAGTTGGAACATTGAGAGCCGAGAGATGACTGGAAACGCCGAGCACTTTGGCCGCGGCCGGCGTGCTCTCCACCGGCTTGACAAATTCGACAGGAGCATCTTCAATGACCGCGGTGACTTCGGGAAGATCGCGAATTGTTTCAATGAGCGAAGCGGGAACTGCGAGCGACAACGCCGGTGCAATCCAGAATTCCTTTATTTCTGCATCGGGAACGAGCGCTTGAATTTCAAATTTCAATTGCGATAATTTCGACTGGGGGGCTGTTTTGAGCTCGTTCAGGACCTGACGATGGCGGTCGGATGCGGAACCGCTCCGGGATTCGGCGATCGCGCGAGCCCGATTCTCGGTGGCGTCATTGGAAATATAGACAAGGATTTTTATAATCGTATCTGTAGAAGGCGGGTTGAGAGCCATTTTTTCGAGTGAAGGAGAAAGAACGGCACCTATGGCCGCAAAGAGGCCGGATGGCAGGAAGATACACAGAATTGTCAAAAATACTGAAATTTTGGCATATGGCCTCATTGGTTCTCCTCAGTTTGACTCCATCTGCTGTCTGAGCAACCATTATGCCATGGGGCGAATTCAATCAAATGGCACCAATCAGTGAAAATCAGGGCATATTTGTTCCTTGCGATTTTCGGTATTATATTATGAATAAAGACCTTAGAAGGTCAGTTACGTCTCGTTTGAAAATTGCACAATTTTGCCGCGCCGGCGTTTTCAAAATGCAGATATGGGTCAGATTATGCATATAAGAACCCTTTTGCAGACCGATTGAGGTATTGGACAAATCTCAAAAGCAATATATCTTATCAGCGATTATGCGCGGGATTACTGATTTTATAAAGGAAAGACCATTAATCCCGGTCCTGGCGGCCGCGGTGATAATCCGGCTAATCTATCTATTTATTTATTTGTCGAGCCCCCAATGGAATCAGATAATGGTCGACTCTCTCTTTCATGATCGCTGGGCCAGGGCGATTGCCGGGGGGGATTTCTGGGGTCATGAGGTATTCTTCCGTGCCCCTTTATATATATATCTTCTGGCCGGAATCTATGCGTTATTCGGACATTCCTTTCTGGCGGCGAGAATTTTTGGACATCTACTCGGTCTTTTTTCCATACTATTTACCTATAAGTTGACAGATCGGTTAGCATCGAAAAAAGCAGCTGCAATTGCCGCCGCCTTTCACGCCTTCTACCCCATAGCGATTTATTTTGAGGGCGAACTTCTGTCAGAGACCTTATTCATGATGCTGGTGGAATGGTCACTGCTCCTATTCATTAGCGGCAATGGCTCCAATAGAAATAGAACTCTTTTCCTGAGCGGTATTGCCATCGGACTGGCAGCCATAACACGGGCGCTGATCCTTCCTCTTACCATTTTGTATTTTGTATGGATCTTTCTGAAGAAGGAGACAGCGGCACAATCTCTGAAAAGTGCGGCAATATTGGCGGCCGCCATTATTATTCCCATTCTTCCGGTAACAGTGCGGAATTATGCCGTATCCGGACAATTCGTTACGGTTGCAGCGTCCGGAGGCGTGAATTTTTATATTGGAAATAACGGTGAGGCCGACGGTCTTTCGGCATCGCTGCCATCTATCGGGCCCGATTGGCAGATTGGTGACCTGCAATATCTGGCCAGGGTGGAGACGGGGCGTAATTTATCGGCCTCCGAAATGTCGGATTTTTGGCTGGCCAAAGGCACCCGCTGGATTCTGGATCATAAGGGAGATTTCATCCGCTTATATATAAAGAGACTCTACTTCTGTCTGAATAATTTTGAAGTTTCCAATAATCGCAATCTCGCCTACTTCTTTTCTCAAAATCCGCTTTTGCACTATAATCCGCTTAATTTTTCCCTGATCCTGTCGCTGGCCGCAATGGGGCTTGCGGGCCTCATAATTTCAAGGCGATTCAATCGCAGTTTTCTTTTTCTGTCCCTTTTCGCGGCCGGGTATCTCCTTCTTATTTCATTATTTTTTATAAATTCCCGCTTTCGCCTGCCCGTCATCCCCATTGTGTTTTTATTCGGGGCAATCGGGATTATTGATTTTGCCGAAAGAGTGGGACAACGCAAAGTTACCCTCCAGACTATTTTGCTCCCGGCGCTCGGCCTCCTGGCATTTTGGTTCTCCCATACCAATTTCTACCGGATCGACAGGGTGAACAGTGAAAGCGGTTTATTCAATGAAGCCAACTTTTATTTGGCAAAAGGGGACTTTGAGAATGCTCTTGCCAAATATAGAGATCTTTTGGTCAAAAATCCCCGCTATCCCGAGGTCAATCTTAATCTTGGCGCGGCCTTTATGAAGACAGGATTGACCGATTCGGCGGAAGTATATTTCCGGAAAGAATTACAGTTTTTCCCTGAGGAGGCCCAGGCTTATTCCAATCTTGCTTCCCTATACTATTTAAAGAACCGGCCCCTTGAAGCCGATTCTTGCGCAGATATGGCCATTAATTTGAAGCCAAATCTGCCGGACGGGTATCTTGTGAAAGTGCGCATTCTGAATTCACTTAATAGAGCGGACAATATCGGCACGATTCTGTCGGAAGCCGAAAAATATATTGGCAAATTTCCCCGACTCTGGCTCGACGCCGGCATAATTTACAGCGAACATGGAGAATACGAAAAAGCCATCAGTTGTCTTTCGACAGTGATATCGGCCGAGCCGGAGGCCATCGAATCCGGTATTGGCGGTTTTGATTATTCCCGGGACGTTTTCGATCTGGGGAGGATAAAGGGACGCGCCTATTATCAACTGGGATATATTTATGGGATCAAAGGTAATCTGCAGCAATCAATCGCAATGAGTAATCGGGCCATTGCGCTCGATTCCAATCAAATTGAGGCCTATATCAATCTGGGCCATGCCTATATTGTCGCAGGGGAAATCGCTCAAGCGAGATCGATTCTCGATTCCGGCCTGAAGCGCTTCCCGAACAATGAATATCTTTTGAATCTTCTCCGCCTCTGCAAATAAAAAAGGGGCCGGAGAAGAATGCCTCCTCGGCCCCAAAATGGCAAATCTGCTGTTACTCGCCAGACATACTGGCCGGCAACAATCCCTTTCTTTGCTGTTCCTGCAGATCCCGTAGAGTCTGCCTCAACTCATTGAAACTTCCGTGCGGAGCCATGGGAGCCATTTTCCCGGCACCGATGTACGGCTGTACCGACAACCAATCTAAACTGGTATTGACAACCGTCTGTGCGGAAGTGGAATCGAAAGGCAACATGCTGAAACAGAAGTGGGAGGTCCGGAACAAACCGGCACTCGGCTCGATATATCGAACCGCCGTCACCGCCCCCTCAAAATTGGCCGTATGCCCGACCCAAACCCCATCGCAACCGGGATCGATACGTGGCTGGTCATTTCCATGTAGAGAATGATAGAGATAAAGCGGTTCGGCCGCGGCCACCTTTTCCACATATCCGACTTCAGGAAGCGCCCCGATAATAATGGAACTATCGCTGCAGCGATACGGACACGCCAGAATACCGTAGCCAGGGTTCCAATAATAGCGGGTGCCCAAAAGGGTCGTATCAGTTCTGAGAGTGGGATACTGGCTTTCCAGCGAAGCCTTCTCCGGAATGGCCGCAATGAAATCCTCTATTCTAATCTGAGCCAGTAATCCAAAAGGACACTGTTCCGGAGTCCCGGTGCAGAAGTATTTTATAAGGTTCACCCATCCGGTGGTGACTACCTGATCGATACCGAAGAACTGCCGATAGGTCGTCGGCGCAGCCGTCCGCACGGGCGAAATCGACTGAACATCGCTGACAAAAGGCGAACGAGCCATAACCCAGGCACTCATCCCGGCGCTCAAACCCTCGATAACCGCCAAACCTTCGGTTGATGTGATATTCATGAGCCGGCTCGGGGAATCCTTGACTAATATGATAATCTTGTGCTTGAGGACATCTCTCAGTTTGAAGGCCGGCGCTTCTGCCGTCTTTGGCGCTCCGGCGGCATAATAGTCCTGGGTACATTTCCATTTGGGATAGTCGATAATGCCCCAAATGACAGGGATCTGGCTGATTTGAATACTGTCTTTTTTGAGAATATTCAAAGTGTCAAAAGACCCGGGCTTCCAGGCATTAATGAATCGTCCATAAATATCTTTAACGGTAGTATTTTTTAACGATGTGTACGCCGGATAATTGAAATCACTCGTCCCGCCATATCGGGTCATATCGTAAAGCATTACATCCCGCTCGAATTTGGGATCAATAACCGATATAAAGGTGAATGGTGGAACCGGATCGGGGACTTTGGAATCATCCCGACATTGCGCCCAGACCAGAAAATACTCCTGGCGTGTGGTATCGGCCGGGTATCCCTTGAAGACATCGTATATATTCGCAGAAGTGCTGGTGACCCAGAAACTTCCATTCAGCGGATTATAGGATTCCTCCACAAGATGATTAAGTCCGGGCGGCAGGGAATCGACCTTCAACATTCTTCCCCAGTTTCCATAGGGATTGCCGGTCCGAAGCGTATCAACCAGAATATAATTAAAGGTCGTATCGATCGTCGTATCAGGAGGAACGACTGTCGTATCGATGGTCGTATCCAGAGATCTCACGGTTTTATAAAAATCGTGGAGTTTATAGAAATCGCCGTAAATATCGACAAAAACGGACTCGGTGTAATTATTCCTTATCTGAACCATGTTTAGAGAATCATACGGCCCGAAAACTTTCCAGTGATACTCAAAGGGCGGCGGGTTGCGCGGGTAATCGATGGGATCGTCACCGCTGAACGCTAACGACACGCCATCAAGAACCCCTGTGCTGGTAACCGCATTCACATAAGGTGATTTCAATTCGTTCGCGGATATGCGGGTGTCAGGGAAATGGTTATTTTTCCGGAATAAGCGGTTGACGATAACCGATTTGGCCCCGAGATTATCCACCGCCTGCAGGAAAATATACGATGCAATATACTTGCGGACCGGATCACGCACATCGGCCGACATCTTGATCGTCTGTTTGGTTCCGGGATCTTCCAGGCTGACCGAAACTACCACCCAGGGGATAAGACTGTCCGCCGAGTTTTGTGCATAGGCCTGAGGGTCCGCTCCTACCACCGTGCTTTCAATTACGGCATACCGGAAATAGCGAATGAATCCGTCAACATCAGTGCCATACCAGTATATCGCCGTATCGGATGAAAACCGCGCCCCTTCCACCGGAATATTTACAAAATCCACCAGCGGCGGGATATTATCGCGCGGCGGACCCTTTATATCCTTGGAACACCCCCCCAAGAAATAAAGACCCATTAACAGCGCGGAAATTATTACAAAACTCCGCTTCATATTATTCCTCCAATATTTTTCTCAAATGATGATTTCATGTCTAGAACGACAATCCTATCGAAAATCTGTGAACCTGGTTCAGCCACCCGAAATCCTGATAGGCATAATCAACGGAAAGATCCATATTCTCGCCAATCGGGAGACGGAGGCCGCCGCCGGCCGTGAAGCCGTCGGAGTCGTAATTCATTCTTTCGCCGACCCTGAGACTGAATTTGTCGTGGAAGCGATATTCCAGACCGGCGTTGTATTTCTCAAGATTGTCGGAAGGATGGCTTCCTTCGGCAGCAAATGTCAGCCGATTGGCCTGCCCGTCGAGAAGGTCAATCGCAGCCCCGAATTTGAAGTTAATCGGCAGAGGGAAAGAGCGGCTGATAAATTTCAAATCCGGACCGAAATTGGAAATCACCATGGCTATCTTGAAATTTCTGAAGCCGGAGTTATAGCAGGTACCGACATCGGCCGACCATCCGGAAGCCGACAAGAGCTCCAGATTTTCCTGAATATATTTGGCCGTAAAGCCGACAGAAAACTTGTCGGTTAAATATCTGCCATAGCTCACCGTAATGGCCATGTCACTGGCCGAGAAATATTGAGCGTTACCATTTTGATCGACACCCATTGGATGGAAATAGTCGGTATAAAGAATGTCTCCTGTGCTCAGGGCGTAGGCGCCTACCCCGACTATTCCGCCGACCGTTTCCAGAGGAAAAGCGAGACCGACGAACTCATAATTGATGTCGGCCGGCATATCGATGTGAGTAAACATAACTTCCTTGCCGTAAACATAAGTCAACGCGGCAGGATTGTAATATATGGCGGAGGCGTCACTTACACTGGCCACATATGCTTCGGCCATACCCATGGCGCGCGCCGAAACGCCCAATTCCAAGAAGTTTACACCGGTTGTTCCCACCTTGGCCTGTCCCAGTACCAGGGATGGCAGGAGGAGCAGCGCCACCGCCATCAAACCGATGCAGTATCTATTTGACCTCATATTATATCGTCTCCTTTGCGGAATCATTCTCTTATCCACCAATTATAGATTCATCTGCAAACCGAACTTGATCTGACGGCCATAGGCCCAATTCTGCGGATTGCGGTCATAGTCAGTTCCGCCGGTTACATTATATCCATCGTTTTGTCCAGTGTCGGGGCGACCGGTGTCGCTGTAAACCGATTGGACGTTTTTATTATTCAGGAGGTTGTCAACCCAGAGAATGAACCGCCAGTCCAGAGATGCCAGTTTGAAATATTTCTCGAAGCGGACGTCGAAGTTTAGAACCGACGGCCGGCGAAGGGAATTTTCATCGATGTCCTGACCTTCCGGAACCTCAAGGTTGGGATATTTTGTTCCCGGAGTGAAAGGACGTCCCGTCTCAAACGAACCCTGAACCGAGAAAGTCCAGCCGTTGGGAATTCTCATTCCAAATAGTTTCGGTTTCATCGTTTCCGGAATGACCAATTGAATACCGCATTTCAGGGCGTGGCGGACATCGTTGTCAAGCGGTTTCTCCGAAAGAGATTCACGACTTAAGTAGAAGTCCGAGAAATAAGTGGTTCGCGTCTGGGACTGCTTGCCGTAGGCGAAGGCATAGGTATAATTGACTTCACCGTTGATCAGCCGGCCACCGCGTTTCTCAACCTGAATTTCAAAGCCGCGGCTGCGACCGTAGTCACGGTTTTCATATTGCTGTATCACCAGAGCGCCACCGCCCAGTCTGACATTGGTGCTGTTGATCTTGTCAAATTCATCTTTGAAATAACCGGACATGTCGATCGAATAATCCTGGGACATGGCGTATTTGACACCAAATGAATACTGAATCGTCTTCACGAAGTCCAAATTGTAGTTACCCACAACGTCACTGGCCGAAGCCGAGGTTGTATTGCGGTCAAACATAAAGGAGTATTGCGGCAACTGGTAAAAATGCCCATAGTTGAAGTGAATCTTGGCTTTGTCCGAGATGGGATACGAAAATCCGATTCGGGGGGATATTTTATAGCGACCGCCCTTGATGATGCCGCTCCCGAGGTCATCATTTGCCGCCACAGAATCTAAACCGGTCGTCTGGATGAAGAAGTCATAGCGGAAGCCCAGACTGGCAATCATTGACCCGTATTCAAGGTTATCGCGGATATACAGCGCCCCGCTGAGAGGCTTATAGTCATAAAAGTCACGCAACTCCCCGATTCCGGCATAGGCGCCGTTGTCATTACGGCCAGTATACGGCTGCTCGAGGGAACGGACATCTTCTTTCTTCAAATGATCCTTTTCCAATTCCGCCCCGGCCTTGATTTCATGGACGCCCAACTGACGGAAGATACGGGCCTCCAAGGAGTAGGTCTGAATGCGGCGATGGTGCCAAACCGTTGTCGTCTGATAGTTACCGATATTGAGAAAGTTGTTCGTGCCACCGTAATCGTATTTGCCGTTTCCATTAATATCGGTAAAAGGCTCACCCGGATCATACTTCTGATTGGGAGCATCATAAACACCATTGCCGTTCCGATCGATAAAGGGAATACCCGAGACCCATGGCTCGCTGGGACTGGTATAACGAGAATTCCGATCCAGGTCCTGATTAAGGGTTGGATCCTGGGACATTACAAATTGGTCGATATTGACTTCATAGACGCCGTCATTATTGACATCCGTAAAGGGTTCGCCAAGATTAACATCGCCGTCCAGGTACGGCTCGGGATCATGCGTCCCGATCACATCGCGCCGATTGGAATCGAACTTGCCATTGCCATTGGTATCGTAGAGATAATCCCCGGCATCCCAATGGCCGTTGCCGTTAACATCCACATACGGTTCGCCTTCCAGAGCGCCCCCGCTGGCTCCGTTATTGAATCTGAAATCGGTCATATACGTATATCCCGATTGAGCATTATTGACGAATGGACTATTCCCGTAAGTATATGCCGGCCCGCTAAAATCGCGGCCGTAAAGTGTGGTATCGGGGAAAACATTTACAAGCGGCTCGGGAGGATCGTAAACGCCGTTGCCGTTTCTATCGTCGAACCGTTCAAATTGGTAATAGCGAAGGAACTGATCGGGATTAAGACCGCGTCCCGGGTTGTTGGGATCGCCCGGTTTATACGAAACATCGCGGTTATAATAAGATGCCCTCAAATAGTAGTGCATGTTTTTCGACAACTGATGCGTAACCTCAAGGGCATACGATTGCCACTGAGTCTCTCCTACGGGGGCCGTATTGGGGGTATAGCGATATTGCCAGTCGAAAACCGTATAGTTATTGACACTGGATTTGTAAGAGAAAATCATCTTCAAGTTATTGAGCGGCTTAACCAGAATATTGCCGTTCAAACTGTAGTCATTATTTTGCCGATCCGGAATTTTGAGACCAAGCAGGTTAAAAGTGCCGTAATTCATCGCCGTGCTTGGCGTCGTAAACTTGTCGTAGGAATAAGCGGTGCCCGATTTTGTCATTTCGGCATAGAAGAAGTAGGTGATGTCTTTATCCTCAAGGAATTTCAGGCCGAGAGACGGGAGTATCTTGTTGCGGAGAATCGGATCCGGACCGCTTAGAGTAAAGGACACATAATCGTAATTATTCGAATATTTATTCAGTTTGGAATTTCCGAAGTCATCGGTGATATATTGAACCGCCATATTGGTCTTATCCACCGAACCGGTTTGAGTAGTAATCTGCACAATACCGGAAAGGGCGTTTCCATATTCAGGGTCGAAACCATCCTTAATAATATTGATTTCCTGAATAGAGCCCGAGGTTAAAGACAGACCAAGGGTGGTCGGCCCGTACCCCCCCAGCGGGTCCCCGATATTGACGCCGTCGACGATATACGCAACTTCACCGACACGGCCGCCGCGAATAATAATTTCACCCTGATTGGTGGTTACGACACCCGCCGTCTGCTGCAGCAGTTTGTCGACATTCTGCACCGGCATGGTTTTGATGGCGTCGCGCGATATGGTCACCTGATTGGCCACTTCATACTTGTTGATAATGTCACGATCGGCAACGACCTTGATAACCTTGTTGAGGTCCGTCACGGCCTTTGACATTTTGACATTGATTTCAGTGGTCAAATCCGCTTTCACTTCCACGTCCGTGACCTGCATCTCGCTGTAAGAAACCGAAGTAACTTTGAGAACATAGGTCGCAGGCGGAACCAGCGTAATCATGTACTTTCCATCAGGATCAGTCATGGCACCCTGCTTTGTGCCCATCAAAAGCACGGATGCACCGGGAATCGGCTCACCCGTTTCCTTATCGGTAACAACTCCTTTTATTTTGCCGGTGGAGCCGGCAAGTGCGAAGGAAGCAGCCATGAGAAGCCCGGATAACACAGCCATGATGAATAGCAATTTCCTGGGCAATCCAGTCATCTTCCTCTCCTCCTCATATCTATTATTTATTAACTCTCTTTTCATACACCTGCTCTTGACATAACTTACGTATAATTATAATTCAATCATGTTTTGCGGGAAACAGCGGAGCGTGAGGCTCTACTCCGCCACCAACGGCATCACCAATTACCCTATTATCGCGAAGCCATTCCTCCCATCCAAACCTATTTCACCCATAGGATGTAAAAATATCTCCGAAACAGGCCCTAAGTCAAGCGATTTTTTCCTTATTTATGACCTGTTTGTTTCGTTATAACTCTTCTAATTAAAAGACCATATCGGTCAAAAAAATGTTTAAAACTTTATTTGTGCCAGAGGCGCTCTTTTTAAGTCCTCGGCGGCTTTTTGCCATTGTTCCTTTTCATCCGCGTTCAGGGAATAGGGAACAAAGCCCAAGCCCAAGTTCTTCGAAAAATTCTCGGCAAATTCCTTCGCAAAATCTGCGATTGTATGAAAATTGGCCGCGGGGGCGGGGCTCTTCTTCTGTCCGATGGCCTCACATTCGGACACCCCATTTATCTTGATCGAACCCTGATGAATGAATTTCTCCCCCTGCCTTCGCTGGGCCCCCCCGACAACCTTAAGTCCATCGGCCGCAATTTCATATCGGGACATCGAGGAGAAGCAGGATTTGAAGGATTGAATCCCGTTGTTCCTGAATTCCGGTTCCGAATTATGTTGCCAAGCGGTTCTCAATCCTAACGCTTCCAACACGCCGACCACAGTCTTCGTGATTGACAAATTGACGGATTTGAGGCTTCTTCCATTTTCAGGAAACAGGTGCAGCGACCCGACCAGACTAAATGTAATTTCGGCATTGTCGTGATAAATCGCTCGCCCCCCTGTAACCCTTCTGATTACAGGAAGTTCCGCCGGCAGAAGTGACCAATCGACGACTTTCCGGGGATCTTGATTACAGCCGAGCGTTATGGCCGGCCTGGCCCAGGAATAAAGGCGGAGAACCTCCGCAAAATCGCGATCCTCGCGGTCGAGTTTATCAAAGCACCAGTTGTCAAGAGCCATATTGGCATATGGATCCTCGTCGGGCGTAAAGAGAAAAATCGCTGGCAGACCAATCATTTATCAACCTTATTCAAAATATACCTCATTCCCGGCCAGTGTCAACCAGTCGGCAAATCTTTTATGTTGCAGATCAATTGGCTGATAAATATTTTTTCGTATAGCCATCAAATATAATCTAAGCCCGTTCAGAAAAATTCTAATCGCCCTCATAATGCTTCTATTCCTCGTAATCGTCGGGACAGCCGGATTCGTCATTTTGGAAAAAATGGATTTGCTCGATGGTCTCTACATGACCATAATTACATTATCCACCGGCGGATTCGGCGAGGTGATTCCGTTGCACACGGCGGGACGAATATTTGTCATTTTCCTGATATTTTCAGGGGTGGTCACCGTCACTTTTATCGGATCGGCCAACGGGCAATATATCATCGAGGGGGAGTTGCGAAATTTACTGGGGAGAAAGAAAATGGAATCGCAAATTAAAAAAATGAACGACCATTATATTATTGTCGGTTACGGGAGAGTCGGACGAAAGGTTGCCGAAGAATATCGCAGGAAAAAAGTTCCATTTGTCATTATTGAGAATGATGATGCGATTTTTGATGAACTCCAGGCCGATGGCATATTCGGAGTAAAAGGCCCGGCAACTGAAGATGAAACTCTTTTATCCGCAGGGATCGATAAGGCCAAAGTCCTGGTTTCGACATTGCCGGATGAAGCCGATAATATGTACATTGCCCTGACCGCCCGACAGATGAATCCGACACTTTATATCATTGCAGGAGCCGACCAGCCGGAACGCGAAAGGAAGCTGCTCAGGGCCGGAGCCAACTCGGTGGTTTCGCCGCACATTCTCGGGAGCATCAGGATGGCCAGGGCATCCCTCCGACCCAATGTGGTCGATTTCATGCCGATGACATCCATGGAGGAATCAGGACTCGGAATCGAGGAAATCAAAATAACCTCCGGAAGCCGCTATGCCGGAAAAAGTCTGATGGAATCCGGTTTAAAAGCCGAATACTGGATCACAGTGGTCAGAATAAGGAAGTCGGGCCGGAAAATCCTGATTAACCCCGAGCCGACCGCCATGATTGACAAAAATGACATTCTGGTGATGATTGGGGCAAGAGACAAGCTGGAACGAGTTACTTCAGAAATGGGCTGAACTTCTAATTAAAAAACACGCCCAGGAGGACTTGAACCCCCAACCTTCTGGTCCGTAGCCAGACGCTCTATCCAATTGAGCTATGGGCGCATTCTTTTAGCTAACCTTTAATATATTTATTTTTCCTCGGAACTGTCAACCCCAAAAAGAGCCTATTTTGAGGTCATCAGATAAATGATTACGACCGCAACTAGTATGAAAATTAGAAAAATTAGGGCCAGGTGGGAGGACTTCTTCTTCGCTTCCCCGGAATCTCGCTCTTCGGACCTCTCGGCCATTGCGGATAGGGCCTCTAATATTTGATTTTCTTTCAGTAGCGTTTCATCGCTTTCGACCGCGACAGTGACCGGGCCCATTTTTTCCCCCGGGGCCCCTTCCGATATCTCATCGATGCGTACCGCCACGACAGAGACATTATCCTGCCCTCCCCGATCATTTGCCAACTGGATTAGATTATTCACGATACTATCGATTTCATCGCGGCAATCTTTCACAGCGGCAAAGATTTCGTCATCTCCGGCATATCCGCACAACCCATCGGTACATAATATATATGTCTCTCCTGCCGCGAGGAGATCAGCCCGGTAATCGATTTCGACTCTTTCATTTACACCCAACGCGCGCGTGATGACATTCTTCCCTATTATTTTTTCCGCCTCGCTCTCCGAAAACTGACCCGATTGCTTCAATTCAGCTACCCAGGAGTGATCGGTGGTAAGCGGCACTAGGCCGGTCGGCAGGAGACGATAGGCCCGACTGTCCCCGACATGAGCTATATTGACAATCCTCTCATCCACCGCCAAGGCCACTACCGTCGTGCCCATCCCGGCCAAATCACTGCGAGATCGAGAACGAAGATATATGCTGCGATTCGCCAGCCTGATAGCCTTGACGAGCAAGGCTCCTCTTTCGGATAGCGGCGCCTCCAGGTGCAGGGAGGGATTTTTGGAAATATCCGAGGCCAACTCCGTGAAGCAATAGCTGATAATTTCACAGGCGTCCCGAGAGGCCACTTCGCCGGCCTGATGCCCCCCCATGCCGTCACAAACCAGAAAAAGATTGGAGTCGGGATCGACCCGGAACGAATCTTCATTGCCGCTGCGGACCAACCCTATATCGCTTCTTCCGCTGTAAGAAATCCTTAATGCCAATACTTCTCCGTTGAGAATGGTTGAAAGATATATTGTTCCGATAATAAATTAATTGATTTGGCCAAACAAGAAAAAACTACAATTTTGGCCCAAAAATGGAAGGGCCCCGGAACGGGGCCCTTTCAATATATTGTCAATCAGGCGGGGCTACTTCATCAAAATCATCTTCCTCACGGCACTGCTTTCGCCAGCCGACAGCCGGTAAAAATAAACCCCACTGGAGAGTCTGTCGCCGGAAAACTGAAATACGTGATTCCCGGCCGATTGGCTACCCAAATTATATTCCACCAGTTTCTGACCTAGTAAGTTGAAAATTCCCAATCGTACCGATGCCCTGGCCGGCAGACTATAAGCAATTGTAGTTACGGGATTAAAAGGATTAGGATAGTTTTGATTAAGCCGGAATCCCGACGGCACCGCGTTCGGAGTCTCCGGTGCATCGGTAATCGCCACATATGTCGTCACGCTATCTTCAACATAAACGGAAGTATCAATCCCGGAACTGACCCGGAAATGGATCACATCACTGGTATCTTCAAAAATAAGCGCCGGTATCAGCAGATCGAAATGCACCACGGCATTTCCATTGGGCAACGCATATGAAAAGCCGAACTGCGGCTGTACCAGCCAGCCATTTGATGAAGTAGCAGTAATACGATAAAAATCAATGCCCTGGCCGGTATTTTTGACAGTCACGGCGTAATGGATGGTATCCTTTGGAGATGCATATTGACTTATCGGCGACGAAACCAATTCCATACTGATCGCGGCTGAGGCCGAAAGATTGACTTCCTTGGGAAGTCCCATTCCGGTCCATGCCGACGAATCCGGGCCATGTTTGACCGCCAGGCGACCATTTATGGTAAAAGTTATGATGTCATCGATTTCGGCTCCCTCGTCCTCAGGCGTCATAGCATCATCCCCATAAACCGGAAGAAAGCCATACTGCCCGGCGTTGCGAACGGTATCGCTGCCACACAAGATCGCCTGTGGGTCATAGGCATTAATAACCGACCCGACTGGTAGGGCAACTCCATTATATGTGCCGGCCGAACCGTAGAAATCGGTCCAGACATTAGTCGGTATCACCTGCGCCGACAAGCCGGTTACAAGAAAAAGACTCATTCCTCCGACTGCCATTATTTTCAGAAACTTCGTTATCACTTAATTCACCTTCCTTATCCGGTCCGGGATACCCGGACCGGATCGAAGTTTATATTAATCCAACTACTTCATCAAGACCATTTTTCTCGTCTGTTCAAAACCGGCGGTTTTGAGACGATAGAAATAGATTCCTGACGCCACCGGCTGGCCATCAAATCCGGTGCCGTTCCAGACTACTTGATTCTGGCCGGCCTGAGCCATGCCGTCAAATACCGTCGCCACTTTCTTGCCGAGGATGTTGAAGACCTCAAGCGTGGCCTGGGCGGCGGAAGGCAGGCTAAAGGAAATTGTCGTCGCCGGATTGAAGGGGTTGGGGTAGTTCTGTCCCAGGGCAAATCCAGTCGGCAGAAGCGGTTCGCCATTCTTGGCAGTCAGATTGACCAGTTCTTGTCTGGCTCCGTTTTCGGTCCAGGTGATACTTTCGCCAGTCGCCATGCCGTCGACCATAATGGCGAAAGTTTCGCCTTTGGCCGGCCCTTCTTTTTCTGCCGTGGAAGGATCATCACCATAGACCGGCATAAATCCGAACTTACCGGCCCGCCCGACGGTCGCGGCTCCGATAACTCGGCCATCGCGACTGACAGCCGTCACTGTGGCGCCCTGAGGAAGAGCCTTGTTGTCAAGTTTCAATTGATAAGAATAGAGATTCATCCAGACCTTGGAAAGCGAAATCCGGTTTTCGGAAATCGCCCGATCGGCTTTCGCTAACATCTGCGGGAAGATCACCTTCGGCCCGACTCCCGGATAAATCAGCAAATCGCTGTTGCTCACTTTGAGCCAGTAGCCAAATCCCGGACGCATCATCGTCAAAGTCGAATAGGCCGGTAGTTGCGGATCATAGGTCTGAGCGACGCCGTCAAAGCCAAGTGCCACAATCAAATTCTCCATCACGGAATTGAGAGCAAAAGGCGTGGAATCGGCGACATCGGGCAGATATGAAACCAGGTTCCAACCGGTTTCCAGATGAATCGGCGTCGTCGCGGCCACCGGCGTGCCGGTGACTTCAAGGACCGTATCGCAATCCATCTTTACCCAATAGCCGTGGAAATGATCGGCGTTCCAGAGAGTGGAGAAATCGGGCAACGACGGATCATAGGTGAACCCGCCCTGTTCGAATCCCATAATGACTTCGACACAACCGGATATAGATTTGAATAATTCCTGTATGTCATCATTTGGAGTATCGACATTCCACGAAATCAGGTTCCAGCCCTGTTTCAGAGCGATAGTTTTGGTCTGAACCGGGAAGATATCAAGGCAGACCTGGAAACTGGCCCCTTTTTCGGTCCATATCCGCGGCCCATTTGCCGCCGCTGGATACCCATTAATAAAGAAGGAAATGGTATCCCCGGGTTCGGCCCCGTCCGCCTCAATGGTGTATGGGTCATCTCGGTAGACCGGCATGAAACCGTAGCTTCCGGGCATTGATACGAAATATGTTCCGCAATGAGATCCATTAGGAGCATAAGCATCTACGACCGATCCGACAGGCAGAGGAACACCATTATAATAATTATTGTCGCAATAGAAATTGACCCATTCCGGCGTCGGCGTAACCGGCGGAACGGGAGTTAAAACAATATCAAAACCAATCTGGCCATATTCGATATTACGCAATATCCCGGGATAATATCCTTCCTTATAGGCGTAGGCATCGAAAGGATAAATGCCGGACGAGTGGCAGGCAAACTGGCCGTTGATATCGGTTAGATGCGATGACATCAGTGAACCACCGGGGAACTGACTCCAGAGCTCGACGGTGGCACCCTCAATTTCATTACCGGCGGTGTCTATGACCCGTCCGCATACATATCCGGAATCAATACCTATTACCACCCCGCCGGGAATGAAGGTCGGATTTAGAATACTCGACGAATCGGTGAATTGGACCGTTTTTGATGAATCAATGGACACAAAAGTCGAGATTATGGAATCGGTAACGGTGAAATGCAGTTTCGCCAATAATCCTCGTCCGGCCGGAATTGCGGGAGTCAGGAAAGGCGACACCAGAATATTGCATTCCCGGAGGTTATTATCAAACGAGCCGACTTTGGTATCGACATAGTTGACCCGGGTTCCACCGAACGTTATCGAATCCATTGTTATGAGAGAAGAACTCCATTTGAGGGGCACCAGAATAGAACTGAGCGGCTGCACATTTTTGAAATAGACCGGCACCACTACCGAGTTGCCGGGGATGGCGGGAACCGTAGCCACCCAGGCGGAATCGTCCGTATCCGGACCGGAGGTCACATGAAGAATAACCGGTACAGCCAGTCTTCTGATTCCAACTTCTCCCATATCTTCCATCACAAATATGGAATCGACATAAATGCCGGGATTGAGACCGCTCGCATCGATGGTTACCGGCATGGACACGGGAGTCAGCTGGACATTAGGGTATCCCCAAGGGCATTGCGTTATAAGCCAGGTGCAATTAGACTCTAGATAAAACGGGGCGGCACACCCGTGGGCTTCCGATATGTTGATAGTATCATACCTGATTTCGCCCTGCATCAAAGTAACATTGAATGAGGCCGGATCGGCAACGTAAGTACGTTCGAAGCAAGATGTATCGACCATCAATGAAATGATCGTGGTTCGCGGTGAATTTGCCGCCGAATCGGAATAGACAAAAATCGTATCGAGATGCAATCCCGGTGTTAAGCCCTCCGCCTTTATCTTCACCGGTATTGATTTGGGCGTAACCAGCGGAGTGACGGCGGCGGTATCGGGTTCGGCGATGATACCCGAAAAGCCGAGTCGGAACGGTATATTATGCCCCCGCTGCTCGAACACCATGATGCTGGTATCGGGAATCGTATCTCCAGGATGAATATGATATGGAATAAAGTAAGGTTCCACGGCAATCCGGTTGGGAACCGTATCCGGCAAAACTGTCAACTTGACCTGCGCTACCGCCGGAAATCTCATCAAGGAATCAGGATATCCATAGAATGAAATGGTGTCAAAATAGTCGCCCGGAGCCAGGCCCTTTACATCGAAGCGATATAGTAATGATTCCGGCGTGGTAAAGGGGCCAGCCGCGTTGGCCACCAGCCACGATTGAAAATTGCGCGCCATAAATTGAATTGTTTGACCGTGTGATTCACGGACCCACAAACTGCGATAGGCAACCGTATCCGGCGGCGCAACCGACACATTCAGACTCGACGGCGATACGAGCAAAACCGGAGGCACCGGCACAATCGTGATCTGCACCGGAATTTTCAGCGGCGAGTTCGTCACGTTGGCCGCCATCACTTCGACCGTATCAATATAGACTCCCGGAGCCAATCCGCCCATGGGGTAAATCCAAATAGTGTCGGGGGTAATAAGCGGCGAAAACTGCATCGTGTCGATTATCAGCCAATCCGAGGAACTGTGTGTCCAAAATTCGATATTGGCCCCGCCCTGCTCGGTTATTAAAATAGTATCGATATGATTGTCACCCTCGGTCAGAGTGGTATCAATCATCGCTTTTGACGATACCAGGGTCCCGGCCGCCTCGACATTCAGCACCGTTATGGTTATGGTTTCGCTATCGATATAGAAGCCGTCATTGGCATAAAAAGTCACATTATAAAGCCCCGCCTGAGAGGTGTCGGGCATGAATTCAAAATGCCCGGTGCCGTCGCCAAAATCGACAAATGTGGCGTGGGGCGGAAGAAAGGTTGAACCCAGACCCGGCGGGTCCCCATCAGGGTCGGTCGCTGTAACATCAAAGGCGAGAGTAGCACCTTCATTGACAGTTTTATTACCAATCGGATTTAAGACCGGCGGACGATCGACGTTGGTGACCGTTATGGTGACCATTTCCGAATCGGCCAGGGTGCCGTCGCTTACAATAAAGAGAACTGGATAACTCCCGGCTTGATCATAGTTGGGATTGAAGTCGAATGTCCCGGTATTATTATGATTATCCGCAAAAGTGGCATTGGCCGGAAGAGGCGCGGCCGTGAAAGAAAGCGGATCGCCGTCGGGATCGGTGCCGGAGACCCCGAAATGAAGGTTGGCGGCTTCCGCGACGGTCTTGGGACCGATTGCGGCCAGCACCGGCGAACGATCAGTATTGGTTACCGTTATCGTTACCAGTTCGGAATCAGCCAGAGTCCCGTCACTGGCGACAAAAAGGACCTGGTAGCTCCCCGCCTGAGTATAATCGGGAGAAAAACTGAAAGAGCCGGTTCCGTTATGATTATCCGTGAAGGTTGCATGATTCGGAAGCGGGGCGGCGCTCAGGGTGATGGCATCGCCATCAGTATCGCTCGCTGAAACGCCAAAATTCAGGGCAGATGCTTCGCCAACACTTTTGGGTCCGATACTGTTAAGAACCGGCGGCTGGTTAGGTGGCGAAGTGGAATCTTCCACTGTCCAGCAAGTCTTTGTGAAAGTCGGAACGGGATCATCAAATAGCCAGTCATACGTCGGGTCCGAAGGGGTCCCTTGCTCAATACAGAATTGACCTGAAGTGGCGGAAGTTCTGAAGGTCCAGGAGAAATCTCTAATTTCCCCGAGCGCCGGCGGATAACCCTGATTCATAGCCGCTCCGGTCACATTAAATAGATCAGGAAGTACGCCGTCCCAACTTTCCACATATGTGATTCTGAATAAATCCCAGAATCCGGCAAACTGCGTCGTTGTGACATGCGCAAACATCGTGTCGCCCTGATATTGCACCGGCACATTGCCGGTAAAAGCAAAGGGCGTCGACCACGTCGAACGATTGATCGAAAACGGTATTGTATCAGTATTGTTCGAATAAACGTTAACGGTGAAGTCGGCGTTGGGCTGTATTTTTGTCCCCCCCGCCCATACCCCCGGGCCGGTTATATCGGCGCGGATGGTCATGCCATAGCCCTCTATCCCAATAGACAAAATAAACAGGGACAGAAGTACCAAAAATACCTTTTGTTTCATTTCTTACTCCTGTATTGTTTGGAACATTTAAAACTTGAACTCTTCATTTTAATACACGGCGGGAATTTTTCTGCAGACCAACAAATTACCATAAGCAGCGCCTTCTTTGCATGATAACGGCCGAAATCAAATACCACCCTCAAAAATCCACATACCCCTAGCCGCTAAGAATGTCAGTTAAGCAAACTTAATACCAGGGCATCCTAATAAATAATTCAATCGCAAGTAACTTAAAAGGCTCAGCAACATAAAAATACGCTATTGTGAAAGTTTGTCAAGTTAAATAGCAGTAAAGGGATACGCAAAATATTGCATAAAATCTGGCTTAGCCTGCATTGCGGAGGGTTTGAACGCGACGACGCCAGGCCAGAAGTGTCAGTACCAGAATTGCACCAACTAAGTCAGCCGCCAGATCGGACCAATCGCGGTGACGGCCGGGAATAAAACCCTGGTATATTTCATCACCGCTGGCAAATGCCGCCATTACCAGGAAAGTGGATATCATCGCCCCCTTGATTGTCAATGGACGCGGGAAATGGGAGAAAGAGCGAAATACCAGAGCACTGAAAATTGCATATTCGGTAAAATGAAGAATCTTATCGACCTGAACCGACCGTATCCGCGGAAGATTTAAATGCGAAATAGACGAAAGACTGAAAATCAGAATCCCGAAAATTATTGCCGGCAAGTGATATTTCAGAAAATTTTTCATTATTCCTCAAGTTTGAATCTCAGCGTACCACTTTTGCTGAACAGGAGCAATAAAAAAACAATTCTATTATCTAAACTTACGCTTAGTCTCAACTTCAGGTGGCGTCTTCAACTTTTAACTTGACTTCATTATGTCGGGCCGATTAATAATAACCATATTCCGGCTTAAATCAGATTCAGGATTGAAAGGAAAGAAAGGAATTTTTCGGATATGGCCAGGAAAGAGGATCTGTCAAATTACCCGACCCCTCCCACCCTGGTGGGAGAAAAGGTCTATTTGAGGACAATGGAAGCAGAAGACTATGCCGTAACCTATCTATGGCATCTTCAAACTGAGCCGCAATCGCAGACCAGTCATCAGGCGGTTATTGTAACCCCGAAAGAATATGTGGAAGCGGTCAAAAAAAGAGAGAAAAAGCCGACCGAAAGGGATTTCGCAATAGTATGCAAGGAAGACGACCGAATTGTCGGTAAGATCAGATTTTTTGGCCTCAACATGCTTAATCGGTCCGCCGAACTTGGTTATATCGTTGATCCAGCGGAACATAAGAAAGGCTACGGTAAAGAGGGATTGATCTTGTTGATCCGTTATCTTTTCAATAATCTTGATTTGAACAAGGTTTACGCCCAAACAGCGGTTTTCAACATTGCTTCGGTAAATCTTCTTAAAAGTCTGGACTTCAAACTGGAGGGCACCTTGCGGCAGCATCATTATTATCGGGGAACCCTTCAAGACGATCTTCTCTTTTCACTGCTTCGTTTCGAGTGCGGCTTTTTGGGCGATATTTGAGATTCACGAAATCGCGAAATCCCATGCCGGAATCGGCACCCTGAAGCGTATATTTTTATGGATTATTTCAAAAAGGAGGCCGGATGAAAGTAGCCGATATTCTCAATGTCAAAGGGCGGGAAGTTATCACTATTGAATCTCACAAAAGTGTGAAACAGGCGATGGAGCGTCTTACTCAGAGACATGTGGGAGCTCTGCCGGTCTTGAAAGACAATAGACTGGTAGGAATAATTTCCGAGCGCGATATTCTCCGGCTGATACATCAAAAGGGCGATACTGCTTTTGATATGAATATCGGCGACATCATGACTACAAATTTGATAGTGGGAGTCCTCAGTGACGATCTGGATCGGGTAGAAGCCCTGATGACCAACAATCGCTTTCGCCACCTTCCCATTATGGAGGGGCCCGACCTGGCCGGAATTATTTCAATCGGCGACGTTGTCAAGGCCCATGTCAAGAATCTGAAAATCGAAAATCTTTATCTCATCGATTATATAACCGGCAAATATCCCGGGTAAACCCGATATTGATGCGGAATCATTTCAGTTTTTTCGGCTCTGACGCCGAATTTGGGATTACTTTCGAACCTGGCAGATGAAGCTTTTCAAATAATATGATTCCGGGAAATAAAACGAAATGGGGTGATCCGGGCTCTGTCGCACAGAATAACGGAATTCCAGGCGAAGATTATTTTGCACCGAAGCGCGCCTCAAGGTGACGCTCAGATCATCCTCGTTGAAGAAGGACGAACAGCTGGATGTCACGAAGTAGCCGCCATCCTTAACGAGACGCATAGCGGCCCGATTGAGAAAATGGTGGGCTTTGCGCCCGGCATCAAAATTTCCCTTGGCTTTAATCAGGGCCGGCGGGTCAATGATGACCATATCATACTCCTCGACGGGGTCGCCGGAAAGAAATTGAAAAACATCGGCGCACAACATGGTCATATGATCCTGACAGATACCGTTCAAGTCGGCATTTCTTTGACAAAGAGCCAGAGCCGCTTCGGAGCTGTCGATATTTTTCACCGCCTTCGCCCCCGATGCCATGGCGGCAATGCCGAATCCGCCGGAATAGGAAAACAGGTTCAGGATATTGCGATTTTCCGAGAGTTTCCCCACCAATAGGCGCAGATCTTTTTGATCCAGATAGAAGCCGGTCTTCTGACCTTTAAGAATATCGGCAACATATTTCCGCCCGTATTCACTGAAAATTGTTTCGTCTTCGATTTTTCCATAGCATATGGATATGATATCGTCCAGCCCTTCTTCCCGCCTGACCGTAAGATCACTTCGCTCTACTATCGCCGCCGGCCGCAATAGATCGGCTAGAATTGCCACTATATTATCCCGCATCAAATCCATCCCCTTGGTGGAGATCTGAATCACGAGGACATCATTGTACCGATCCACCACCAGACCGGGGAGCATGTCCGATTCACCGTAAATGATGCGGTAGCCGGTGGTGGAATCGTCAATCCCAAAGCCCAGGGAATGCCGCAGGTCCGCAGCCTGTATCACTCTCTCACGTATCCAGGCGGAGTCGATTACGGCATCACCAAAATGAAAGACTCTAACTGCTATGGTGGTTCGGTTCGAGAGTGTTCCCGTTCCGATAATATGGCCGTCATTATCCGCCACACGAACCAGCGAACCATGCGGAATCCCGTCGGGAATATCAACCAGCGCCCCCGAAAATATCCAGGGATGACGCTGCAAAACTGTGCTTTCTTTGCCGGACTTCAGCCGTAAAACTGGGTACATAATTGTTCCGAATAAGTCAGCCGCCGCTTTCAAGTCGGGGTGAGAGGATTTGAACCTCCGACACCTTGCTCCCAAAGCAAGTGCGCTAACCGGGCTGCGCTACACCCCGCCTATCCGTTATCAATATATCCTCTGATATATTCAAGTCAAGGATTTTGCCCCTCAGGTTTAATTCAGGATTCGGCAATTATCCGTCAAAGTCCAGATTTTTGGATGAATTCAGGCGCGCAATCAGCAATTTTCTCGCCTCCAGCAGGGCCTTTCCCCTATGAGACACCGCGTTCTTCTCCGGCAAGGTCATTTCGGCGAATGTCTTTCCGGACGGTGGGTAATAGAAGACCGGATCGTAGCCGAAACCGGATCGGCCGAATTTCTCTTTCGTGATAACGCCATCGACTCGGCCCTCGACGGTTTCCACATTTGACGCGTCCCAGGCGACAGCGATAACAGTCCGAAAGTGGGCGGTCCTTCCGCTTTCAGAAATTCCCTGCAGTGCCCGGAGCAGTTTCCTGTTATTATCATCGTAAGTACATCCCGGACCGGCGAAGCGCGACGAATATACCCCCGGCGCCCCGTCGAGGTGGTCGACTTCCAGGCCGGAATCATCGGCCAGCGCGGAAAATCCGGTGACCTCCGCAATTCCTCTGGCTTTCAATATGGCGTTTTCTTCAAGCGTTTCACCGGTCTCTTCAATATCCGGAAAATCGAGAAAATCGCTGAAAATGAGAATTGTAATCGGGAGATCCTCAAGGAGATGCTTTATCTCTTTAATTTTATCTTTATTTCTGGTTGCAAGCACTAATTGCATGATTAAACTTCCCTTATAAATTTCCGGCCGGCCGCGATAAATTTGAGGATTTAGATTTTCTTATGCGACGGCCCATCGTATTGGCAGTCACTCCGGCCCAACTGATGAAGCGGCTTTTCGCGAGTCATCTCCTCATAGGCATGAGCAATCAACCCGGGAACGCGCGAAAGAATAAAAAATCCCTTCCCCAGACGCCAGTCGAACTCCATATCGGAAATCACCGCGGCGATGGCCCCGTCGATGTTGATGGGCAGTTTCTTGCCCGATGATTTCCTCAGAACCTTTTCGACAGCAAGGCACAGATTAACATGACGGCCCCAAAAACCGCACCGCTCTGCAATTTCAAACAATTTAATTGTTCGCGGATCGGTCTTATGCAGAAGGTGCCCGAAGCCGGGCATCCTCTTCTTTTCGCTTTTGAGATCCTCAACCAGTTGCCCGGCAAGGTAATCAGGATCACCCTTTTTCTTAGACCATAATTGAAAGATCCGAGCCGCTTCCTCAATCGCCCCGCCGTGGGCGTCACCGATGGCCAGAATACCGGCGGCAACAGCGGCATTGAGCGGATTCCCCGCCGCGATAATATTTCTGGCACTCAAAATCGATGGCGCTGTGACGCCGTGGTCGAGCGAAGATACCAGAATGGCCCGGACCATTTCCGCTTCGGCCCGCGACGGCAGTCGCCCTTTCAGGACCAGAAATACCGCTTCGGCATAGGACAGTTTTTCCATGATTTCATCGATATCATAGCCCCGAATTCGGATCTTTCCCGGTGAGACATCGGTTATGGCCGATTTCCAGTCCTTGTCCCCCATAAATTAATGCCTATTCGGTCCCCATCGACTGGGGAGGAATTTTGGTCGAATCCAGTTTTGTCTCTTTAATATCGATTCCCTTAAACGACTTTTCTGCGAAGCGCAGCCACCCTTCCTGAAATCTTTTAATATCCACGCCGAACAGTTCTTTGATCGACTTGTCGAAAGTTGCCGTCGATTGCCAGAGCATTTTAAGCCGATTGATACCAAAATTATAGGTAATGAAAGCCACTATCGAGGCCGCCTCCCAATTGCGGTGGAGACTATCAGCCCGGGCGTAACTTTCATTATTGGCCAGAGAATCGAGAGGAATAAACTGCTTTATTTCTATTAAGGAGTAGGTTAGATGATGATAGTCGCTTCCGGAGTAGTCAAGGAGTGTCGCGAGCCCGTCATAAAGAACTCTGAAATCGGTCATCCGGATATCCATTTTATCGATCAGATAGCGGGCCAATTCGAGTCCGAACGGTGTCCGCCGGTCCCAGTGAATCTGATTCCCTTCATGGTATGGAAGAGTCCGGCCGGTCAATTTTTGTCCTTCCTCGGGATCATTATGAATATAGAAATGGATCGTATCCTTGGGGATCTCGATGGCCAAGAAATCGCAATCTTCAGTCAGAAAGCGCTCATACGCATCGGAAAATTCATCGATCTTCTTACCCCAATAAGATCCGGCCGGATAATGAAAAATAAAATGCTTATAGGTATATTGCTCCCAACCCGGGTATTGCGGGGGCGGAGCGGCCTTTTTTTGGGTGCATCCTCCCGATAAAATAATTATCAACAGGATCATCGCCAGGCCGAAAAGGGCTATTTTTGTTAATTTCATAGGCACTTTCAAAACAGTTTTCCAAAGATAATACAACTTTTTGAATATATCACGGTATCAGCAAATTGTCAATTGCCCCGAAAATGCAAAATGACGGCTGCTACTGCGGCCGTCATTTCGCTTTATATAAAAAAGAAGGCTATCCTAGATCGGCAGACGAGTGTAACGGAGGGCCTTAGTCGGGCAGAAATGAGCGCAGGCCGGATCCCCTTTGCAGAGATCGCATTTGACAACTTCATCATGAATGTCATCGATCAATGCGCATCCGAAGGGACAGGCCGCTACACAGGCCCGGCACTTGACGCAGCGGTCCATGTTCAATTCAATCGCGCCGGTGTCTTCATTACGCTTAAGAGCATCGAAAAAACAGGACTTAACACAGGCGGCATCATTACATTGCAGGCAGGTCACCGGGACATATTTGTCTTTGGCATGGGCCAGAGGATATATCCGGCTTTTACCCGGTTTCAGATTTTTGGAGTGACTGAAGGCGCAGGCCAGTTCACAGGTGCGGCAACCGGTACAAAGCGACGGATCAACGACAAAGCGATAGTTCATCGCGACACCTCCGCGGCCATAACCACCAGTTTGCCCATCGTTTTGGCCGTATCCAGCCGCTTGCAGTCATCGCACGTTTCAAAATAACTCATCGGCAGGTCACGATTCTTGCATAAATATTCCGCAAAATCCCTGGAAATAATCTTCTTCCCGCAATTTTTGCAGGTCAATAATTCGAATTCTCGTCCCCAGATACTCCGCTTGCCGTTTTCATCCTTCCATTCGATAAAATCGGTCGGGCAGATATTGGCACAGCTCAGACAGCCGATGCAGTCTGCAGGCGGCTGACCGAGCGGCCCGGAAATCACTTTTTCATGACCCCGCTCTACGGCCGAAATGGCATGGCAGCCGAGTGCGTCGCAGATGCGGGTGCAGGCGTAACACATGATGCAATTGTCGCCGTCGGGAATCACCTCGTAGGGCGTCGACGTCACCCCGTGCTCGGCGGCCAGTTTCTGAATCACCGCGGAATTGGGATTGCGGGCCAGGTATAATTCCAGGATAGTGCGTCGCAATTCCATAACCTGCGCCGTATGCGTCCCCACTATCAATTCCGGCTCAACCGGGTAAAGGCAGGAAGTAACATGTTTCTTCCAGCCGTTCCAGTCCTTCTTGGTGATTTCGACCATACAAAGGCGGCAGGCCCCGCACGGTTCAATGGCGTCATGATGACAGAGGGTCGGGATATTTATTCCTTCCCGGCGGATTGCGGTCAGCACCATTTCGCCTTCTTCGGCCTGAACCGCTTTTCCGTTGATATATATGGTAATCATCCTATCCCCGCTCACTTAATTTCAATCGCGTCGAAGTTGCAGGTGGCATAGCAGGAACCGCAGCGATCGCAAACGAGTTGATTTATAAAATGCTTCTTTTTCCGTTCCCCGGTGATAGCCCCCACCGGGCAGGCCTTGATACAGGCCAGGCACCCCGTGCAATCATCGGTAATTTCATACTTTATCAGGGCCCGGCAGACACCGGCGGGGCATTTCTTATCGCGGATGTGGGCCTCATATTCGTCGCGGAAATACTGGATGGTGCTCAAAAACGGATTAGGCCCGGACTGCCCCAACCCGCATAAAGAACCGATCTGTATGTTGCGCGACAGCTTTTCCATCTGCTCCAGATCCCCGTCTTCACCTTTGCCCTCGGTTATTTTCTCGCAGAGCCGGTGCAATTGATATAAGCCCTCGCGGCAGGGGACACACTTGCCGCACGACTCATAGACCAGGAAAGCCAGAAAATATCTGGCGACATCGACCATGCAGGTCCGATCATCCATGATAATCATTCCGCCCGAGCCCATCATCGAGCCGGCTTCGGTCAGGGAATCGAAATCAACCGGCAGATCGAGTTTCGCATCCGGCAGACAACCACCCGACGGGCCGCCGGTCTGGACCGCCTTGAATTTCCGTTCGTTGGGTATGCCGCCGCCAATATCAAAAATAATCTGACGAAGGGTCATGCCCATCGGGACCTCAACTAAACCGGTATTGTTCACCTTTCCCGCCAGGGAAAAGACTTTGGTTCCGGGACTCTTCTTGGTGCCAATGGAGGTAAACCAGTCGGCGCCCTTTTCAATTATCATGGACACAGTGACGAAAGTCTCCACATTATTCAGGACGGTTGGCTTGTCGTATAGACCCTTTATTACTGAGTGTATATATTTAGCGCGCGGTTCACCAACCTCACCGGCCACCGATTTCATGAGCGCCGATGATTCGCCGCAGACAAAGGCCCCGCCCCCGCGGTTGACCTGAATATCGAAATTTAAACCGGTCCCCAGAATATTTTCCCCCAGAAGTCCCGCTTCGCGCGCTTGCTCGATGGCTTTTTTCAGATTATAGACGGCCTGTGGATATTCCTCACGAACATAGATATAACCTTGGGTCGATCCGACCGCGTAAGCGCAAATAATCATTCCTTCGAGAACGGAATGGGGATCGCTTCCCATAACCGTACGATCCATGAACGCCCCCGGGTCGCCCTCATCGCCGTTGCAGATAACATAGCGAATATCGGAGGGCACTCCGGCGCAGGTGGCCCATTTTTTGCCTGTCAGGAATCCGCCACCACCGCGTCCCCGCAAAGCAGATTTGGATATTTCAGCGATGACCTGCTGCGGTGTCATGGTTGTCAGGGCCTTGGCCAGACCGGCATACCCCCCCGTGGCAATGGCATCGGTAATCCGAAGCGGATCAATCAGGCCGCAGTTGCGAAGAGCAATCCTCTGCTGATGGGCATAAAACGGTATTTCCCGGTAACGGGCGATATGCTCGTGAGTCTTGATATCACTATATAGGAGTCGGTCGATGACCTCATTTTTCTCCAGGGTTTTTTCCACGATTTCCGCGACATCTTTTACCTTCACCTTGGTATAGAAAATGTCCTGCGGCTCGATTATAACCAGGGGCCCGATAGCGCAGTATCCGTGACATCCGGTCTGGCGGAATGTTTCGATCGAAACCTGCGGGATTTTTTTCTGCGCTACGATCTTTTTGAACTCATCATACACTTCCGGCGCGCCGTTGGCTTCACAGGCCGTGCCGAAACAGATAAGTACTTTGCGTTCCTGGGCGACAAAATCCCGGCGGCATTCCTCGCGCCATTGCGATAATTTATCTATATTTTCAACCCGCATTTTAATCCTTCTTTACCAGTTTCAGAACCTTGTCCTGACGGACAAACCCATGAACCTTGTCATTGATAACCACCACCGGAGCCATGGCACAAACCCCGACGCAGTTGACAATTTCCAGAGTGAATTTCATGTCCGGCGAGGTTTCCCCGGCTTTCATTTTTAATCCTGTCTCGAGTTGACTGAGTATCAGATCGGCATTTTTGATATGGCAGGCCGTCCCCTGGCAAACCCTTATAATCACTTCCCCCCGGGGCTCCAAACTGAAAGCGTTATAAAAGGTCGAAACGCTGAAAACTTTGCTGAGGGGGACACCGAGCTCTTTTGATGTTTCAATAAGGGCCTCGCAGGGAAGATAATGAAATTCCTTCTGGATATCCTGAAGCACCATAATTAAAGAACCGGGACTTTTGGGATTGCGGCCTATTATTTCGGAGACCTTGCTCATGTCGTGTGTCATTTCCTAACCTTTCGCTCCGATTTTGGTCGCCAATTCCCGGGCCAACTTTTGTCCTTCCAGAAACGCCTGCTGATTGAGTTCTAAAAACGATTTCTTCTCCCCCATTTTTTTGATCATCATATCGGTCAGGGTTTCGAATTTTACTATCCCGGTAATTTCCACGTAGGTTGCGAGCATGACCATATTGGCCACTTTGGTGTTGCCAATCCGGACGGCAATGTCGCTTGCCGGGACAAGAAATTCGGTAATGTCGCTGCGGCCGGAGACACTTTCTATCAGGGAACTATTAATGAAAAGGAGACCCCCGGGCCGGATGAGGGCTCCGAATTTCTCAAGCGACGGACGATTAAATACGCAGGCCGATTCAGGATTGGAGATAATCGGGGAACCGATCCGCATTTCGGACACGACCACCGTGCAATTGGCGGTCCCTCCGCGCATCTCAGGGCCGTACGACGGCAGCCAACAAACCTGTTTGCCTTCGGCCATCCCGGCGTAGGCGAGCAATTGCCCCGCCGTCATAATTCCCTGTCCCCCGAAACCGGCGAGAATGACTTCTTTCTGCGGCATCACTCACCCTCCCCCGTCGCCGGATCCTTGAAAGTTTTGAGGGGATAATACGGAAGCATATTATCTTCAAGCCACTTCAGGGCGGCGTTGGGTGCGATTCCCCAATTGGTCGGGCAGGTCGAAAGAACCTCGACCAGCGAGAAACAGCGCCCCTCGACCTGATAGGCAAAGGCCTTTTTGATTTTCTGCTTGGCATTGACAATATGCATCGCGGAATGAACCGAAACCCGCGCGATATAGGCCGGGGTTCTCAAACTCGATAAAAGTTCCGAAACTCGTATCGGATAGCCCGCCAGATTGACATCCCGACCAAAGGGCGACGTGGTCGTTTTCTGATGCGGCAAGGTTGTCGGCGCCATTTGGCCCCCGGTCATGCCGTAAATGGCGTTATTGACAAATATCACCGTGAACTTTTCACCCCGATTCGCTGAATGGACGATTTCACTCATCCCGATCGATGCCAGATCGCCGTCGCCCTGATAGGTAAAGACGATCATATCGGGTCGGAGTCTTTTGAAACCGGTCGCCATAGCCGGAGCCCGGCCATGAGCGGCTTCCATGAAATCGACATTGAAATAATTATAAGCCAGGACCGAGCATCCCACCGGGGCCACCCCAACCGTCCTCTCGCGAACGCCCAGTTCATCGATACTTTCGGCCACCAGGCGGTGAATTACACCATGGGTACACCCGGGACAATAATGAGTGATATTGCTGCTTAACGCTTCCGGGCGAGTCAGTATAGTCGTTGCATCTTGCGCCATTTGTCACCTACCTCATATAACCCGAAAGCGGGGTTTTCGTATCGAGTCCAAGTTGTTTTTTGACCATGATTTTCACTTCGTCCGGCGACGGCACAATTCCGCCCGTACGACCGTAGAAATGAAGCGGCTTTTTACTCATGGTACAGCGCTCGATATCTTCGATCATCTGCCCGACACTCATCTCGACCGTCAGGAGCGATTCGATATTTGACTTTATCGCCTGTTCATAGACTTCCTTTTCCGGGAAGGGGAACAGAGATATGGGACGGAATAGCCCAATGCTTATCCCTTCTTTCTCCAATTCGTCAATGGCCGTCTGGCAAATGCGGGCCATCGTGCCATAGGCAAAAATCAGCATCCGGTTTTTATCATTCACTTTGTATAATTCATAGCGGATTTCATTCTTCTTGATTTCTTCATACTTGGAAGCCAGGAGAAAACTGTTTTTCTCAAGCGCTACAGGGTCGAGAAACAGCGACTTTATGATTTGCGACTTGCGGCCCCTGGCACCGGTCAGAGCCCAGTCTTTGGGCGGCAAAGCCGGTTCTTCGTATTTCTCCGGAATCTCGACCGATTCCATCATCTGGCCGATCATACCGTCACCGATTATCATCACCGGCGTACGGTACTTATCGGCGAGATGAAACGACAGCATCATTAAATCGACCGCCTCCTGAACCGATGACGGGGCCAATACAATGAGGCGATAGTCGCCGTGTCCGCCGCCCTTGGTGGCCTGGAAATAATCCGACTGAGCCGGCAGAATGCCTCCCAGACCGGGACCACCGCGCATAATATTGACCAGCACAACGGGCAGATGGGCGCCGGCCATGTACGATATCGCTTCCTGCATGAGGCTGATACCGGGACTGGAAGAGGTGGTAAAGACTCTCTTACCGGTGGAGGCCGCGCCGAAAAGCATATTGCCCACTGCCACTTCGCTTTCCGCCTGAACAAAGACCCCGCCCACTTCCGGGATGCGCCGTGACAGATACTCGGCCACTTCACTTTGTGGGGTGATCGGATAAGCGAAATAATTGACGGCTCCGGCCCGCAGAGCGGCCTCGGCAATCGCTTCATTTCCTTTCATTAATTGCTTCGCCATAAAATTATCACCCCTCAATAATTAAATAATGCGAACTGGGTTCCGTGAGTGTGCACCTCGATGGCCGCGTCGGGACAGACTATGGCGCAAATACGACAACCGATACAGCGATGCGGCTCCTTCAGCGTGGCGCAGAAATATCCTTTTTGATTAAGTTCCTTGGACATCGCCAGGATCTGCATCGGGCAGGCCTGAACACACAATTCGCAACCCTTACAGTAGGTTTTATTTATAATCACACCAGGCATGGCATCTATCCTTTATTTAAAGCGGCCTTTTTCGGACTATTTCTTCCTCTCCCACGGTTTCAGCATCAAGCGCGTCAGCGGCAGGACCGGACAGTCTATCCGGGCTGGATCCATATTTTCCAAAACCTCCTTCTTGGCGCTTACAAACTTCAGGGGTAAATGAGTTGCTTCTTCCACTTCCCGAGCCAGGCGGAAACCCTCCATAATTATTTCCGGCGATGTTTCATCAATCATGTGAGAATTGGAGATCAAGCCGGTGAATTTTAATTTCGAAGTCATCTCAATCCGGGTCATGGTTTTGATTGATCCGGCAACATCCGAAGTAAAAGGACGGCGGGAATTCAAAACCATGAGCATCTCATACCGGCCGGAAACAAATGCGTCCGACAAGGCTCCCAAAGCCCGGGCCCCTTGCGCATCGCCGCCGACATCAAGGACCAGTTTTTCCTCCGCACTCTCGATGGCCCCGCGAATTTCAGGAAGCAAAATCGGAAGGTCGGCATAATAATCACCACCTCGAGGAGTGATAATTCTTATACCCAATTCCTCCATCAATTCCATAACTTCGCGCGACCGGAAATAAGGGTTTACCAAGTCCAGATCGGCGATAGTAAGGAGAGTCTTTTCCGTTTCATGAAGATAGCGGGTCAGATTTACGGCGACTTCGGTCTTCCCGCTGCCGAATCCGCCGACCAGGATAATCTTCCGGGCAGGAATAAGGGGGTATCGAAAGCCTGTCCCCTGTTCATTCATATTTATCTCTAATTTTGCTGTCACGACTGCCACAACCTCAATGCCCGGTTGTCTTAGATTGGCCGGCAAGCACAACCAATCTTATCCTGATTTACTATTAAATAATATCGAAAAAAAATCGGAATAAGTCAAGCCCTATTGTGAAAAAAGTCACGTAGATGATGACCTTGGCATCACCCAATGAAGAGGTTAGATTTGAACTTATACGCAAAATATGCCATTTCGGCGGAACAATCGTCGAAACCGGAATCACTTTTCAACCGCGGGAATCAGATCGGGATTGGAATATTTTATCCTCTCCAGAAAGGAGACATATTGTTCGTTGTAATATGTGTCTTTAGTCCCGTAAATATCATCCTTCAGTGCTTCCCCCAGCGAAATATATCGATAGCCCCTCTTCTCAATAGCGGTCAGGACTGCCTCCAGGAATATCCCGTTTATGCGGTTGGCGTGTAACTGCAATATCTGCAGGACAGGTCTTCCCGCCACTTCTTTCGCCAAGACCTCCGCCTTGCCAAGGCACGATATAATATGATTTACATATTCCCTCTGGAGCTCGGCCCGTTTCGATGAATCGAGGATATTGAGGTTTTTTTCAAGAGAGAGGTTATAAACAAAATCTTCCGTCAGGACTGTAGCATGGGCCACGCTGATATCTTCACCGGCAAGATAGTCTAGAACTTGATCGCGGATTTCTTTGGTACCTCCATACCTCAGAAATGGAAAACGAAAGAATCGTTCTTTCTGCCGATTCATCGCCATCAGATCTTTGACGGCATCTTTTCCTTTATCGATATCATCGATATAAGCCTCTATGGGAACATCATTTATATCCTGATTGGAATATGGCAGGAATCCGAATGTAAATCCTTTTCCGGCCCACAGGGTCAACAAGTCAAGATTGTCCTCAAGATTTTCGCCGACAACAAATCCGGCCGCCGGGACATGATGGCGCTCGAGAGCTGCCGTGATGCCGGCGAAAATTTCCTTCCTGGTTTCCTTCTCGTAAGTATTTTCCGCGGGAATATCGTCAAATGTTATGCAAATCCTTTTCCCAACCGGTTTTATTGACGAAGATCCCGCATCCGACTGAGGACCGGCCATGGGAGACAAAGCGGCGACAAATAATAATAATAAAATTTTCACTTTCATATTATCGGAAGAAATTATTTAAATTCCTCGCACGGTCAACTTAAAAAAAAGACAGGCCCTGGTGGCCTGTCTTCAAAAACCTTCGGATGGAAAATTAGGGGCAATTGGGGGCCGGTCCGCCCTTATACAAGAAGTTTATAAGATACGAGACATCGAGAATATTTACCCCGCCGGAATTATTAACATCCGTCACCGATAAAGGACTCGGGGCCGGACCTCCGCGATACAAATAGTTTATCACAAAGGATACATCAAGAATATTGACCGATTCATTGCCATTGGCATCGCCGCAAACAACTGATGATTTCGCGTAGACCTTTTGAATCTCCGAATATCTTCCCCACTGATTTTCGGCGTCCTGGCCGCGAACTTTGTAGTAATAATTCCCCTCGGCCCGGCCGGTAATATGGTAGGTCGTATCAGTGATGTTCGACGAAAGAACATTTTCCGTCCCGAAAATTTCCACCGGATAAAAATCATCGACATAAATCCCGTCGTAAAAAACATAGCCGTCGGTAATATAAGAAATTCGGAAATAGAGGTTCTGACCGACAAACGGCGAAAGATCAAATAGTCCTGGCACCCACCCGCCGGAATTGCCGGTTATTCCGTTACCCTTATTGTTTCCATTGGGATTGGTGGTGGTGGTAATATTTCCGGGAATGGCTGTGAAATTAATCCCATCCGTGGAAATTTCAACATAGGCATAATCATAATCGGCTTCCATGTTATAGTAGGTCCAGAATTTGAGGGAATCGCCGGTCGTGACCGGATGAGGATTGGCGGTCGTTATCGCATGAAAAATATTGTTTTGCGATCCCGAGTAAAAGGAGGATGGCGCCGAGTGATACTGCGAAGTGGAAATGGAAAATTGATTATTGCCCAGGTTATCCAAACTGGCAGCCGGGTCCGTTATGGTCTGCCGGTTCTGCAATTCGACCAGCTCATAATTGATGGCCGGATTGAGCGTGTCCGTGTCGAACCGCCAGGCAATATCGTATGAAGCGGCCTCCACGGTATCGGACGCCACTATAACCGGCTGGCCCGGGGCGCGAAGCTTATATTCCTGCCCCACAATACGCGTGAAGAAAAGGTTGGGCTGCAGATTCTCGGAAACCAGCGTGCTGATACGATTGGTCGCCGGCCAGAAACCGTCGCTTTCCGAACCGACTTCCAGAGTAAGAGCATAGGTTTTTCTTTTAAGATTCTGTTCACCATATCCCCAGTCATCGGTATCGCCGTTAGTCACATACAGCCCCCAAGCTACGGTCGGAGTGAATCCGTTAAAAGCGGCCGCCGAATCCCCCATTTCCTGGAAAATATCATCATCGGGGCTGTAAATGCGATCATAACCCCACGGCCAGAGTATCAAATTAGAATAGGAATGATATGATATTGTCATCGAGAAATCATGATCTAAAATGAAATCGCGAAGATGCTGGGTTTCCGGTTCCGAAAACGGACCGCTTCCGCGATAGGTCTCATTACTTCCGACCGGGGACGAGCCGGCATTATCATATCCCCACTCATATCCGAAATTTCGATTCAGATCGACTCCATAACTGCCATCGCCGTTATTCCGCCGATTCTTGCGCCACATCCCTCCGCCATTCGGGGAATTGGTCTCATTATAAATATAGCCGTCAGGATTAGTGAGCGGAATAAACCAGATCTCGCGGTTGTTCACAAGATATGTAACCTCCGAATCAGCTCCATAATTTGAGGTCAGATAACTCATGTAACTGAGTAAAATCTCAGGCGTGATGACCTCGCGGGAATGGATGCAGGCAAAAAATAGAATTCGCGGCTGATTTTCGTCGACATTAGGATTGTCGGAGATTTTGACTGCCCACATCGGCCGGCCTTGGAGCGTGTTTCCGATGTTCACTTTGGCCGAAACAATATTAGGGTATTCGGCGATCAAAGAATCGACCTTGGCGTAGATTTCGGCCGAAGTCTTGTAGGCCCCCATTGTCAGGGCCTTTCCGGCACGCAACAATCTGTCACGGTAGAAATTCTCCATATCGGGGATAATTACATCGGTCCGAAAACCCAGTGTGGTCAGGGAATCCAATTGACTTTGATTAGCCGCGATATCGACGTAATTGTCGGACATCCAGATTTCGTCAAAATTGAGCGACTGTAATTGATTCCACTGTGCTCGGGAATCAGGATAAATTCGCACTTGAATATAAGGCGACGCCATTAAAAGCGGACCACCCAAAAGCAAAAAGATAATACTGTAAATGAATAACTTAGCGAAACTCATGTTGCTCTCCTAAACGGGCAGGTAACTCTTATCTCAATATATATGGCCCGGCCCTATTTCCAAGGGAAATCTGGACGATTTTGTATCAATGCGTATGCGCCAAAATTAAAAGATTTGACAGAAATGATATCAAAACTTAATTTGAGCCCGATTAATACCATACTCGATTTTGCTGTAGGAGGTAATCGTGAAGCGTCTTTTATTCGTTCCTATTCTACTACTATTTATTTCTGCTCAGGGCCAGGATCTCCAGCAAAAGGCCGTTGGGATCTGGATGGGCGGCATGACCGGGGGCATAAAGATTTCCGATACATCATTGAGCGTCGAAAACGCGGCCGGGTGGGAAGCGGGCGGCGGTGTCGGGATAAGAATACCGGTCAAATTTTATAATCTTTCGATTGACATTAAAGGGCTGTTTTCCGGGAAAAGCAGTTTTCGTTATTGTGGAGAGCTCAACTTTGTTCGCATGATCCGGCCAAAGATATATGCCTATGCCGGGCCGAATATCACATTCTGGAAACTCCAGTTCGGCCCTGATACTAAAGGCGGCCCCGGATTTCAACTCGGAGCAGGATACAAAGTCGGCGGCGATGAAAATTCTTCCCTGTTGGCTGAAGCCGGTTTTAAATATATGGCGGGAAAGATCAAATTAAATGACCCCGCCTTGGGAAGTACCAATGAAGTCGGGATGCATAGCAGCACCATATTTTTCAGAGTCGGTTTTCTCTTTCATTCCACCAAGTAAATTGGCTGATGCCCGATAAAAATCGGCCCTTTGAATCAACCATTCAAAGGGCCATTTCTTATGCGGAAGGCGGGATTTGAACCCGCACGCCGTGAAGCGCCACCCCCTCAAGATGGTGCGTCTGCCAATTCCGCCACTTCCGCAAGAATTGTATTTACTTGCCGTCGCCCGCCGGGGGTTGCGTTTGTGTTGGCGCCGCTTGATCGTTCGGCGATTGCTGCCCGCCGGTAGTCGGGGACGCCTGTTGCTGCTGAGCCTGACGTTCCATCTCCTTGGCCGCTTCGCGGGTCACAACTGATTCGGTCCCGCTGACCTGACGTCCCGCTCTGTGACCGGACATATATGCCAGGACACCGCAGTTTATCATAAATATCACGGCCAAAACGGTGGTTGCTTTGGACAGGAATGAAGCCGCACCGCGGCCGCCGAAAACGGCTCCGGTCAAACCGCCGCCGCCGCCAAAAGCGCCGGCCAGGCCTTCACCCTTGGCCGATTGCATCAGCACCACAATCACCAGGAGAATACATACCAGCGTATGAAATACCACCACTAATGTGAACAATTTCTATTCCTCCTAATATCTTCCTACTTCGCAGACGATTTGATAATCGCCATAAATTGATCAATCTTCAAACTCGCCCCGCCTACCAGGGCGCCGTCAATATCATCTTTATTTAAAAGCCCTGCGGCGTTCTCGGCATTCACGGATCCGCCATACAGTATTGAAATCGAATCTGCCGCCGTTCCGAACCTGCCGTGCAGCCTTCTTCTTATAAAAGAATGAACCTCCTGAGCCATTTCGGGTGTCGCCGTCTTCCCGGTCCCGATCGCCCAGACCGGCTCATAGGCAATGACGGTTTTCTTTATATCCTCTTCGCTCAAATCCGCCAGGGACTCGTCAATCTGTTTCTCAATGACTTTCTCGGTCAGATTCTTCTCTCTATCGGTCAATTTCTCGCCGACACAAACTATCGGTATTAAACCGGCTCTCACGGCCAGCTTGACCTTTTCATTCACAATTTTATCTGTCTCGGCAAAGTATTCTCTTCGTTCCGAGTGGCCCAAAATAACATAGGCGACCCCGATTGTCAATAACATAGATGGCGCGATTTCCCCGGTATACGCCCCGGACTCTTTGAAATACATATTCTGAGCCCCCAGAAAAATGGGGCTTCCCTTAAGAGTCTTGGCGACTTCACTCAGTGCTGTAAAAGGGGGGCATATGACAACCCGCGGCCGATCCGTTTCCCCCACCCCGGCAATCAATCCGCGCGTCAATTCCGCGGCCTCGGGGGTCGTCTTGTTCATTTTCCAATTTCCCGCAATAATCTTAAGGCGCATAATCTAGACCTTCACTCCCGCATCGGAAAGCGCCGCCACACCGGGGAGAATCTTTCCCTCGAGAAATTCCAGCGAGGCCCCTCCTCCGGTTGAAATATGAGTCAATTTGTCATCCAAACCCCGTTCCGAAACTGCCGCCGCCGAATCTCCGCCGCCGACAATTGTCACCGCCCCCTTGGCGGTAATCTGCGCCAGCATATCGGCAATATCATAGGTCCCGCGGGCGAATTTTTCGATTTCAAATACTCCCATCGGGCCGTTCCAGACGACCGTCTTGGCTCGCTCCAATTCCGCACCGAACAATTTGACCGTCTCCGGTCCGATATCGAGTCCTTTCATATCGGATGGGATATTGTCGATCGAAACCACTTTAGAAGGCGCATTATCAAGGGCCTCAGCCGCTACCACGCAATCGACCGGAAGCATCATTTTCAGGCCCCTTACTTTTGCTTTGCTCAACAACTCGCGGGCCAAATCCACTTTATCTTCCTCGAGAAGCGATGTTCCGATATTCTTCCCCATCGCCTTATAGAAGGTGAAAATCATTCCGCCGCCGATCAGAATGGCATCGACTTTGTCAAAAAGATTCTGGATAACATCTATCTTGCCGGATATCTTGGCCCCGCCAAGAATCGCGACAAACGGCTTTTTTGGTTCGGACAGCGCTCCCCCAAGATATTTCAGTTCCTTCTCCATAAGATACCCGGCGGCACAAATCCTTATAAACTTGGCTACGCCCTCAGTGGAAGCATGGGCGCGGTGCGCCGAGCCAAATGCATCATTGACATAAATGTCCGCCAGTCCGGCTAGTTTTCTTGCGAATTCCGGATCATTCTTTTCTTCCTCACTATGGTAGCGAAGATTTTCCAGAAGAATGACCTCGCCATCTTTTAGGGAATTGACCAACCTTTCTACTTCATCGCCGATACAATCAGGCGCCATTTTGACGTCTTTTTTCAGAAGTTCCGAAAGGCGGATGGCCGCCGGTCTCAAGGACATTTCTGGAACAGGCTTCCCTTTGGGGCGGCCAAAATGGCTGCATAAAATGACCCGGCCGCCATCGCCCATTATCTTCTTTATGGTGGGAAGCGATTCCACGATGCGCCGATCATCCGTAATATGCAATGACTTATCCAGGGGGACATTAAAATCTACCCGCACCAGGGTCCTTTTCCCTTTAAAATTTATCCGTGCAATTGATAGTTTATTCATATGTACCTCATTTAAAAAAACCCGCCGGCGGGCGGGCTTTGATACCGTTAAATCATCTTCTCCAGCATCTCCACCATGCGGCAGGAGAAACCCCATTCGTTATCATACCACGAGAAGACCTTGGCCATGTTTCCTTTAACCATAGTGAGTTCGGCGTCAAATATTGAGCTGTGGGTATTGCCGATAATGTCTACCGATACCACCGGCTCCGTGCAGTATTCAAGAATACCCTTTAAAGAGCCCTCCGCGGCCTTTTTCATAGCGGTATTGATCTCCTCTTTGGTCGTTTCTTTCCCCAGAACAACGGCCAGGTCGACCAGCGAGGCATCGGGCGTGGGGACGCGGATTGCGACGCCATCCATTTTCCCCTTCATGGCGGGAATGACTTCGGAAATTGCCTTGGCGGCGCCGGTCGAAGTGGGAATCATGGAAAGAGCCGCCGCCCGGGCCCGCCGCAGATCCTTATGCGGCAGGTCCAGAATTTTCTGGTCGTTGGTATAGGAATGGATGGTCGTCATGAAACCGCGTTCGATCCCGAAATTATCGAGAAGAACCTTGACCACCGGGGCGAGGCCGTTGGTGGTGCAACTGCCGATAGAAATAACATCATGCTTGCTCTTGTCGTATTCTTTATCATTGACGCCGATAACGAATGTCCCGTCATGCCCTTTGGCCGGGGCCGAAATAAGGACCTTCTTGGCGCCGGCGGTAATATGCTTGGAGGCATCCGCCTTGTCCTTCATAATTCCGGTCGATTCCACCACCACCTGCACCCCCAATTCCTTCCAGGGGAGTTTGGAGGCGTCCCTTTCCGCCGTGACCTTGATCTTCTTGCCATCGACAATCAGGAATCCGTTGTCATAGCTGATCGCCCCCGGATATTTGCCGTGGATGGAGTCGTATTTAAGAAGATGCGCCAGGGTAGGGGCATCGGTGATATCATTAATGCCGACAATATCAAGATTTGATTTCCGGGCCGCCTTGAATACCAGCCGCCCGATCCGTCCGAATCCATTTATACCGACCTTAACAGCCATCATAAACCTCCGTGATAATTAAACGTCAATGTTTTTTTCCAAAAATATATCCCACTCCGAATGAAACTTGCCAGCCCGAATAATCCTTAATACCGGCGAGAGGCGAGCCGAATTTCACCGGAATATATTTCACGTTGCTTGTCAGACCGATCTGATCCGCGACCTGGAAATCGATACCTCCGCCGACGACATAAGTGATCTTAGTGTCGCTTTGATCGACAAAGTCATATCCGTAGTAATAATCGGTCGCGGTCCGTCGGCCGAAAAAGAGACACCCTCCGGCCTGGATATAAGGATAGATCTTGCTTCCGCTGAGTCCCGCCAGAGGATAAATCTTGGCCGACAGCATAATAGGATAGAGATTGACGGTGCCGAGAAGAACATCCTGCTGAACCAGATAGTGGAAATCGCCGCGGCTGAATATGCCAATCGATAGTTCCCCGGCCAATGCCGGAACAAAACGATGCGCATAGAAAAATTCGGCGTATATGCTGCTTTTGGAGTATTGTAATGAATCATTCAATGCACTCGAACCGCCGGTCGAGGTCCAGGCGCCGATTCTGACTCCCGCGAAATGCTTATGCCCCAAATCGGTCGGCACTATTTCAACCGCGCTCGTCCTTGCCGGTTCGAGTATCCCGCCGATAAAAACCAATGTCACCAGAATAATAATTTTCTTAACCAAAAAATACCTCGGCGGTATCGATCAATTCCTGATCAATCGTCTTTATTTTATTTATAACATTCGAAAGCGGGACCGGTTCGATTTTGGAACCGTGCAACGCCACCATATTGCCATATTCGCCGCGGCTGACAAAATCGATGGCATGCACGCCAAAACGGGTTGCCAGAACACGGTCGAACGCCGTCGGGGATCCCCCGCGCTGAATATAGCCGAGAACCACCACCCGGGCCTCATAACCGGTTTCCTTTTCAATCAGGTCGGCCAGTTTGTAGCCGACACCGCCCAGCCGGACATGCCCGAAAGCATCCAGTTTCTTGTCCTGGATTACCATCTCTTCCCTCTTCGAATCGGGGGACATTTGAATTTTGGCCCCTTCCGCAACTACTACGATAGAGAAATCTTTGCCGCGGGCATGCCGTCTTTTGATCAATTCGCAGGCATTATTGACATAAGTCGTCTTTTCGGGAATGAGAATTATATCGGCGCCGCCGGCGATACCCGACTCGATTGCGATCCAGCCGGCGTGACGGCCCATAACTTCGACAATCATCACCCGGTTGTGGGCCTCGGCCGTCGTGTGAACCCGGTCAATCGCCTCGGTGGCAATATTAACAGCCGTGTCAAATCCAAATGTCCGGTCGGTACCAACGACATCGTTATCAATCGTTTTGGGGACGCCAATCACATTGAAACCATCGGCCGCCAGACGGGCGGCGACACCGAGAGTATCTTCACCCCCGACCGCAATCAGCGCTTCAATATTATACTTTTTCAAATTGGCTCTGATTGTCTCCACTCCGTTCTCTACCTTGAACGGATTGGTGCGGGAGGAACGAAGAATGGTTCCGCCTCGATGCAATATTCCCGATACATCGCTTAGCGCCAGGGGGCGAATCAAGCCTTCTTTAATAAGACCTTTCCAACCTTCATAAATTCCCAAAATTTCGTAGTGGTAGACATCAAGACCTTTGCGCACAACTGCTCTTATGACCGCATTAAGTCCCGGGCAATCGCCGCCTCCGGTAAGTATTCCGACTCTCATTTTATTGCACTTCCTTAATCTTTTAGTATTAACGAGTTGTAAATTATATCAAGTAATACGGATAAAGTCAATATTCAACAGATTCCCCGCCGTAATTCAATTTACCTGCGCGCCGGCATAAAATAGACTGTTTTCTCCGAATAATCGAACAAAACTGAGAATTGCTGCAACATCAGGTTGCCGATATTCCCGTCAATTTCCGTCGATCTCAATATCCCGGAGTCCCCTTCCGCAAGCAAGAGCGGGGGCTTTTCAATCTTTACCGGTCCCACGAGCAAACTCTCTCCGACGGCCGCTTTTGCCGATGAGACGCCACCAACACCTCCGATCGCCTTATTCATATCCCTAATGTCGGTAAACCCCTTTTCCAGATTATACTTATCCGCAAAAGATTTATGAATTATCAGCCCGAAGGCGTTGCCCAGGTCGATAAGAAATTTCCCCTTATATCCATCGATTTCGGCCGTCACGGCGGGAATTTTCATAATGAATTCAAAAGGTATCGCCAGTGAACTGTCCGGCCTGTGGAATCTCCTGGGATTGTAGAATATCACCTTCTCACCGGCGTAATCAACCAAAAAGGGAAAACGTGACGCCAAATCGTAACCCATTACACCGCCTAATGTTCCGGGGGCCACAAGGCCGATGGAGGCGACATCTGTCACGGCCTCCTTCTGATTTAATAGGACAATTTCCCCTAATTTGATGGAGTCAACTTCCGTAATGGCCGCCGACTGGTATCCGGCCACGCCTTTGGCCGCGATATCGCCCTCGAATTTAATACCATGGGTCTCGGCAAAAGTCTTATCAATGATGTTTATTCCGGCGCCGGAATCGAGAACAAAATAGACACTGTCCTCTCCGGCTACGCGGGCCGTTATAAAGATATGACCTTTATCGTATTTCATGGGAACGACCACAGAATCGATATCAGGAGGGAAAAAATAATCAATAGTTGTATCTGCGACCGCGCCAAATATGGCCCGCTCGACCGGAACATTAAATTGAACGGAATCAAGCTTAATTACAGAATTCAGCTGCGGCAGGGTTGATTCTGTTCGGCTGTCGAAGGCCACCGGATATCCGTCGATGATACGATAATCGGTCGAATAAGTGAAAATTGAAATCTCATCCATTTTCTCTTCGGCGATATCGACCCGGCCGCTGTTGCGATTCAAAAATATTCGAATGGAATCGCCGCCGTCCGGCAAAGCGGAAAATATCGCATATTTCTGAGATGAAATCAGAGTGTCTTTCAGATATGCGACTGTCCCCGGCATGCGATCCTTTACCAGATATGACTCTCCCGCCAGATAAACGGAATTGACCACTTTTTTTCGTTCATTTCCCGTTAGTTCCATAACCTGATTATTTTGATCTTTTATCCAGGCGCGACCACCGTCATAGCCCTGGATCATCTTCAATATCCCCAGATCAAATGAAACCGTCATCCGATCCGGAGCCGCGAACCACATTTCGACCTTTCCGCTCATCCCCAGCATGGTCGCATGCCCGACCTGATGGATGGTCTTTATGGCCCGGAGTTTCGGCAGGTAATCTCTCGGAATGAGAGTATCTATTTGAATACCCTGGCCTCGGGACGCAGAAATCGACAGGGCAAACAACGCCGTCAGCCCGATTATTTTTTTTATTTGTATCACTGAATATACCCCCGCTTGGATTTAATAATCTGTTTGATATTCGGCCATGGCGATTAGTCCGATGAGAACCCAGGACAAAAGTAACGAAGTCCCACCATAACTGACGAACGGCAATGGCAGGCCGGTGACCGGCATGAGGCCGAGGGTCATGCCGATATTTACGAAAAATTGGAAAAACAAAATGGTCAGGGCTCCCCAGGCCAGGTTGGAGGCAAACTTGGAGCGGCACCGGGCCGCAATTTTCATCCCTCGATAAAATAGATAGGCAAATATGCCCACTACCAGAAGCGTTCCCCATAAACCCAGTTCCTCCCCCACTACCGAAAAGACGAAATCGGTATGACGTTCCGGAAGAAATTTCAATTGACTCTGAGACCCCCCGAGATACCCCTTCCCCAGAATTCCTCCTGAGCCTATGGCAATTTTGGATTGAATGATTTGATAACCCGCCCGTTGGGGATCGCGCCCCGGATCCAGAAATGTAATTACGCGGAGTTTTTGATAATCGGCAAGGTGATTCCAGATAAACGGCGTAAAGACGCCGAAAGCCAGATTGACCGCAATAGTGAAAACGCCGAATACAAAGCCGGGCTTAAGGAACATGATATAGACTATCAGCAGAATCAGATAAATGACCCACGGTATCCAGTGGAAGGCGGCCACCAGTGAAATCAGAGGAGAGACTATGAGCAGAATATACAAAGGCGACAATCCCGACCAGAACCAGAGCGAGAAGAGAAGTGCAATTAGAACCAGCGAAGTCCCCAAATCGGGCTGTTTCATGATCAGCACCGCGGGAACGATGGCCATGACAGCCGAAAATGATAGACGCCTTTTTGATTGCGGCGGCAGGCGGGTATAGGCAAAGAAACGGGACAGCGAAATAAGCAGAGCCAATTTGGCGATATCGGACGGCGAGAAACTTAATGGGCCCAGGTCAAACCAGCGCGATGCTCCCATCCGCGACGAGCCGATGACAAGTACCAGCAACAATAGCAGGAAGGCCCCCGCATAAAGAACATAGGAAGCGACATCGATCGTCCGCAGAGGAATCCGGATTACCACCCCAAAAGCCAGCAGGGCGACAAGGAGCCAGAGAGACTGCCTGAGATAATAGTTCAAGGAAGCGCCCGTCGAGGCGTCATATTGGGCCGAGTATATCATAGCGATGCCGATAACCGACAGGGCCAATGCCGAACCTATCAGGTGCCAGTCCAGATTTCTATAATCGACCTTCATAATTTGGGAGCCAGTCTGTCAATTTGACTCTGCGCCACCGGAGGCGTGGTCGAATCCGGGTGCAGATATTGTCTGATTATTTTCCCCACCATGGGAGCGGCCACCTCGGAACCATGTCCGGCGTTTTCAACCAGACCGCAGACTACGATTCGAGGATCGTTTGATGGTGCAAAGCCGACAAACCAGGAATGATCTTTTCCATGAGGATTTTGAGCGGTACCGGTTTTCCCGGAAACGAGATAATATTTATTTCGTAATCTCTGGGCCGTCCCCCGGGAACCCTGGACCACGAGTTCCGCGGCCTGATCCAGAACAGACAGCGTCATGTCGGAAAAAGGCAATTTGAAAGATACGGTCGGGGCGATCCTCTCGACGGAACCGTCGGGATTCCGGATTTCTTTGACCAGATGCGGTTTGTAAACGATGCCATTATTGGCCAGTCCACAGTAAAATTGCGCCAGCTGCAAGGGCGTAATGGTAAATTCTCCCTGACCGATGGCGAGATTCACGATGAGCAGTCGTGACCACTGTTTCTTGCCGTAAATTTTGTCATAGTATTTGGTGCTGGGAATAATTCCGTTGAATTCCCCCGGTATATCTATTCCGGTCCTTTTCCCAAAACCGGATTCCATCGCATATTCGTGCCAGGAATCCAGCCCCAGCAACTGACCCACCTGGTAGAAATAGACATCACATGATTGTTCAACCGCATGATATACATCAAGACGCCCATGGCCTTTTGGATCCCAGCATTTGAAAAATCTGTTTCCGAACTGCATCCCGCCGCCGCAGCCTCTCAGAAGCGTCTCCGGCGTAATGACACCCTTCTCCAGAGCGGCGCCGGCCGTCAGCAGTTTCGCGGTGGAACCGGGCGGATACAGACCGGTCAGCGGGCGATTAAGAAGCGGGTGACTGGAATCGGCCACGATGGACTGCCAGATATCGTTAGGAATAATTTCCGCAAATATATTCGGATCCAGAGCCGGGAACGAGGCCAGAGCCAAAATTTCCCCGTTCCGCGGATCGATTGCCACTACCGCCCCGCTCGCATGAAGACTGTCGAATATTCTGACCGCGGCCCGCTGCAAATCGGCATCGATCCCCAAAACCAAATCAGAGCCCGGCACCGCCGGCACACTGCTTCGCCCCTCATAGGAACCGATTATCTTACCCCGCGCCGAGACTTCGATAAAATCGGTTCCTTCCAGACCCCGCAGATAATCATCATACGATTTTTCAATCCCCTTTTTTCCCACCAGCCGGCCGGGACGATACCCTTTGGGCGACGCCATATCCACTTCTTCCGGAGAAACTTCTGCAATATAACCGATAAACGTCTCCGCCGCGATACTGTCGGCGTAGCGGCGGACCGATTCCACCCCATAACTCACCCCGGGGTAATATTCGCTGTTTTCCTCGAGGGCCGAAATAACGTCGATCCCCTGCTCGCGCCGGACCAGGGCCGGAATATAAATCCCCGCGAAATTGGCCGACATCCGTTGCTTTATTTCGCTGGTGTCGATTTTGAGAAGCTGGGCCAAACGCGGTAATGTGACCCCTTTCACCATTTCGCACGGGACGACCGAGACGGTAAAGGAGAGCCTGTTATCCGCAATCATCTCCATATTGCGGTCGTAGATCACACCCCGCTTGGGAATAATCGGCCGGATGCGAACCCGGTTGTTTTCCGATTGTTCGAGAAAATATCCGTGAGAAAATATCTGGAGATAAAAGAGACCCCCGATAATGACCAGCAGGGCGAGTCCCATTATCCCTCCGGCCACCCTGATTCGCAGATCCTTGTCAATATAGTATCTGACCATCGTCACGAAACCGAGCCGGCGCGCCGGAAACCGAATAGACCGTCATGCACGACAAAATAGAGCCATCCGAAGATGATTGAATAAAGTATGCCCGGGAGAATAAAACGATAAAGTGCAAAAAACATTCCATCCGATGATATAACCACGGTGATGACCATATTATGAACCAGAAGAAATATGATCAGCATGATCAGCCGCGAGGCCTGCGAATAGAAATTCATGCGATTGCAAATCATATTTATTATTATCGACATCCCGATTAAAGTCGCCATTTCATACGGCATCAGGTCCAGACGGGGGGTTGATGTCACTATAGCCGCCCCGATAGCGAACCATATGGCCGTCGATTCCCCGCGATAAAGCGCCACCAGGGCGACCAGCAATCCGGCCAGATCGATCGATACCCCGGAAATAGAAATTATTTCCCCGAGAATGGTGTTATAAAAGGCCAGAAGAAACAGGAGAAAAATATAAAGAATAAATCTCACCGGTCGGCCTCGGATAATATATAGAGTTCATCGATTTCAAAAAAGTCCACGGTCGGCCGGAGCCGAACATTTTTCAATATCTCCCCGGTGTTGGGCAGGACCGAATCCACCACCGCAATCGCCAGGCCCGGGGGATAAATTCCTCCCAAACCGGAAGATGTCACCAAATCCCCTTTCTTTATTTCGGCATCGGCCGGGAGATTGTCCAGGTACATGCCGCGATCCGGCGAGAATTTCACAATACCGATCTGCCGGCTTCGCGCCACCCGTCCGGAAATCGGATTCGAAGGGTCGGTCAGCAATTGCACCGTGGCATAGCGCGGCATCACTTCCTTGATTTTCCCCACCAATCCGAAACGATTGACCACGGCCTGATTTTCCCTTATGCCATCGTCGCTCCCTTTGTTTATTACGGCCGAAATGGGATAGAAGTGCTGAAGCAGAGAGACGACTTTGACGGGAACCAGATGAAAATCCTGGGGCGGGGCAAATCCTATCAATTCCCGCAGCCGCTGATTCTCCCGGCGGGTTTCATTCAAAAGACTTAGTTGCAGGGCCGATTCCGCCAATTGGTTCTTGAGTCGCCGATTCTCTTCGGCCGCATTTCTAAAATTCTCTACATTGACCTTGAAACGGTAGAAAGGGCTATAAAAGATGGTTGAGGAAAGATACCCGAGGAAGGGTCGTACCTCTCCTCTGGAGAAAGAAACCAGCAATAAGAGAATAATAGCCGAAATTAAACTTAACACGCGACGATTTTTATGAAAAATCGTCGAAAACAAGGCCATAGATCAGGCGCCTCCTTCAGCCCGCGTTTCTCATTCGACGGTATCGATCATCTGAAGCAGTTCACCCGGCGATGTCACTTTCATCATCTTGGCGCGGTTCTCCTCCGATTTCATTATATAGGACAGGCGGGCCATTACGTTCAAATGGGCCCCGATCGCATCTTCCGGGGCGGCGATCAAGAAGAAAAGCTGCACCGGCTTATGATCCATGGCGTCGAATTCTATCCCCTTCTCGGATCGTCCAAAAGCGATGACAATTCCCTTGGTGGCTTTGGTCTTGGCATGAGGGAAAGCCACGCCGTACCCAACGCCGGTGGTCACCAGATTCTCCCTTTCCTTGACATCATTAAGCAATTCGGCGCCGTCTTTTACGAGGTTGGACTTGGCCGCCAGCTCCACCAGTTCCTTTAGAACCGCGTCTTTCTCGACCGCTTTGAGATTAAAAGTAATCAAATCTTCCGAACAGAATTTCGATAGTTTCATAAATTATCCTTAATTCTAATAATTTTCTGCTTCATCTATGAGAAGAATCGGGATACCGTCATCAATGGAAAATATCAGGCGGCAATTTTCACAATTGAGACTGTCCCGGTCCTCGGCATATTTCAGCGCCCCCTTGCATTTGGGGCAGACAATAATACTCATCAGTTCGTCCGAAATCGGCATAATCAGCCCTCCTGTTCGCGGTACACGCCCATCTGGCGGAATTTCTTAAGCCGATTTTGAAGCAAAACGTCGGTTGAAAGCGGCTCCAGTTCTCCCAGGGCCGCTGCAATCTCTTCCTTCAAAATGTCGGCCATTACGCGATAATCGGTGTGAGCCCCGCCCGGCGGTTCGGGAATAATTTTGTCAATGATGCCGAGGTCTATCAAATCATCAGCCGTCAGACGCAGTGCCTCAGCCGCTTGAGGAGCCATAGTGTTGCTCCGCCACAGAATGGCCGCACATCCTTCCGGAGAAATTACCGAGTACCATGAGTACTCCAGCATAAATATCTTGTCCCCGATCCCGATCCCAAGAGCGCCTCCCGAGGCTCCCTCGCCGATTATGGCGATGACGATCGGCACCTTAATGACAGACATTTCACGCAGGTTTCGGGCAATCGCCTCGGCCTGGCCCCTTTCTTCGGCGCCGATCCCCGGATATGCTCCGGGCGTGTCGATCAGAATAACAATCGGCTTATTGAATTTTTCCGCCAGTTTGAAAAGACGAAGAGCCTTGCGATACCCTTCGGGATGAGCCATTCCGAAATTCCGCATCAACTTCTGCTTGGTATCCCGTCCTTTTTGCTGTCCCAGTATAAATATCGGTTTACCGTTTATTTTGGCGAAACCGCCGACAATGGCTTTATCGTCGGCAAAATACCGATCCCCGTGCAACTCGATAAAATCCGTGGTCATCAATTCGATATAGTCGAGAGTGTGAGGGCGCCGGGGATGACGGGCCAGTTGGACCTTTTGCCAGCGGGTCAGACTGGAGAAAATCTCCTTGCGCATCTTGTCCATTTTGTTCTGAAGCGAGGCAATCTCCCCGGATACTTCCAGTTTGGAATTGAAGGCAAAGTCCTTCATATCCGAGATTTTCTTTTCCAACTCGGCGATCGGTTTCTCGAAATCGAGTATCTGTCTTTCTTGCATATTCTTATCTAATTCCATTTCGGCCACGCTTACTATGCTTTAGCCTGGCAATAAAAATAAGATATAATATAAAAGTTGCAACCATAAAAAGGAGCAAAATGGTCAGAACCGCAATTCGCTCAAAAACAAACATTGAAATTGCCACGAGACTGAAAAATATCCCCGAAAGGTAAAAAAGGACAATAATTTGACGTTGCTCCAGCCCGGCACGGGCCAAATAGTGGAAAATATGCCTCCGATCGGCTTTCATAACGTTCTTTCCGGCCGCTATCCTCCGCGTGAAGGAAGACACCGTCTCAATCAAAGGCACACCCAGCACCAGTAATGGCAGGAACAGCGCCGCCAGCGTATAGGACTTGATCGGGACCACCAGAGATATTACGGCAAAAATATAACCGGTAAACAGGGCGCCGCAGTCGCCCAGAAAAATCCTGGCCGGATAACGGTTAAAGAGCCAAAATGAAAACATCGTTCCCGCCAGAACCAGAGCAAACAGGGCTACCGCCGCGATATGAAACATGAATCCTATAATAGTCATGGTCAAGGCCGCGATGAAGGAGACGCCCGGCGCCAAACCGTCAAGTCCATCGATAAGATTAATGGCATTTGATAACCCAACAACCCAAAGAACCGTTATTACTACGGCGAAACCACCCAGTTCCACCGAACCGAAAGGCGGAATGGAAAGAACTTGAATCGACAGCCCTCCAAAATAGAGAATCAATCCGGCGATTATTTCCACCAGGAGTTTCGGCCAGGCCGCCAGCGGCTTAAGGTCGTCGATGATGCCTACCATCAGAATCAAAAAAGCTCCGGTAAGAATATACCCGAGCGAGTCGCCAAAGTCCTCCAGCGCCACATTGCCTGCGAGGCGTATTATGGCGATGACCGCCCAGAACGAGACAAATATCGCTATGCCCCCAAGATTCGGAGTTGGTCTTTTATGACGCTTGTGTTGTCCCGGATAATCATACAGTGACAAACGGGAACTGAATGAAATGACGGTGAAAGTCATAACTGCGGCTAAAAACGCGGCCCCGAAAAACGAAATTGGATATACCACGGCACTCACGGGCTTACCTTTTGCCCCTTCCCGATGACCGCCCGGCGCTTCTAAGCAGACTGACGATCATATTTATCATCAGGGCCGCGGGTAGAAGAAAAAGTGAAAAACCATTGGGATAATATTTAAGGAAATATTTCCAGACCGACAAGTGTTGATACCAAGCGCGCCGAAATACGGAAATATCGGCCCCTTTGCCCCATAAATGGACACCGCCTGCTTCCGGGACAAAATATATTTTTCTTCCTCCTTGTCCGATCCGGACACAGAGGTCGGTATCTTCCATGAACATAAAAAATCTTTCATCAAATCCCCCCAGTTTGATAAAAAACTCTCTCTCCACAAGGAGGCAGGTGGCGGCGGCCGCCGGCACCTCGGTTGTCGTTTCATAGTCCCCTAAGGTATAGATTTCCTTTTCCCCGAGACCCGGTTTTCTGCGCCCCAACCACGAGCCGCGCGAAAAAAATATATTCCTCGGCGTCGGAATATTACGGCAGGTAGCCTGAAATTGCCCGTCAGGGTGTCGCAGCCGCGGACAAACCGCTCCCGCCAATTTATTATTCTTATATGCATCCACTAAAATTTTGGGACATCCCTCGTCAAGTATCAGATCCGGATTGACCATCAGGAGATATCTCCCTTGCGCCTGGCGGGCCGCGGCATTATTGGCCGAGGCAAAGCCGATATTATCGGATGACGCGATTATTTTTATTTCCGGGAAACGGTGCCGAATGGAATTGACGGTAGCATCATGCGAAGCGTTATCATATATGATAATTTCGCCGCCGGTCGATAATATTTCCCTTTCCAGAGACGCCAGACAGGGCGCTATATTCTCCACCGAATTATGAGTTACCACAATGGCGGAGATCAATAAATTTGAGCCGAAATCGTCCACCTATTTCAATCTGCCAAGAATCGACATGAAGCGCAGGAACCAGACTTTCCATATTGCCTCCCGGACTATTTTTTTGGACATTTTTGATGCCCCGAACTGCCGATCGGCAAATATGATCGGAATTTCCTTTATGCGAAACCCCTTTTTCCAGACCCGCATCGATACCTCAATCTGAAATATATACCCGTTGGATCTTATGGCATTCAGATCGATCGCCTCAAGCACCTCCCGGCGGAAGCATTTGAAACCGCCGGTCGCATCGCGAACCGGTAGACCGGTCACGATTCGGGTATAGGCGTTGGCATAATATGAAAGCAGGAGCCGCCCCATCGGCCAGTTGACGACATTGACGCCGGATATGTACCGCGAGCCCAGAACCAAATCATTTTCCTCAATCGCCCGCAAGAAATCGGGAAGATATTTGGGATCGTGCGAAAAATCGGCATCCATCTCAAATATGTAATCGTACTTCTTATCCATTCCCCATTTAAATCCGGCGATATAGGCGCGGCCAAGCCCTTCCTTTTTCTCCCGGTGTAATGTGTGAATGCGCGGATCGGCGGCCGCGAGTTTGTCTGCAATTTGGCCGGTGCCGTCGGGCGAATTGTCGTCCACCACCAGCACCTCCAAACGGCTGTCAAGCGGGAGTACCGCCTTTATAATATTCTCGATATTTTCCTTCTCGTTATAGGTCGGAAAAATTATGAGCCCGCGTTTTTTATCGGTCATAGTCGATGAGTGTCCTTTTTTCGACGCATCAGGGACTGAATTCCATATGTGCTCAGCACCGCCCCCACGATTATAAGTCCGAATAATGTGATCATCAGGCCCCGGTTATTCATTGCCTTATTATATTTAAAAATCACACGATTCGTTCCCGCCTTTAATGCGACTGCCCGGAAAGCGCCGTCGGCCCGAAGAATCGGCACTTTGGCGCCGCTGGCAAATGCCTCCCATGCAACATAGTAATTATCCGTGAGCACCAGGATGGTATTGCTCGTCAAGGTCGGAAATTCCACCACTACCGAATCGACCGCATGAGAAGTTATCTCCGCCGGGGGCAAAAGAGTATCCTGAGCGTTTATATCAAGGGGTGGGGTCTCCTCCAGAAAAACCTTTTTTCTCAGGTCGCTCTGGCCGGATAAAACCAGGGGATAAATATTCTTGCGTTCAGGAACGACCTCAAATCGATTCACCAGAAAGGCCCGGGGCAGGGCGTTGTCATTCCTGTAAAGCGAAATGGCGCCGAAATCTTTTTCCACGGTGAGCCGATTTGGTCCGAAATAGCCTACCGTATCCCTCATGCCCGAGCGGCCCAGAATGTAGCGGGCCCCTACCAAGTTGAGGAAATTGGGATTGCCCAGATTCGTCTTCGCCGGTCCCCCCAAAAGATCATCATACCATCGTAATTGATTTCCATGATATCCGACTACTACTTCGATATCAAAATAGGGCAGATAGTCATCCGGGACGGCCTGCATATTCATGACCCGGAAATGCCCCGGGAGAGTCTTGATATAATTTGAGATCACGCTCGGCGTAAACTGCTGCCGGTAATCATAAGTCTTGATAAATCGCGAATCGAACCGGAAACCGTCGATCATGATCAATAGCGGCAAAATCAGAAAAATATTTCGGCCGACTTTCCGTGAAAGATAAAGGGCAATGGCTGTCGCTGTCGCGGCGATGAGGAACGAGGCCACCCAGAACCCTGTTTTGATGTTGGGAAGATTCATCAATGCCACCTGCCACTTGGTGACATTGCCCTGGCCGATCGGCATGGATTTCAGGCCGCTGTAAAAAATCGAACTGTAAAATGAAAGCATCCCCTCGCCCGCAATAGAAAATAAAAGGGCGAAAAATATTAAAAGACCGGTCCCCAGGAGCAGATATAGATTCATCCTCTTCTTAATGAGTGCCGACAACTCCCTTCCCTTTTCCGTCAAAAATTGAATACCGATACCGGCCAGAAGTGCCATCGAGAAGAGAAATAGAAACATTATGGTGCTGGGAGCGCGCAGTGATTTTACATTGGGAATAACATAGTAAAAAATCTTAAACAGGGGCGTGGTGTCGCCCAGCGCATAGATAAGGGCAAATAGAGCCAGCCCCCCGAAGAAATAAGCCTCCTTCCTTCGCGAGAACAGAAGACCGAGTAAGCCGAGGAAAAGAGTGATGACCCCGGCATATTCCGAGTTGTCTTTGAAGAAGTTCTTTCCCCAGTAATGATCATCCCGGCCACTGTCGACCCCGGCGAATTCCGGTACCACCAGCGAGAAGGCTTCCTCCGGATGCATCGACCACGATGTCGCCCAGTCATATCCGCGTTTGGTATCGGCCCGGGGGGAGTATTTTGTCGTATATATATATCCGGGATAAAATTGGATCGCGGATATAGCCAGACCGATAATAACCGCTGCAACCAGATATCCCGCCGGTTTGGCCGTGGCCACCAGGGATCGGCTCTGTCGATAAAGAAATATCAATTTGAACAACCCATACAGCGCAATGGCCCAGAGCGCATAGTAAGATAATTGGGCATGCGGGCTCAGGATTATAACCCCTATCACCAAGCCTAAGAGCGCGAAATTCAAGATTGGCTTTTTTTCAAACGCCCTTTCCAGAAAGAGCATGGTCAGGGGGAACAGGGTGATAACAAAAATTTTGCCATCGTGTCCCGGCGCCACCAGTGAAACCAGCAAGCCGGAAAACATATAGGCGAAACCGGAAACGGTTGAGGCCACGCGCGACAGTTTAAATTGCCGCGCCGTCAGATACATGAAAATACCGGAAAGGAATATATGAATCACCAGATTCATTCCCAGCATACGGAAGAAATTGCCGGTAAATTTCAAAATCGACAGCGGATAGAAAATGTCGCCGTGGAAGGCGTCGATAAACGGCATCCCCCCGAAAATGTAAGGATTCCAAAGAGGAATGGAGCCGTGCAATTTGACATATTCGACATAAAAGTGCCTGAAAAATATGCCGGCGTTGATCATGTCCGAACCGGACAGCATCTGGTCGGAAAAGATAAAATCCCGAAACAGCAGTATCACCCCGACCAGCATGATCGTGATTACGGCCGGAAAATAATATTTAAAATTTTCCGGATCCCAGCCGGTCTTTCCCGGTCGATTTGAATGACCGGCACTTGAATCTTTTTTCTTGACCAATTTATTGCTCCCGCATTACCGGTGACAGTTTAAAATGGGCCGACAACGGCTAATCTTTGACATGCTCGTCGATTTTATCCAGTTTCTTGCGCATCGCCGCCAGTTCTTCCCTGACCGCCGCCAGCCCCTCCGCCAGAAAACCAAGGATGAAGAGAGCCAGCCCGACACCTACTAACAGCATAACCAGATAAAGTAGGGGACGAAATCCTTCATACTGGACAAACCGCAAATATAGGGCTATCAGCCCAACCAGGCCCCCCAGCAGGAGTGAGACGGAGCCGAAAAGCCCGAAAAATAGAAGCGGCTTTTTCAGCAGTGACAACTGGGCTTTCACCGCCAGCATATCAAGAACCCCTATCGGAATCCTCCAGATTGAAAATTTCGATTTCCCCCATTTTCGCTCATAGAGCGGTATTTTCACTTCGGCAATGTGATGGCCCTTATCAGCCGCCAATACCACCAGATAGCGATGCCAGTCGCGGCGCAAAAAAATGTTCTTCAGCACATCGGCCTTGAAGGCTTTGACAGCGTTGAGGTCATGCACCTTTAGATTGAAAATTTTCCGAGACAGATAATTATACACGGTTGACACAAATCTCTTCTTATATTTCCCCTGCTTCCAGCCGGTCACCAGGTCGGCGCCATGAAAAATCGGCTCTACCAGTGTCGGGATATCCTCGGGCAAATATTGCAGATCGGCCGGATAAAAAACATAAATCTCCCCTTCCGCGGCCGCGAAGCCGGTCTGTAGCGCCTCGGTCAGCCCCAGATTGTAGGGATGCCTCCGGTACTTAATAAATGGATAGATCTTTGAGGCCTCTATAATTTTTTCATAGGTTCCGTCACTTGACCCATCATCGATCAGCACCAATTCGAACCGCAAATTGCTGCGGCCGGTCATTTCCCCGAACAGCCGGCAGAATTCCCCGACATTACCCTCCTCATTGAAGGCCGGGACTATGACCGAAATAAGACTATTCTTCATCACTGACATCTTTTAAATTCAAAATATTAGCTATGTCCACATTAAGCCGTTCCGATTCCGGATCGAATCCGCGGGCTTTCTCCAGTTCCTCTAATCCTTTCACCCTGTATTCGGATTGCCCGGATTCTCGAAACATTCTAATATAGAACGCCCCCAATGCCAAATGCAAGTGGAAATCGGTCGGCGAAAAGGCGATTGCTTTCTTATAAAAATATTCGGCTTCTTCATACATCTTGAACTCTCCCGCCATCCGGGCCGAAATATAATTGGCGGAAAGATTGTCGGGATTTTTCAATTGAAATCTCTTCATATAATAGTGACCGGAATCGATTTTATTTTGCACGTAGTTTTGGAGGGCGATTTCATAATAGGACCAGTGATACTGGTTGGCCTCGAGATTCCCGGTAAGACCGGCCACCCGAAATAACTTCACTTTTCTCCCTCCGACATAATAATGAGCCACGAAACGGGCGCTGTCCATTATCTGGGGGTAGTCCTTCCGGGCGGTCTCTTCATTTGACTTATCGACCAGTATATGGGTTATCGGATAGCGCCGGAAAAAAGCGGTATCGACATTGGCCACACCGAACATATGAATGAAGTTGAAAAACCTATTTTCCTGGGTGAAATCGGCGGCATACGGCCCGGAAATCACCGCCTCCGGCGAAAGAATCAGCGACAGGTCCCGGGAATTGGCGACCGTGCAGAAGGTGGCCCGGCCCGACCAATTCAGGTAATTAATGCTTCCCGGGATAAGTATTGCCAGAACTGTCAAGAGCACCACTCCGCGCCGAATATTCATCGCTTTAAGGAATCCTTTTATCGGAAGAAATTTCCATCCCACAAGGATTATGCCGGTGGCGACGGCCGCGGCCCCGATAAATATATACGGTTCCGTGCTCAAATAAAAACTGGCTTCCGATGTCTCGGCATACGGCCGAAGCAGTTGATACATTGGTACCATCAGCGCCGCCATCAAGACAACCGGGAATAATCTATATGCTTTTGTCTCAATTCCCTTAACTGTCTGGCTGAGAAGACGAGTCATGAATATTCCTGCCAGACTGTAAATAGGATATATCAAAAGCGTCTGGTACCGAAGCGGCCGGTAATTCCAGATCATAAGGGCCCCATAAGCCCCGCCTATCATCGCAATCAGGAAAACCATCCCCGGATTGATACCATATAATTTTTTGCGCCAGTTTTCACGGCGGCCCGCCCGATAGAGAAACAGCACTATCATGCCCCAGGCCAGAAACGCCGCCATCGGCATCCGCCCGAATAATTCGCTCTTGAAACCGAAAGTGACATATTTGTAAAGAAAATCGGCGAATGATTCGAACGCCTTGGGGGCGCCGTAGAGACTTATGGCCTGCTCTTCGACATATCCCGTGACCGAGCGCGCCATCGGCAGATAACTGAAATAGAGCCAAAATACTCCCACCACGGCAAAACCCAATATAAATGACAGGTATTTCTTAAGGAACCCCCTTAAATCCGGTTTGAAGTCATGGAAATATTGATATATAGCGAAGCAGGCGAATGGGAAGAGATAGATAACGCCGATGATTTTGCTGAAGAATATCCCTGCCCCCAAAAAGAGCCCCGCTGTCAGGCCCGCGGCATAGTGACGGCTGTAAAGCATGATGACGAATGCCAGAGCGGCAAAAAAATTCATGCTGTTTTCAAGAAACGACAACCGGCCATAAAATATCTGATTGTAATCAAGGGAAATGAATATCAGGAAGAAAAGCGAAGCGACATTTCCGGCCATTTTACGCACCGCGAAATAAAATAGGACGATTGTGGAAAATGAGAAGATTAATCCGACCGCATTTCCCTGGGCAAAACCGACCCCGAATAGCTTAAAAACCAGCATCGCCAGGACGGTGGTAACCGATTTAAGGAAAAATATTAGGCGAAAATCATGCAGAGGGTTAAAGGCCCCGAAAAGAACAAAATTGCGGGCGTATGATGTATACTGGGCCGGGTCGGTATAGACATCCTGGCTGGTCGTTAATCCCGGCGGCGGGTCGGCCGAGAGATGATTGAGCCGAATCAGAAGGGCGGTCACGATTAATAGCAGAAAGGCGATTATCTCCAGCCGCCGCGGAATTTCAAACCTTAATTTATCTTCCAAAGAATTCCCTTATTTTCGATGCCACATATTCTATCTGATCGTCGGGCAATTCCGGATAGATCGGCAGAGACAAAATCTGATCGGCCAATCGCTCCGTGACAGGGAAATGACCCGGCTTAAAGCCGGCTTTCAAATAGGCTTGCTGTTTATGAATAGGTATCGGGTAATGTATGAGTGTCGGGACGCCGGATTCCGCCAAAAATTGCTGCAGGGCATCCCGGCGCTCGGTTTCTATGACAAAAAGGTGATAGACTTGATAATAATCCGCTGTTTCCGATGGGACCACGATCGGGATCCCTTTCAGAATCTCGCGATATTTGGTCGCCACCCGATTCCGTTCTCTGTTCCATTTTTCGAGATATTTTAGTTTAACCCCCAGAACCGCCCCTTGAATCCCCTCCATCCGGGCATTGTAGCCGATAATATCATGAAAGTATTTCTTCTCCGACCCGTGATCCCTCAGCATCCGGATTTTGCGGGCCAATTCTTTTTCGGATGTTACCACCGCTCCCCCCTCGCCATAGGCCCCCAGATTTTTGCCCGGATAGAAAGAGAATGCGCCGGCTGTTCCATATGAGCCGGCCGGTTTCCCTTTAAATGTCGCCCCATGGGCCTGACAGGCATCTTCAAGAACAGCCAGGCTATGCTTTCGGGCAATTTCGTCTATCCTCTCCATATCAACCATCCGGCCGAATAAATGAACCGGAATAATGACTTTGGTTTTGGCGGTCACGGCTTTTTCAACAAGGTTTAAATCAATATTCCTGGTTTCGGGATCAACATCGACCAGAATCGGAGTGGCTCCGGTATATATAATCGCGGCCGCAGTCGCAATAAAAGTATTGGCCGCAGTTATAACTTCGTCGCCGGGTCCGATCTCAAGGGCTTTGAGGGTCAGGAATAAAGCCGACGTTCCCGAATTGACCGCGATGGCCTCTCCGCAACCGCAGAATCGGGCAAAATCCTCTTCAAATTTGGCCACCGACGGCCCCAGGACAAAAGACGATGTCCCTATCACGCGGCCGATGGCGTCATCGATCTCCGGTTTGATAGAGATATATTGGCTTCTTAAATCTAGAAAATTAATCTTCATAAATACCCATTCCAGTTAATCTTCTGCAAAATAAGCAAACGAAATTCTTAAGTCAAGAATGAGCCCCGCGGATCTTCCCACCTCTAAGACGCTGTCCAGAATGCCTTCCGAAAAAAAATAATGGATTAATTTAGTATTTTTTTCAATTAAAATATTACTTTATCGTATATATTTTTGAAAGTTTCCTTAGGCGGGAATTTTTAAGACGATTCATTCTTTCATACCTCAGGGGAAGGCCTCTTGCACGAGCGGGGGGCCTTTGTTATGCCCGCCAGTGGTGTCACGACGAATTAAGGCGGTTAGATGCGGGGTTACTCGGGAATTTGAAAAGATTTGAAATTTTTATGCAAATCTATGCACAGAAACAACATCGCCATATTTGTATGTTATTATCATTCAAATGGTTACGCTACAAAGAAGGTGTGGCACGGACTTTGCTCGCTGAGGATTGTTTAATACCTATTTTTTGAAAGTGCAGAATTCTAAGGAGTTGAAATAATAACACTTAATCAATCAGGAGGTTTTATGGCACGTCTGACGAAAATTATGGCCATCTTTGCGGTTTTGGCTATAATCGTAGTAGGTTGCCAGAATCAGCCGAACAGCACGCTTTCTCCGACTTCTTCTGCAGTCCCCAATATGGCCCCTAAGTTCATTCTTCCGGCGGGCGCGACTCTCGATTCGGCCATATTTTACATCTTTGTCCAGACTCCCACCAATCAGCCGGTCTATCTTTATCGCGTGACCCAGGATTGGGCCGAAATGACCGTCACGTGGAACAATTTCGGCAGCAGCATTGCCCCCGGCGCGTATGGATCATTCATGGCTGACGCTCAAACCTGGCGTTCCGTGGATATCACAGCTCTGGCCGCGGAATGGTTTAATGGCACCTATCCGAATTACGGTTTCCTGTTGAAACAGCTTGATGAGCAATACCCGCGGACCGTCTATCGCAGCCGCGAAAATGTCGCCCTTCAGCCCTATCTGAAGGTCTGCTACACTCTCGATGGCGGCGAAGTTTGCACTCAGGAACTTCCGATTGCCGATGCTGAAATCAATCAGCTCTATCCGAATGATAACTTCGGCTCGCTCATTCTCCTCTATACCGGATGGAATTCTCCGACTTCACTGGAGAAGCAGACTCTGGTGAAATTCGATTTTGAAGCCACCCCTCCTCCCCCTCCTCCGGATCTTGGCTGCACCTTAACCATCGGCTTCTGGAAAAACCATGCCGGCTTCGGCAAGCAGGCCAATATGGTTTCCCCGCTTCTTCCGATCTGGCTCGGTACTTCCGGCGGTCCCAAGAGCATCAATGTAACGACCAATCTGATCGCCTACAATATTCTTTCTCAGAATGTCTATGGAACTGCTTCCAACGGCATTACCAAATTGTATGCTCAGTTACTGGGCGCCAAGTTGAATCTGGCCAGCGGCGCTTCCGATGAACCTATCCATACTCTCATCATGGACGCCGATGCCTTCTTGGCGAATTATAATTATCTCGACTGGACCACCCTGACCCCGACACAGCAGCAGCAGGTGCTGGATTGGCAGGGAACCCTTGATAATTATAACAACGGTTTGGAGGGTGTTCCGCATTGCTCCGACTGATGTCCGACATCATAGGACATAATATTTATGCCCGCAGGTTTCAGCCTGCGGGCATTTTTATTTGAAGAAATTTCAGGAACTCAAATTGTCGGACAATTATCCGCGCCGCTTCCGCTTCTGTACTTCCTTATGCCGGAAACAATCCACGACATGATCATTCACCATCCCCGCCGCCTGCATGAAAGCATAACATATGGTCGGACCGACAAAAGAAAAACCCCGTTTTTTGAGATCTTTGCTCATCGCGATAGATTCCTCCGTAATCGCCGGAATGCCCTTAATGGTTTCGAAGCGGTTGATTATCGGTTTGCCGCCCACAAAGGACCAGATATAACGGTCGAATGTGCCAAATTCCTTTTTTACTTTAAGAAAAGCCCGGGCATTTGTCACAATTGACTCAATCTTCTTTCTGTTCCGGATAATTCCTTCATTTATCAGCAATTTTTCCATCCGGCGCTTATCATAGCGGGCAATTTTGACGGCATCGAAATTATCCAGCGCGGCCCTATAGTTCTCGCGTCTCTGCAATATCGACGCCCACGTCAGCCCGGCCTGCATTCCGTCAAGAATCAGAAATTCAAACAATTTGCGATCATCATGAAGCGGCGTGCCCCACTCGGTGTCATGATATTTTATCATGAGCGGACTTCCCGGCCAGGGACAGCGCGTCTTAACTTTGCCTGTCATCGCTATCAAGTCTTCTATTATTTCGGTTATTTCAGGAAATGATAGGCATATCAAGGGCATTAATCAATATAATTACCTCTATTTCCGGCCCGAATATGATTTAAATATAACGCGGCACCGGTCCGCTTCGGTACAGGTATGATATCAAAAATGAGACATCGATTATATTGACAATTCCATCGCCATTAGCATCGGCCGTCTCTCTCAAAACCGGAGCCGCCCCGCCTCTATAAAGCGAATTGATCAGATGGGAAATATCCAATATATTAACAAATCCATTACCATTGGCATCACCGCATGGGTGGATTGTCATCGCGCCGGGAATAATAGTAACCAACTCCGTATCAATTACCGTAACATAGCTGGTATCGATGATAATCGAATCGGCTGGCGGCCCCGATACCCGGCTCCACTGGAGGCAAATGCTATCGGGGGGGGGCGGCAACCAGGCGTCGCATCTGAACCATGATGTGTCGCAAACCGCGGCCAGTTTGACACCGATCAAAAGACCGTCTTCAGTGCTGAATTGTACATTGTCGGTATTCAAATTAATAAAAATCATGGCGCTGCGATCTGTCGTCGTGTCCGGAATATCGTAATTGTTCGCCACCAGTTTTATGAGAGGAATGTCGGGAGGAGGGGGAAAACCGATGCACGGCACCCTCGTTCCCGGCGGAACCGAAGAAGCCATCGCCACGATACTCAAATCGTGGCCGGTGCCGCTTAAGGAATGGGCCTGAATCGTCGGCCAGCCGGATATAAGTGTTCCCGAAGTATCTATCATTTCCATTCCCGTCCCATTGAAAATCATAATATCCGGCTGCTCGATAAAAATGTTCAACTTGAAAGCGGCCACGGAATCGCCCAAATCGGTCAGATAAACCGGAATCCGGAGTTGCTGTTCGCCCGGATATCCCGCCACCGAATCGATTCTTATTCCCAGTCGCGCCGAGACCTGCGCAACTGCCCCGGTCGCAGTCACGCACCAGCCGCCAATCAGCACCGATGCGGTCCAGAGAGCAATCCTGCCAAGTTTCAAACACATAGTGGCTCCTTTCTTGAAACGGTTTGCGGCCGGATGAAACCGGCCCTTGAAATAGAATATAGGCATTTCCCCCGAATGCCCATAAAAAAACGGAAGGGGTAGGAATCGAACCCACCGGAGACGGCATAACCGCCTCCCCACGGTTTTGAAGACCGCAAGGGCCACCAGACCCTATCCGCTTCCAGAACAATTATAATAAAATGCATATTTCAAATCAAGGAGGGGACGGCCGCGACCGGCCCGCCGTATGACTAATCGACGACCGCTCCCCTGCCTTTTAATTTTCCACCGGGTCCCCCGTCTCTCATCCTCGGCGAATTCCAGCTGAGCCCGACCTTTACGTTTCTAAAAAATCGCCTCGTGAGTCCCGTGAAACCCGGTTATTTTAGGGCGGGGATGGCGAATATCCTTTTTCGCCGCCCGCCCATCGCGCACAGAAGAACCTCTCTCCCGGAATTTTTAACCGACCGTCTGCAAAAAGCCGTGACGATAAACCGCCACTTTTAATTTAGAATATTCCGACTGTGCAGAAATTATGGGGCGAGAGTGTCCTCGCCGGCAAATGACTCTGTGGATTCTGAATCTTATTGCGGTTAAGAGCGGCGGAAGACCAGCCGAGGCCGCCGTAGGCAAAAGAAAAAGGAACCATTTTCCTAAAAGAAAACAGGAACCGCGTTGCAGAGTCACAGTACACCTCCGGTAGAAGGAGTTACAAATGCACTTTACTCTTTAACGAAGGTTCCCTACAGTTCCTCTAAAAGACCTGTTTTGAAATTTCCAACCTATTACCGCAGTTAAAATAATAGATCGAAAATGTTTGTCAAGAAAAAAATTGAGGTATTAAATCGATCGGACCGGCATCGTGGAGGGATCTTCTATCAGGATATTTTCTTTGATGGCGAAGGCCTCGGCGTACTTCACCCCCACCAGATGGCCGTAATGACGCGCTGTTATTGTCATATATTCGAAGATATCAACCCCCGGCTTGTAAATCTGTTGCGCCGACGGCGTTCCGTCAAACTGCGATTTGTACGCGGCCACGGCTTTCAACTTGCGATCCATCTGATCCGTGATATCGACAAAGAAAGAATGCTGTCCTTCCCGAAACGAAGATGTATATATTATCTTTTTCGGCCGATGCGGTTCCCCTGACAATTTGAGTTTCTTCAAACCGGCCAGAAAACAAGCATCATACCCCAGAAGCGAGGCCGCCAGATGATCGGGATGACGCTGCACCCAGTATGGTAGAATGACCAGTTCCGGCAATGTGTCCCTAATCACTTGGGCAACCTGCATCTTGTTTTCCCGATTGACATCCACTCCGGCATCCGGGAGATTCAAATTATGGCGGAAGGCCAGTCCCATTATTTCGGCCGCCGCTTCCGACTCTCTTCCCCGGTCTTCGGCCGTTCCTTTGGTGCCCATCTCCCCGGCGGTCAAATCGAGAATGCCGACCTTTTTTCCCCGGTCGACCATCTTAATGATAGTACCGCCGCAGGTAATTTCGATATCATCGCGATGCGCCGCAATCGCCAGAACGTCCAACTTTATCTTATCCATTGAGGACTTCCTTGTAATAATCCTCATATTGAGCGATTATTCTTGACGATTCAAACCGGTCCAGGGACAATTCTCTCGCTTTTTGTTTGAATAATTCAAGCCTCGGTTTGTCCTTTAAAAGATCGACCCCGGCGCGGGCCATCGCTACCGTATCTCCAACGGGAAATAGAAATCCGCTGACATCATTTTCAATAACTTCCACCATTCCATTACCCAGGGTCCCAATCACCGGAACACCGCAGGCCAACGCTTCCAGTGCCGCCAATCCGAACGACTCTTCTTCTGACGGAAGCAGGAAAAGGTCGGCCAGAGGCAGAATCGCTTCCACGCGGTCCTGATTTCCGAGAAAGACAACTCGATCGGCCAGATTTCTTTTATTGGTCTGCCGCCGGGCCAGAATTGCATCCGGCCCTTCGCCGATAAGGAGTAATTTGGACGGAATTTCGCGATTTATCCTGTCAAAAATATCGATCACATCGGTTATTCTTTTCACCGGCCGGAAATTCGAGATATGCGCGATTATCGGTTCCCGATCTTCAGCGAAGGAACGCCGCTTGCAGCTCTGGGCGTTCGGGTTAAAGCGGCTGTTGTCGAAAAAATTCGGGATGACCGCGATGTCCTTATTTATTTTGAACTCGCGCCGCGTCTCTTCGGCCAGATAGGCCGACACCGCCGTGATGCCGTCGGAGGCGTTGATCGAAAAGCGGGTGATGTCATAATAGGAGGGATCGGCGCCGACCAGTGTAATATCGGTGCCGTGAAGGGTCGTGATAATTTTAGGAATTTTGCAGGTGATTAACTGCTTGGCCAAAAACGCCGAAGTGGCGTGAGGTACCGCATAATGAACATGCAGGATTTCCAAATTGTACTGGCAGACCACTTCCGCCATTTTCGCCGCCAGGGAAAGCGTGTAAGGCGGATGTTTGAATAACGGATAGGCGGTCGTCTCCACCCCGTGGAAATAGAGATTCTGCTGGAAGCGGTCCAGACGAAACGGCAGGGCATAACTTATAAAATGAACCTGATGGCCCCTTGCCGCCAGTTGCTGACCAAGTTCGGTAGCGACAATTCCGGACCCTCCCGCCACCGGATAACAGGTTATGCCAATATTCATATTCAGTCGATCATGCCCGACAAATAAAGCAATTGATGATCCGTTGATGACACTTTCATTTCCTTGACTATGTAGTCAACAATTCCAAAACCATATTTGGCAATATAACAATTGATATTGAGCGTTCGTTCCTGGAGATTGCGGTAGGGAAAAAGATTGTTGCCCAGCCGATATATCTGGTTGCGCGTTGACACCATCCGCCGCTTATGGTGGTCATATATCTTTTTCTCGAACGCTCCGATTGCGAAATCAATTTTGCCGTAAGTCTGCTTTCCCATCGGTTCCAGAGATTCGTCAAATTTCCTGACCGCGGCGAAAAACTCGTTATATGCCTCTTCGAATTTCCCTTTAAAATCAGCGAGGGACGCCTCCATCTCTTTCGGAAAGGAGCGTTCCGTAACCCGATTCACCAATTGCTCGACATCACCGGTAAAATCGTTGAATCGCAGCTCCAATTTGGCCATCAAGTCTTCCGATCTTTTCTCCACAATGCTAAGCGAAGGCCGGGCGTAATGGTACGGCTGAACCAGTCCAAACAGGTCGAATAACCTGCCGATCTGCGCGAAATAGGCGATCTCCGAGGGTCCGCCGATCTGGGCCACCGCCGGAAAGAGATACGACTGCCAGATCGGCCGGGCCAGAACATCGGGGGAAAAACGATCCGGATGACGGTCGATTAAGTCAATCATCCCGTTCAATCCCAATTTCTTGTCGCCGAATACGAAGGCATCATTTTCGTAATGAACAGGAACCCGGGCCGGGGTATGGAGAAAAAGATTGACCGCCGTCTCTTTCTTCTCGGCCTGAAGATGATAGCCGTCACTTTCCAGTTCCTGATTGGTTTCGTTCAGAATCTCCCGGAATCGGAAATGCCCTTCCGCCAGTTTCTTGAAAAACGGCTTCGACGCGGTCTTGACCTCTTTGTCCGCCGGCGAAAACATCACCAGACCCAGATCCGGAAGTATGTCCAGCAAATACTGCCCAAAAGCACCGGCAAAGGAATTTCCGCCCCTATAGGCGGTGAACAACCGATGATATAATTCTCCCGTAAAATCGGTTTCGCCCAGAATAGCCTCAACCCGCCCCTTCAGGAGATTGTACGGCTCGGCGTCTTCAAATATTATCTCGGCCGCCGAGATCGCCGACGATGGGGCGGCATCGTACGAGAGCCGTTCGATTTCCCCCTTCTGGTTCAGGACGAAAGCATGATTTATTTCGTTGAAATCATGATCATCGGAGGCGATCCAGAAAACCGGTATCACCTCGCGATGCAATTTCTTCTGAAGTAATTGGGCATGCTTGACAAGGCCGATAGCCTTATAAAGCGACAGAAGCGGGCCGCCGAAAAGTCCCGCCTGTTGCCCCCCGAAGATACAAAGCGTGTCTTCTTTGCGCAGTTTCTCGATCGCTTTGAATGTCTCCGGCTTGGCTTCAAACGCCGTATTCTGCCGCACCAGAACATTGCAGATTAAATCGCGGTCGAGGTGCGCCCGCCCCAGTTTGGCCGCCACTTCGAACGGCTCCTCGGCGATGAAGAATTTCTTCATCGCCGGTTTCTTTGCCAGAAAATCGAGATAAAGTTCGCTGTAGCGAAAGTCTTTACTCGGGCTGGCCGATTGCTCCTTCATCGGCAAAATCTTCCTTTTCTACCTGCACCGTTTCATGACCTAGGAAATACGCCACGATATCATCGATGACAGTATATATGACCGGCACCACGACCAGGGTCAAGAGGGTCGAGCTTATCAGTCCGCCAATCACCGCCCGGCCCATTGGGGCGCGGAATTCCGCCCCCGAGCCGATTCCCAGGGCCAAAGGCAACATACCGAAAATCATGGCAAATGTCGTCATTAAAATAGGCCTTAACCGGATCGGGCCGGCAATTAAAATCGCCTCCGTCCGCTCCACCCCGCGGCGTCGATTCTGTTTCACGAAATCTATCAGCAAAATTGCGTTTTTGGTAACCAGACCCATTAGCATTATTATACCGATAAGCGAGATAATCGATATGGAATTGCGAAATACCAAAAGCGCCACAATGGCCCCGACCATCGAAAGCGGCAGCGAAAACATGATCGAGAATGGGTCAAAAAACGACTCGAACTGCGACGCCAATAAAAGATAGACAAAGATTATCGCCAGCGCCAGGGCCGTGAAAATATTGGCGAAGGACTCGTCCTGCATCTCACCGAAACCGGTCTTGCCGATATAATATCCGGGCGGAAGATTTATTTTGCTGGCCTCGGCAATCACTTGATTGGTCACACTTCCGGAGAAATAATTGCCGGTGACATTACTGCTTACCTTGACTTCCCTGAGGCGATCATAGCGGTTAAACTTCCCGACCGAAGCTGTTTTCTCTAACTGAGCGACATTGGACAGGGGCACCAGAAAAGTCCGCATTCCCGTCACGTCTTTCTTGCTGGCGATTATCAATCGGCCAATATCCTCGGCCGATTCGCGGTCCCCTTCCTTTAATCTGATCCTGACATCATATTCTTTGTCACCATCTTTGTATCGAGAGACCACTTCCCCGTCGACCAGGTTACGGGTACTGGCGGCAATATCATAGACATTGAGCCCCAAATCATTGGCCAGCCCGCGATCGACCGAAATGCGCAATTCCGGCTTGGCCTTTTCCAGATTATTATCAACGTCGACCGTTCCCGGGGTCTTTCGGACGATTGCCTCCACCTTATCGGAAATTTGACTCAATATGTCCAGATCCAGCCCGCGTATAGAGACTTCCACCTGCTTCGACTGACCGCCCTCCCCCCGACCGGCAGAGACGGCTATTTTGACGCCGGGGACTGCCAAAATTGCCTGCCGAATCTGGTCGACCATCTCCAGCGCGGAATATGGCCGATTCGACTTGTCAACAAGTTTGACATAGATATTTCCGACATTGACAGGATTCTGACCCGATCCGATAGTGGTAAACATCAACTCCACACCGGGGAACTTCGATATAATTTTCTCCATCTGCGCCGCTCGGGCCGATGTCAACTGCAGATCGGTTCCGGGGGGAGTTTCAAAATCAACCGATACTCTTCCCTGATCCGTCTGCGGCATGAATTCCACCCCGACAAACTTGATAAGAAACATGGCAAAAATAAAACTCAAGACGGCAAAAGTGATGACTATCAGCCGATGTCTCAACGACCAGCCCAAAGTCGTGCGATACCAAACCGTTACCTTATCAAAGAACCTGTTCCATGGGGCGATTCCTTTTAAAATCAACCGATACAATTTCCAGACCGCCCGCGCCGGTGCAAATTTCGGCGGTTCTACATCCCCCCCTTCTTTTTTCAGAAATCGCGAGGACAGCATCGGCGTTAATGTGAAAGCCACGAAAAGCGAAACCACCACCGCAAAAGCGACCGTCATCCCGAACTGGTAGAAAAAGCGCCCCACAATACCACTCATAAAGGCCACCGGTACAAATACGGCCACGATCGAGAATGTGGTCGCCATGACGGCCAGTCCGATTTCCTTGGTCGCGTTATAGGCTGCCCGGAACGGTTTTTCGCCGGAATCCATATGTCGAAAAATATTTTCAATCACCACAATGGCATCGTCAATCAAAAGCCCCACCGCCAGCGACAGGCCCATCAGGGAAAGCATGTTCAACGTGAAATTCAAAAGCCGCATGAGGGTGAAGGTGGCAATAATCGAAGTCGGAATCGCTACCGCGGATATTATGGTTGAGCGAATATCGGCGAGGAATAAAAATATGACGAGAATCGCCAGAAGACCGCCATAGTAAATATTCACCAGAACATCATCAATCGAGTCCTCAATAAATGTGGAGTCGTCGGCCAGTAACTCAATTTTGACATCCGGCGGTATCTCCCTCCCGATACGACTTATCGCCGCTTTGACATTGCGTGCCACTTCCACCGTATTGGAGCCGGACTGCTTGGATATGTTGATGGTAATGGCTTCTTTCCCGTCAACTCGCGCCAGGGAACGCTTTTCTTCGATACCGTCTTCAACCGTAGCGATATTTTTTAAATAGACCGGCTGACCATGAGGATTGTCGATAGGAATATCGCCGAATTGGGAGACTTTGCTCAATCGTCCCATGGTACGGACCAAAAACTCGGTATTGCGCTCATCGATTCGTCCGCCGGGAATTTCCAGATTGGCCGCCGCCAGGGCCTGTTGCACCTTATCGACCGATATCTCGTACGATTCCATTTTCTGGACATCCAGCCAGATATTTATTTGACGGGTATAACCCCCCACGATTTCCGCCGAACCTACCCCGGGAATCGCCTCCAGTTGTTTCTGAATTTGATCTTCGGCAAGGGTCGTTAATTCGCGAAACGGGCGTTGCCCGGTAATGGCGATGGAAATGATCGGGGCGCTTTCCGGGTCATACTGGGCGACAACCGGCTCGTCGATATCTTTTGGCAAATCTCCCCTAATGGCCGCTACCTTCTCGCGTGCTTCCTGGGCCGCCACCTGCGGATCTTTTTCCAGAACGAATTCGATAAAAACGAACGAGTAACCTTCCTGCGAATAAGAGGTAATGTGCTTCACGCCGGATATCGGGTTGACCGCGTCCTCAATCTTGCGGGTCACCTCCGTTTCCATCGCTTCGGCGCTTGCCCCCTGGTAAACCGTAGAGACCGTAACGAAAGGAAAATTGATGTCCGGCGTCAGGTCAATACTCATCTGGCTGAAGGAGGCGTAACCGAGCACGACCAGCGCCATAATCATCATGACCGTAAAGACCGGCCGCTTTATGGCAACTTCTGCTAATTTCAAAGCTCGATCTCCTTCCCGTCGGCTCCGACAAAGGCGGCCAATTTTACGGCGCCTCCGTCAACGGCGTAATCCTGCCCCACGATTATTAACGTGTCGCCCGGCTCCAAACCGCTTTTAATTCCCATCACGCCGTTGAAATCGACACCTCGGACGACTTCTTTCGCCACCGACTTTCCGCCGCTGTAAACAAAGACCAGGTCCTTTCCTCCCCGGCTGAGGACCGCCGTCCGCGGAGCGATAACAACATTGTCGTAGCGGCCGATGATAATGTCGCACTTGGCGAACATCCCCGGTTTGAATTGATGGGCGCTGTTTTCTACTTCAACCTCTATTTCAAAGGTCCGGGTAACCGGATCGGCCGATTTCGCCACGGCAACCACTTTTCCCGTGCCGACCAGAAGCGACTCCGCTTCAACCTTGACTCTAACATCAGCCCCGATATTGAAATATCCGATATCGACACTGGAAACGCCGAATTTCATCCTCAATCGATCGATCTGAGCGATTGTCGCGACCTTGATTCCCGGCGCTACATACTGACCCAGAGAGACATCAACGGCGGTCACCGTTCCGGAAATTGGGGAACTGAGATCAACCATTTGCTCGGCCGCCTCATAATTGGCCCTGGAAACCTCATAATCGGTTTTGGCTCCGTCGAACTGGTATTCCGATATGGCGCCTTGATCATACAGGGTTTTCATTTTATTGTAATTCTTTTCCGAATTTTTGAAAACCGACATCGCCTGCAAGTAATTGGAAGTCGGACCTGATTTATCCAGGCTGACAATGAGATCTCCGGCTCTGACATTGTTGCCTTCATGGACATATATCTTCTCGACTGCCTCCGAAATCTTGGCCAAAATCACAGCCTGTTTCTCCCCTTCGAGCGATCCCGTGAAAGTCCTGGTTAATTCCCGCGAAGCCGGGACAATCAATTCCCCCTTGACCGATATTGTCAGCTGACTTGCGGCGCCGTTCTGATTGCCGCCCGAACAGCCGGCAATTAAAGAAATTATCGATATTACCGTGGCACCCCAAATTTTCTTTCCCGATAAAGACATATAGTTCCTCATCAATCTATCTCTCCACCAATGGCTTTTTTCAGAGCCGATTTTGCCAATCTATAGTTATAAGTCGCCCGGGCCAGATTGGTCCGTGCATTAGTCAACGCTGTCTGAGCCGAAAGCACTTCCAGCTGGGTCCCGACACCGGATTGGTAACGAATATTTGCGATTCTCATTCCTTCTTCGGCCTGGGCAATCGTTTGATGCTGAGTTTCCAATGCTTTCTTAGACATATTGATATTGTCGTAAGCCTGTTCCACTTCCAGCCGAATATCATCTTTGGCCTGCTGTACCTTGAGAACCGATTCATAATAATCGACACGCGCCTTGCGAACCTCACCGATAGTCTTACCGCCGTCAAAGAGCGGGATACTCAAAATAAGCGAAGCCGTCCAGCTCTTGGCCGTACTTTGAGCGTCCCAGTGAAGGCTGTTCGACGATCCCGACAAATCATATGTCGTGTTGAGACTCAGGACCGGATACAGCCAGCCGCCTTTGGCGATCCGAATCGCCTTGTCATAGACATTTTTCTCAAGTTCCGCTTCGGCCATCTCCGGACGGTTCTTTAAAGCCAGCGTCATAAGGGAGTCGAGCGGGGGTAGATTCATGGCCGCCGTATCGCTGAGATCGGCCGCCAGTGTGACCTCATCATCGAGAGGAAGCCCCAAAAACGATTTCAGTTTTTTCTGGGCCAGATTTTTATCCGACTGGGCCGCCACCAATTGCGGTTCCAGGTTGGCTTTTTCCACCCGGGCCCGAAGCAATTCATATTCGGACACCATACCCTGTTTATAATTCTTTTCTACAACATCAAGATTATAGCTCAGCTGGTCGAAAGATTTCTGCACGACATCGAGATTCGATTCCGCCAGTACCGCNGCGTAAAAAATCGATTCGGCGCTGAAAATCACTCCCGATTTGGCCTCTCTCAATTTTTCATGCGAATATCGTTCATAATATTTCGCTATCTTCAAGGCCGCTCCGACCTTGCCGCCGACATATAACGGCTGACTGATTGATAACGAAAGATCGAATTCATTATCCAGTCCCAGAGGAATTTTTTCTCCGGCGATAAACAGTTCGGGGATCTTTATATTCCGGGTGTATCTTCCGGAAAGAGAAATATCAGGAAGCGCGCCCGAGCGGGCCGAGATTATTTCGCCGTGGGCCCGGTCAAGTTCCTTTTCGGCTGACAAATATTGTCGATTATACTCGAGGGCCAGATCGCGGGCCTTTTCGACTGTCAGCACGGTCTGAGCCGGCAGCGTTGCGGCCGCCAAACCCCAGAGTAAAACTGCTTTAGAAATCGTTCTGATCATGTTCTATCCGTCATTTTGCGTTTTTAATATAAAGTTGAAACATACTGATAACTTGCATGCGCATTTCGCGGAAATTTTCTTTCTCGCTGTAGCAGAATTTCTGTACCAATACGCCGTCCCATATGGCGTGCATGACCCAGACCAGCGATCGGGCTTTCTTAAGTCCTATTCCGGCTATCTTGTGAATATGCCGCGCCACCCCTTCCACCAATTGACTGTGTATTTCGCTGATATAACTGCGAACACCCGGAATTTTTTGGGCCTGCTCCCAGAGCTCCATTGTCAAATGCTTCTCATCTTTCAAAATAGTGAAACTGTAAGTTACAACCGATTCTATAAAATGGTCAATATCCGGTTGAATTTCGATAGCATCGAGCACCTCCGCGATATGCCGACCGGCCGTTTCCTTAACGACCGCCAGGAAAATCTCCTCCTTGTTCCGGAAATGAAAATAAAGGGCCCCTTTGGTGACACCGGCCTCCCGCGCAATATCCTCCGTAGTGGCGCCGTCGTAGCCCTTCCGGTTAAACACCTCAATTGCGGCCGTGATTAACTGCGCCCGCCGTTGCTCGGCCGGCATTTTTGGACTTTGCTTCAAATGGCTCCTTTAAATATACCTACCGTTCAGTATCTATATTATTGCAATTGAACGGCACTGTCAATCATTTGTTTCATTTTTCTTGAGAAAAATATTTAAATCGCCGAAAGTCGTGTAAGCTTATGTCTTTTCTTTACTTACAACAAGCTCACCCGGCCCGCCCTGATCCAAAAATTTTTCCTTCTCCCCTTCGGCTTCGATTTCTCTCAGGCTCATCCTCTCCGAATGAAGAAATAGAAAACCGAGGACAAATATCGGAATCAGATCCAGGACGTGAAGCGCCAGCGAAAACAGCACCGCATCGGAACGGACAATCATCTTAAAGGCCATCAGCGTCGCTACGACGGCCAGTTCGAAAGTGCCCGCATTGCCGGGCGTAATCGGAATCATAAGCGCCACCGTATTTATTACCATCACTACCACGGCGGTAATGAGAGGCAACTGAAATCCGAAGGACTTGAAAAGAAAAAAGATCACCACCACATGACTCGCCCAGGCGCACAGCGACAGAAGAAGCGTTCTCAGGAAATATTGACTGGAACGGAGAAGTTCCAATCCCCGGGAAAACGACTTCCCGAACTTCCTCAAGGTAATATAGAACCCCGGCCATCGCCCCCGCAAGATACCGCGCAGCTTCATTCCTACCGTCTCCTGGTAATGCAGAAACAGATACAGGGCGACAATGAGAATGCCGGTCGCAATCGCTATTATATATGTAAGGGACCGGTATTGCGGCGGCAGAACGAACGAAGCCATCGATAGGCCGAAAATAAAAATCATGAGACTGATGGAATCGAAAAGAATTTCAATTACAATGGTCGAAAAGACATACGATTTTGAGAGCCCTTCTTTTTTGGCAAAGAGGAGGAGTCGTCCCACCTGCCCGGTAAGNGCCGGCATCACGATATTTAAAACCTGCCCCGCAGAAAAGAGCGAAATGATACGAAAGACTTTGATTTTTTTGGTTTTCTCGACAATAGTCTGCCATCTCAGGGCTTTGAAAATGATCATGGCGAATTCCATTGCCAAAGCCGGAAGGAGATAATAAAAATTCACCCGGCTCGCCAGATTTTCCATGTCGGTGAGGCGAATGTCCTTGAGGCAGTATGCGAGCAAAATTACGGCGATCAGCGATCCCCATAACTGTTTCTTCTTAAAAATAGATGGCATTGCTCCTCAAAAACCAAACCGGCTTTGAGCCGGTCACGAATTAAGAAAATTATCACTTATATCAGGCAGTGTCAATCAAAAAGAATTCCCTCGCGGGGTCAGATGACTTCGGCGCTCCCCTTGCTTATCCATCCCCGTCTCTGATTTTCAAAGATGGCCAGATAATATTTATCGGTCGATTTCTCAATTTGGAAGGTCAACCCGTATGCCCCGACAAATTCAAGGTCGTTGTCTTCTCCCGGCCCGCTATAAATTTGCGCCTGATCGGTGACAATCACGCCTTTTTTTACCATATAATCGGTACGATATTTGTAAGTGGTCAAACCCGAGAAAATCAACAAAATGATAAGGAGAAGGTACCCGGCTAATTTCACCCAGAACCCGTGCCAGGCCAGAAAGACTGCCGCACACAGAAACAGAATGAACAATATAAACAGGGCCGATGATACCCAGGCAATGCCGTTTATCGTAAATGGCGCCACCATCGAGTCCAGGAAAGTAGTCACCGGATTGATCCTGACTCCCTCCAGCCGGGTCGGCATAAATTGACGGGCAAAGGCCAGGTTGGCGTTGATATCATTGTCATTCGGTTTAAGTCGTTTGGCCCGAAGATAGTAAAGAATAGCGTATCCCAGTTTGTTCTGCTTGAAATAGCAGTTCCCGATATTATAGTAAAGAGCCGCCGAAATCATGTCATTCTTTTCCAACCGAAGATAGCTATCCAGGGCCTTCCCGTAATCTTTATTGTCATACTGCCTGTTGGCGACAGCGAAGAGCGAGTCGGCGGTTATAGCGGATGCGCGCGACGCCAGACCCGTGACCAGCAGTACAGCAGATGCAATTAAAAATATCTTACGCAAACCGAACCTCCTCCAGTTTCACCAGAAGTTCCTCGGCGGCGCGAAGCGATTCATCTATTTTCCCCTGATCAATTGTTCCGGGGGCGTACTGGGCAAAGTCGGCTCTTCGGAACAGGTCTTTTGCCATTGCCAGAAATTTCTCGTCAATTCCGGCCTCTTTCAAAATATCCAGCAATTGATCCCCCGTCAGCCCGTGAACAGAAATATTTTTCTTGTCGGCCACATACGAAAAGAGGGCGCGCCGCAATTCCGCATAAAACGCCGCCGCCTGATTGACACGGGCCCGTTTGCGCGCCGATGACAGATGCCGCCGGGCGATTTTCTTGGCGGCCCGGGAGCGGGCATAGCCGATATCCGTCGTCAATCTTTCGCGCCGCTTCCGATTTATGTATAAAGCCGCCAGAAGCACCACCGGCAGACCGTTGACCAGAAGATAAATTGGTGTCAGAAGGACCAGTGGCCGGGGCGTCCCCAAATTTCCCGGATCGGTCTTGATATACCTGATATCTTTGGCATTTTGCTCTATTACCAAACCCGGGACCGCCACCATCGGCGCCTCGGTTCCCCCTTCGGCAATCGGCCTAACCTCGATAGTAATCGGATTGGAGGCTATCGACTTATATTTCTTCGCCCGGGGGTTAAAAAAGTCCAGTTTAACCGGGGGAATCTCCAATTTTCCGGCGCGCTTGGGAATATAAGTTTCCTCGAAGATTTTCGTTCCGCCCACTACACCCCCGATATTGGTTATTTTCTCATTGGAGGAGGCGCGATAGATCCGAAAATCCATAGTTTCCGCAATATCCGGCTCTGCCACCGTCTTGATGTTGCCGGTTCCGCTAATCTTGTACTGCACCGTCACCGGTTGATTGACATCGACATTCAATTTGTCCGGCTGTGATTCGATGGTGTAATCCCCGACCGTACCGGTATAGGTTGACGGTTTTCCCTCCAACGGAAGTGGCACTACTTTCACTGTCAGAGGACTGGAACGAACCGACCGTTGCTCCCCCTGCGTGAACATGTCATCAAACATGGCGAACGGATCGTTGGCGCGCGGCTGACGTTTCACCGCCACCATTGCCGTTACCATCGCCGACCCGATTTGAAGCGATCCCGGACGGGTTGGGAAAAGCGCCGTGCTGATTTCTATTACATTATACCGCCGGCCATTGATCAGCTGGTAATATGACTTCTGGCCCTCCAAAGCATTGGCCCAGAAATCGGTCGTCTGCGGGGCATTATATTCCGGCTGAGAATATAGTTGCACGGCTGTATAAAATTTTATTGTCAGGGTAATCTGCTCGTTAACAAAAGCCGTCCTTTTATCAACTTCCGCCGTCAAAAAAATATCGCGGTTATCGCTCGCGGTCGGAGTCGCCTGCTGTTGAAGATTCTTTGGCGTGGATACCCCCGATGATCCGACCACCGTGAGCGTCAATTCGTTGGAGACAAATCTCTGATTGTTATAGACCAGTGTCACCGGCTTGATGGGAAAACTGCCCGGTTTTATCGGTTGCAGGACATATTGATACGACTGAGAGCTGGTCATTTTGCCGTTTATGATCGAGATATTAGTTGATGTTCCCTGGGAATAAACGTTGAAGGCCGTCAAATTGGGCAAATCGGGCTTGGGCAAATTCTGAACCGTGCCGGTTATCGTTGCCGTCAAAACCGCCTGCTCGCCGATGCCGATCGTATCCCGGTTAAGACTGATCTGAATTGAAATATCAGCCTGGCCGTAGGCCGCCAACGGTATAGCCGTCAAAATAACGATTATCAGTCTTCTTAACATCCTCACCAATCGTTCCCCTCATATGTGCTCGGCCCCTGAAGCCGGCGAACGTCTTTCTGAACCTCTTCTTCGTCGTCTTTAAGGGCATTCAAGATTCGCTCCGCGTCTTCCTTGGACATCTCATTCTGGCTGACCTGTTGTTGCTGTTTTTGTTCGTTCTTCTTTTGCTGGTCCTGTTTGTTCTGCTGTTCCTGCTTCTGGTCCTGCTTATTCTTATCTTGTTGATCCTGATCCTGTTTCTGCTGATCCTGCTGATTCTGTTTCTGCTGATTGTTTTTATTTTGTTCCGGTTTCAATTGCTCTTTAAGCCGCTTTCGCGCCAGTTCCAGATTATATTTGGCGTCGATATCATCGGGATTCAACTCCAGCGACTTCTGAAATGATTTTATTGCATTCTGATAATCGCCCGCCTTAAAATAAACATCGCCGAGATTGTAATGAGCCATCGCTTCATACTTTATGTCCTGGGTCACGAATGACTTCTGCAATCTGTCGGTCGCTTCTTCATATTTCCCTTCCTTGTACAGGGCGCTTCCGATATTGTAATACAATTCCGGATTTTCCGGCTGATCGGCTTCCGCCTGATGATACAAATCCAGGGCCTTCTTATAATCACCCTTTTTGAATAACTCGTTCCCCTGGTTCACGAGCGATTTGAATCCCTGAGGCGCCGCCGGCGAGGCCGCAAAGGCGAAACCGAGGACAAAAAAGAGAAACATCGTTTTTCGCATGCTCATATCTATTTCGAACCCTTAATCTTCCGTCTTTCGGATATAAAAAATTCCAATACGATAACGAATATACCGAATAGAAGCGGATATTGGAAGCGGTCTTCGTATTGCACCATCAATTTCCCTTCCAATTCCTTCTTCTCCATTTTGCTGATATCATCATAGACTTTATCCAGTTCCATCTCGCCCGGCGTAGCGTGGTAATATTTGCCGCCGGTCGCCAGGGCAATTTTCTGGAGCGTCATTTCATCCAGTTTGGTGACCACCACCTCGCCGTTGCGGTCCTTTTTATACCCTATCACATCTCCATTACGATTGGTAATCGGAATTGGTTCCCCCGTAACCGAGCCGATGCCGATTGTATATATCTTGACCCCTTCCTTTCGCGCTTCTTCGGCCGCCCCCAGAGGGTCGGTATTCTGGTCCTCCCCGTCAGTCAGGAGTATCAGAACCTTGTGTTTCTTCTCCATCTTACTGAACGCTTCCGTCGCCTTGCGGATGGCATCGCCGATGGCCGTCCCTTGTCGCGGCACCAGCCCAACATCGATTATATCCAGAAATATTTTGGCCGCGGAGTAGTCGAGTGTCAGCGGGCACTCTATGAAGGCGTCACCGGCAAAGACCACCAGCCCGATCCGGTCTCCCTTGAGCCGGTCGATGATCCCCCGCACCTCCTGGCGGGCCTTTTCTATCCGGCTTGGCTTGATATCCTGAGCCAGCATCGAATTGGACACATCAACCGCGATCACCAGGTCGATCCCCTCCCGTTTCATCATTTCCATATGCGTACCGCACTGTATCTGCGACAGGGTAATAACCATAAAAAGCACTCCGGCCAGAAGCAGCGCCGCCTTCCCGCCTTGGCGGGCGAAAGATATATAGGGCGCATTCTTCATTATTAGAAATAGATCGCCGAACCGGGAAAGTAATTTCTTCTTGCGGCTTATGGACCAGATATAAAATATCCCCAGGACCGCTATCAGGCCCAGAAGAATCAAATTTGACGGAACTGCAAAACGCATCTTATACCTTCATCACCGCTACGGAATCTTCCTGAAAATGGTCTGGCCCAGAACCATTTCGAGAACCAAAAATATCAAACCGAAATAGACCAACGGAGGAAACAGCTCTTTATATTGGGTGTATTCATTGACCTTAATTTTGGTCTTTTCCAGTTTGTCGATATCACTGTAAATATCTTCCAGTTCCTTTTCGGAACGGGCCCGGAAATATTTGCCGCCCGTTTTTTCGGCTATCTTGCGAAGCATATCTTCGTCGATTTCGTTCGGCTGATAGACATATCTTTTCCCGAAAATCGGATCATCGATCGGATACATAGCCATCCCCGGCTTCCCGATACCGATAGTATATATTTTTACGCCCATCGTCTTGGCAATCGTGGCCGCCGTCAAGGGATCTATTTCCCCGGCATTATTGACGCCATCGGTGAGTAGAATTATCACTTTGGTCTTCGACGGCGATTCTCTGAGACGGTTGATGCAATTGGCCAGGGCCATGCCGATCGCGGTGCCGTCCTTTATCATCCCGAATTTCACCTGATCCAGAAAGTTCAGAAGGACCCCGTAATCGAGCGTCAGGGGACACTGCGTAAATGAGGTCTGCGAGAATACCACCAGCCCGATCCGGTCGCTGACCCGCTTGGAAACAAATTTCTTTATTTCTTCCTTGGCCACATAGAGACGGTTCTCCGGTTTGAAATCCTCGGCCCGCATGGAGCCGGAAATATCCAGCGCCAGCATGATATCGATTCCCTCGGACGTCACTTCCCGATTCTCCGTTCCGGCCTGGGGACGCGCAAAGGCCACGATTAGGAGAACCAGTGCCAGGACACGCAGAACACTTAAAAGAAAGCGGAACTTCTGGCGCCCTGTTCTGGCCGCTTTCCTGATTATTTTCAAATCGCTGTATCTGATCGAGGCCGATTGCGCTTTGCGCTTGCGAAATTCAAAAAATATCATCAGGGCCAGGATCACGGCTCCGGCCACAAAAATCGCGAGCGCCGACAGCGCAATGTCATGATTAAAAAGCGTAATATGAAAACCGGCGAATCTAAACATCGCTTTTCCCCGCGCTTTCGTTCATCCCTGCTATAACCGGTGGTTTTGCCATCTCGGCCTGACGAACCGTTTCCACTATCGCCGAGACTTCGTCGAAATCGGCCACCGCCTTTTCCGCTTCAGGTATCAATTTCGCAAATTTCACCATGTCGCCGTGGTTAAGAAATTTCTTGAGACGATTGAACAGCTCGGCATCGACCTCTTTTTCAACGATTTGTCCCAGGAATTCATCAGTGGTCATATCAAGAACCGGCATCCGGTACACCCGGCCGAAATAGGCCCTGATGATTTCGGTCAACTCGATATAAAACTGTTTGAATTTCCCCTCTTCGACATATTTCTTCTGCTGCAACACCGCCAGACTTTCAAACGCAATCTCCCATGGCTTGCGAGTATCGATAAATTCTGCCGGGCCCAGTTTCTTTCGCCGGCGCCACCACCAGTAATACCCGGCGGCAGCCAGGATTACGACAATCCCCGCCATATAATATGGCCAAGTAGCTTTCATCTTAAAATAAATCGGCCCCTTGATATCGCGAATGTCGGCCGAGTCGTTCCCTTCGGCCAAAAGCGATTTGACTCTTATCGGGGTCGGTTCCGAAATCAGATATTTAACCGTTCCATCAGGCAGTTTGAATTCCACCGGAATCGGCGGGATAATATAATCCCCGGTTGTGAAGGTGGTCAGGACAAAGCGGCTCTCGCTCTTGATCCGGCCGTCTTTTAGTTTGGTCTCGACATCGGTCTGATAATCTTTGACATCGAACGCCCCCAGATTGGCCCCAATCGGCGGGGGTGTCAAAACGATATTCGAATCGTGAATTATCGACAGCGTATACTTGATCAAATCGCCGATGTAAATCTCGGAACGGTCCACGGAGGTCTCGATCGATATTCCCGGCGCCGATTTTACCGTGTCAACCGGCGTCTTTTCGGCCGCCATGACGCTGGTTCCGGCAATCAATAACACCCCAATTATGTAATTAAATCCCCTCATTTGCTCCTGTAAAGACTCACTTCATTGGCTTGATACAATTTGTCGTAACCCGCGTTCAGCTGCTGTTTGTAATACGACGGGGTTTCATAAACCGCGACCACCAGCCTTGGGGTCCTTCTCTCAATCGCTTCCCTCAGATAAGTACTGTCACATAATTTATAATACATAAAACCCTGATGATCGAGCGGCATGGCCCATTGCGATGTAATTATTTCGGTGTAGGGAAGCACCGGCTGGCCGGTCAAAAACGGATAAAGCGGCCACTCCGAAAACACGGTGTCGGCCGGACCCGCCAATTCCAGCATCTTCGCTGTGACTCTCTTGACCTCCGGCAAATACCGCCGTTGATCGCGGTCCCGCACCGCAAAAATGTCAATTGCCAGGTAGAGTATCATCGAAAGCAGATACGCCGCCGAAAGAATGATTAGCCCGATCTTTCTCCATAAAATACCCCACATATCCGCCGTCCGGCGCCAGATATTTTCCAGATTGAGCGCGATGACAATTATGGCAAATGCCATATACTGCTCAAAGTAGTGCCGCAGCGTCGGATAAGGAACCAGATATACCAGTGCCAGAAGAATCAAATTGGCCACTGCCATCCCTTCCGGCATCCTGACAATATTGGCGAATGTTCCAATTCTCCCGGAGCGGACCATCAAGAAAATTGATATAAGAGTCAACGCAATGATTATAAGAAGGTGCGGATCGGATACGGTGCGGAGAAATATCGCCGCTTTGTTAAGTATGAAGTACGCCGCACTTCGGTCGGTCTCGCGGTACAATTGAAAGATAAAATTATCGAACCAGAAATGAGTCGGCGAGGAGGCGATTATCCGCAAAGTCGGGAGCGTCGGCACGGCCAGGGCCAGAATGAACCAGACAGCGCGTTTGATTCGATTTTTCTGAGATAACGTTAGAAGCGACCAGGCATAAAGCGGCAAAAGGACGATATATGTGGCACGCAAATTTATCAAGGTCCCTAGAAACAGGCCCATAAATATCAGATCGCGGATCTTTTCCCTCTCTCTGAATCGGATCCAGAAATAAAAAGTGGTAAGGCACAGGAAATGGGCAAAGACCGGCGATTCATAAATGGTATGCATTGAAATAATCAGGCCCGAAAGCGTATACATCGCCAGCGCCACTATTGAGACCGTAATATTTCGCGTTAATTTAAGAACAATAGCAAAGAGGATTATGGCCGATAAAATGCCCGCCGTCACCGCCAAGCCTCGTAGAATCCAGAGCGATTTCCAGCCCCATAGTGCCAGCGACGAAAACACTGTCGGCAAAAGCGGCATCTGCGTAAAGAAGAAATCGGAATAGAGGGCCTTATGAAGTCCCACGGCGCGGGTAGCCGCCAGATAGACCCCTTCATCTCCGCCGATTATTCGAAAGAGGGCATAGACAATCAGGACTGCCAGGTGCAGCCCCAAAAGAAAAAGGATAATATTTCTTAATTTACGAGACATCTCTTTATTTCAAATTCTCATCAAATATCTGCACCTTTTCCATCGCCGCCAGTTTGGCGATATAATCGGAAAAGGCCCGCTGCGATTTCGCCTGCTGATAATCCATTATCACCTGCGTTTTGACGTCGTCATATGACTTATCACCGTATTTGTCTTTCTTGTTGGCCAGGTAATAATTGTGCACGTCGGCGGTATCGATATTTATCTGCGGGAGAATTTTGCCGGTGGCGTACTTTTCGACCACCAGTTGTTTTTCCAGTTGTTCCTTTTGTTTTACTATTGCGGGGTCTCGATCCAGCCCCTCCCGGACCGCCGCTTTGTACATCAGTTCCACCGCGATATACTGCTGAAGCATTTCCTTTTTCCCCTCCGGCCCGAGAAATTTTTTCTGCATCTCCGTCGGAAGGCTTTGAATCGCGTTATCGATATCCGCCAAGTAAACCGGCTCCGAACCTATTTTGGCCACCAGCGTTCCTCCCTTTTTCGGTTGCGATGGATTCAGATCGGCTTCCTGATCCAATTCCCGCTTGGCGTCGACCATCCGCCCCATCTTTTCCAGTGAGGTGATCAGATTTTTGCCCGCTTCATCGTAAAAACTCCCTTTGGGATTCAAGGAACGGGCCATCACATATTCGGCCGCCGCCTTGGCGTAATCCTGCAGATTCTCGAAGTAAATTTTGCCGATGAGGTAATGGATATTGGCGGAAGTCTCAGCATCCAGTTTGGGATCTTCAAGAATCCTTTCATACTGGTCAATCGATGCCTGATACAAATTATTGTCGGCCAATTCCCCGGCCAGATTCTTTTGAACCGAATAATCCCTAACGGCTTTTGACCTCTGCAAATCTGCGGCCAGATAGATGATCGCAATCAGAGTCAGTCCCGATAATATTACGCTGATAATGCCTAATGTTGATCTGCTCTTTTCCATATGGCGCCGCCCTAATGCCTTTTCTCGCGCATTCTGAAGAAATTAATCAACGGTACTATATATGATTGATCCGTGATGATATTGATGAAATCCATATTTATCAGTTTGAAAGATCTTTTCAGAGCGAAATTATCAGCCTCGGCTTTCTGGGCGAAATCGAGCCTGAATTCCGAAGATGCCGTATCGATAATCATAACTTCCCCCGTCTCTGCATCCTCCAATTCAATCATCCCGACATTGTCAAACTTCATTTCCCGCGGGTCGGAGATTTTCATCGCAATCATATCATGCTTGTTGTTGGCGATCTGAAGCGGCTTCAAGTATCCCTCGGAAAGAAAGTCCGAAATCAAAAATACGACCGATTTCTTCTTGATGACCCGGCTGAAATATTCCAATGCCATCCCGATATCGGTCGCGGTCCCGGTCGGCTTGAAATAGAGTATCTCCCGAATCAGGCGGAGAACATGCCCTTTCCCTTTCTTGGGCGGGATAAACTTCTCGATCCTGTCGGTAAAGATTATCATGCCGACCTTATCATTGTTCTTGATGGCCGAGAAAGCGAGAAGGGCGCAAAGTTCGGCCGCCGTTTCTTCCTTAAATCTCTCCTTGGTACCGAAAAAACCCGAGGACGACATATCGACCAGAAAGATAACCGACAATTCTCTCTCTTCACGGAATTTCTTGATATAAGGATAGCCGACCCGGGCCGTCACGTTCCAATCGATCAAACGGATGTCATCGCCCGGCTGGTATTGCCTGACTTCCTCGAATTCAATCCCCCGCCCCTTGAATGTCGAATGGTATTCACCGGAAAACAGGTCGTTGACCAGGCGTTTGGTCCGAATTTCAATCCGCCTTATTTTTTTAAATATCTCTTTCTGGTCCATAGGTGAGATATCGAATCATGGAACTTCAATGGTATCAAAAATCTGTTTCACGATATCATCCGAGGTTTTCTCTTCGGCTTCGGCTTCATATGTAACTATAATTCGGTGGCGCAGGACATCGAGCCCGATCGCTTTCACATCTTCCGGTGTTATATATCCCCGACCGCGCAAGAAAGCATGAGCCTTGGCGGCAACATTCAGATAAATCGTGGCCCGCGGCGATGCCCCGTATCCGATCAAATCTTTTATGGCCGACAGCCCGTACTTTTCCGGCTCCCGGCTCGCGAAGACGATGTTTATGATATACTCCTTTACTTTATCATCCACATATATCTCCGAAACGACTTTCCTCGCCTTGATTATTTCTTCGGGCGAAATAACTTTCTCGACTTTGTACACCTCGCCCACCGTCATCCGGTCCATAATGACCCGCTCTTCGGACGGCGACGGATAGGTTATTCTCAGTTTCAGCATGAACCGGTCCACCTGCGCCTCCGGGAGAGGATAGGTCCCTTCCTGCTCGATCGGATTCTGGGTCGCCAGCACCAGGAACGGCTCGTCTAATTTATAGGTGCTGTCGCTTATCGTGACCTGGCGTTCCTGCATCGCCTCGAGAAGGGCCGATTGGACTTTCGCCGGGGCACGATTGATTTCATCGGCCAGAATAATATTGGCGAATATCGGTCCTTTCTTGACCGAAAATTCCCCCTTTTGCGGATTATAAATCATCGTCCCGATAAGATCGGCCGGGAGCAGATCGGGCGTGAACTGAATGCGTTGGAATTTAGCGTTGACGGTATCCGAAAGGGTCTTGACCGCCAGCGTTTTGGCCAGTCCGGGCACCCCTTCCAGAAGAACGTGACCATCACCCAGAAGACCGATAAGAAGTCTCTCAATCATGTACTTCTGGCCGACAATTATGGAACTTATTTGGGTTGTGAGTTTCTCGACAAAAACCGATTCCTTTTCAACAATTGCCTGAATCTGTTCGATGTCTTTATTCATTTCGCCTCCGTTATATGGCAGGTACTATTTTCCAAAAAAATCTTCCAATTCCGATATCATCCGAATCGTGTCGCCCGGCACCCCGCTGATCGGTGCATACTTCTCTCTTTCCGCGACCGTTATCCATTCTATCAATTTTTCTTTTTTCCCGGTCTCGATTTCCATGCCGTTCAATTGTTCCACAACTGCCGGCGCCGATTTCCCGGCCTGGGACACCGAGTACTTGTTTTCAATATATTCCACAAGAATTTTATACAAGCGAGTGAAAAAAACTTTCCTATCCGACGCCGCTTCCTTCTTCAAAATGATAAGTTGCTCCGCGAATTTCGCTTCCGGCGTCAGGGCCGGCTCTTCCGGCAATGATTTCTTCTTTCGTTCTTTCCACCAAAACGTCAGGGCCGCCAGCAATATGACGACCGCTCCTGCAATAGCGGCATTTCTTCCAATATTCGACTTTTCAGGTTTGGGAAGCGGCTGGGCGATAGAAACCTGGAACTGCTGAGTCGTCAATTCGCCCGGAACTGAATCCGGCATCGAGACATATTTCAACACGATCGGCTCGATGGTTCCGATTCCGGCCCGAGTCGGTTTGAAGTCATAATGAAATTTGCGGGTCGTAACTTCCTTCCCCGATTCCATATCACTTGAAATCGCCGAGGTTGTCCCCATTACCTGAAGTCCCTGCGCCGAGGGCAATGGTAAAAGTCCGAAGGCATACCTATCCAGCCCTCCCTGCCACTTGATTTCGATAGCGAGCCCGACTTTCCCCTCAAATGGGATATCATTCCGATCCATTTGCGCCGACAAAGACAATTCACCGGCTTTTGTCGAAAAGACGAAAACTGAAAAAATGACCGGCAAAAACGCGCCCGAGAGATTCTTTAACATACTTAATATTTATATTCAGTAAAGGCCTGAAAATATGAAAAAATATCCTCAATTCAAATAGTTAACTTCTTGCCTTTTAGTTAGGTTTATACTAATTCTGGAGATGGTGGTTGCAAAAAATTTATCTGCGCCCGAAGAGAAAGGCGGCCATGCCGAGGATCATCATGACCTTCATCAGCACTGACGTAAGCGCAAATCTGTCAACGCGTTGCGAAAACCAAATAAAAATCAGCGTCGCCGCGAGAGGAATGTCAACCAGTAAAATGACTATAAAACCATAGGCCGGCCGATACCAACCCGGAATCAAGGGATATAATGTCAAGACTATTAAAATCGTGGCCAGACCGCTGACCAGAACCAACGAGCCCAGGGGAGAAATGACGGCCGGCAGACTGCGGATCAGGTGCATTTTATCCCCTTCGTAATCGGCAATATCCTTTATTATTTCTCTCCCCATATGAAAGAGAAAGGCAAACAGAGCCGGAACCAGCACGCCGGGCAAACCCAAAATTGAATGTGGACTGAACAGACCGCCAAATATAAAAGTCGCGCCACCCAGTACCGCCACCGCGACATTTCCCCATAGAACGGTTTTTTTAATATAAATATCGTACCAAACCAAAAGAATGATTGCCAAAAGCCCGACAATAATCTGATAGACATTCAGGAATATGAGAAATATTACCGCCGCCAGATTGGAAACCATCCAGACTACGATGGCGATATAAATCGGGATGGTCCCTTTAACCAGAGGCCGGTTGGGGTGATTGGTCCGGTCCGATTCCAGATCGAAAAAATCGTTAAGGGCATTGCCGCCGGCGCAGATCAAGGCGGCCGCGATGGAGGCCGCCAGAAGGCGCCAATTATTTTCGCCAACATGCGTCAGGTATCCGCCGAGCCAGACGCCGACTCCGGCAATCAGGCAATTATGAACGCGGACCAGCTGTAAAATGGGAAAAATCAGACGCATGCTTGAACAATAAAAAGATGCGCTTTTCAAGTCAATAATTTAAGTAGTCAAAAATGCAATAATTAGGTCGCCGTTGAATTAAGCCCTAAAAATTGCGCGAGACACCGATTCCTATCCGTGGATTGCTTCCGAACGGATGACAATTAAACTTGAATTTCACTTTATTATCCGCTTGGGAATATCCCGGAGCCTCTTCATGGCCCTGCCCCGCAATATTCTTGACCGTCCGCAAAGCATCGATACTCGACACGATTCTATTGAAAACGGCCACGCCGATCATGAAGGTCGCCTTGCGGAAAGCCGATTTACTGGCATTGCGCATCGAATGGAAAGTGTCCTGAGAACTCTGGCCGTCCCATTGCCAGTAATAGGATTGATCCGGCGGATAATACGGCGCCGTCGGCTCGATAATTCTTCCTGCGGAATTATAGTCCTCGCGATTTTCGTAAAAAGTGAGATTTTTGTAAAAATTATCGTCTTTGCCGGCCGGATCGATACTCGCATGCAATTGAGCATACCGGATATAATCATCTTTTTTCCATCCGCCATAAGTATGAAAGGCATAGACGCCCGCCCAGGTGACCAGTTCCCAACCGAAAAAGACCTCGGCCCGCCCCTTCGCCCCCGCATAATATTGACCGGCTCCCGGAAGCACCAGCGAAAGGAGCATCGCCTTGGTTTTGGACAAATGGCTCTCGGGCTGTGCAACCGCTTTCTTTGGCTCGGTTTTTTTGGTATTATCGGCCGGCCCGCCGAAATCATCGGATGGGTTGCGGTCGGATACTGTCACCGGCATATGAATCGGCGATGACTCAAATTGCAGTTGACAGAGGACTTCCGCAGGACCCATTAGGATAATCAATAGGACTCCCATGATTAGTGCCGGCCGTGCTGAATTCATATTCCTCACCTTTGCCCTCACTAGAATTTATATGAAAATCTCACTACCGGAATTTCCTCGGTGGCCGAATAATATTTCATTACAGTATCCAGCGACCAGTTGTCCCCGGATTGATTCCGGTTGTGCCGTCGGGCCGATATGGCCGCATCGATGGCCGACACAAGATGATTGATGACGGCATAGACGATAAAATTATCGGCCTTGTCCAAAAGATCATTGGCCTTCTTGCGCATATCGAGATATTGGGCGCGATGGGGCGACGGCACGCTGTCATACAGAAGACTGTCGGGACCCCAATAATCGTCCCAACCGCCGCGGAATTGGTCATATTTTCCAATCATTTCATAATATTGCTGTGTCTTGGTGCCGGGCAGAATATGATCGTAACCTACTGTGACCCCCTCGGTGTCGCCGTGAAGGTACATCCATCCTCGATATGACTCCGTAATTGTACTGTCTCCCTCGAGCCAGTATTTATCGGCCCAGGCCTGAAACTCGTCGGTTTTTTTATTGCCGTCACTGCGATACTTGAAATGAAATCCCCAAATAGCTCCCTCGATCCCCAAAAAACCGACCTGCTTGATTATGCCTGAGCCGGCATAGCGCTGCCCCAGACCGGGGAGCAGAAGCGAATAAAGAAAGGCCTTTTTGGGCGATTTATATTCATAATTATATATTCCCTTGTCCTTGGCATTGGCCTCATCGAATTCGTCACCCTGCGGGTCGCTTTGGGTTATGGTTTTGATATACTCGTTGCCGCTGTTTTTAAGCGCCTGAATTTTCAAATCGAGATTGCTGTTTTCCAGAGTGATGGCGCCGGACGGCAAATAGAAAATTATGGCCAGAAGGGCGGCTGCTAACAAGGTTTTTTTCATCATCTATTCCTTTCTTATTTAATTACCGCTATATCGGTGAAGGCGGTTCTGGTGTCACCGCCGAAATCGGCTTTCAATACGCATCGATAAACTCCCGTCGGAAGCGCCGCTCCGCTCCACGTCCTCTCCGTCGTTCCCTCGGAGGAATGGGCCTTGACCTGATCCACCTGTTTCCCCGAGAGATCATACATCGTCAGTGTCACCTCGGCGTCCCGGCCGAGGAAATAGCGAATCGTGGTTCGGCCGTCTATGGCTGGATTGGGATAACAGAAGAATTTCTCCCTTGGGAGAATATCGGCGACATTGGCAGGAGGTGAAAATTTACTCAAGGGAAGATTGAAACTGCCCTGAGCGTCGGCCCCGCCCATGCGCCAGTTGGCACGGGTCGAATCATAGGATATGTCATATGAATAGAACCAGCCATCCACTCCCAGAAATCCTAATCCGCCTCCGTTGGCTTTTTTATAAACCACCGGTGACCCGATGCCGACTCCGCCCGACGCCACCGGGAAGCCGTACTTCAAATCCGGCCCGAAAGCGTAGCAATTGCCGCTGCTCATGCCGACAATTATGTCTTGCTGTCTATCGCCGTCGATATCAGCCACAATCGGAGCCGAAAGCACATCGTCATTGGGATATTTCCGGTCAATCATAATCGGGAAATCGGTGAGACTGATAAAATTCCGATCCAACCCGTAGATCTTCTCCTTGCCTCCGACAATTATATCCGCGAAACCGTCATTATCAAAATCAGCCGCTACCGGATTGGCCGTCAGGGCGGTCCGCAGGTCTATTTGCCCATAATTTGCGAAACTACCTGTCGCTGTATCTATAGTAACGGCTTTTATTCTTCCCGTCGGCGAGGCCACTATTTCTTCCGGAAGGCCATTTCTATCCAGATCGGTGCAAACCGGCCCCAGAGTATAATTGCCTTCGAGATCGAATGACAGGGTATCGCCGTCCGACTTGAAATAATACAGTCTGATATTATCCGGCTCGCCGGCAATCATCGCCACACTATTACCAATCTGATTGATACCATACAGAGCCGGCTGCGGAACATGGACTATTCGTCCGCCGAAAGGCAAAGCGATGCCGTTCTCCAGTTCGAAAAGTTGGATATATGAGGTATCTTTCATACCCGCGACTATCAATTTCTTCCCCGACGTTATCGCCATGGCCATGGTCGGTTGTATCGATGATGTGAACAGCGGGTCCGCCAATCCGTCATGATTATTATCTTGAGCACTGTAGACGTATACATTTGATGATGCCCCGACGGCGACAAAAGTGGTATCATTATTTGTTCCCATATACCCCACTACCGGCCCCGCCGTAATCGTAAATGGGACTTTGGCAAATAAAGGCACCGGATAGTAACCCTTGCCGGTCAGCGAATAGGAGCTATCGTATTGCACTACCCCCTCGGGGAGAAAATCAGAGCCGTCCTGCTTCATTACGACCAGATTCTGATTGGAACCGTCGATAATTTCATCATTGCCGTCATTATCAAGATCGGCCGCAATCGAATTCAAACTGTATGCCGGATAGCCCGCCCTCCGGGGAAAACCGTCCGAAACATTGTCATATTCGACACTGAAACTCATGGTCGTATCCTGCGGCGATATCCCGGTGATTCTGATATGGCTGTTGATTCCATAGTACCCTATGGACGGAGGATTGGTGTTGGGTGTAAAAGACGAATTGTTGCCGGCGTAATACATATCTTCCTGGGAGCCGAAACCGGCGTAATAGTAGCCGCCGAAATTGATCAGCCCATCTGCCTCCATCAGTTCCACAAAGCGGTGGGACGGATCCAATTGCAGTTGATTTTCATTGAAATTATTGATTCCGTCGCCGTCATAATCCATCAGCGCCACTCTCTCATCGACATGCCAGATAAGTATGCCCGAACCCGGCAAGAGAAAATCATATTCATGCGTGTAATTGCGGTTTAAATCAATCGGGCCGAGTATCACCGATGTCACGGAATCGGCCAGAAGCGCCGTCGGTTTTCCATCAATATCCTCCCGCCTGTTTTCCAGCAGGTAATATTCATATTCGGAAATAGGAATCTTGGCTATTTTTATACCGTCTTTTATCATTTCATCCGCCACCAGGGGGATGTCCGTGCCGCTCCGAAAAACAACCGGTTCCACGAAACCGAAGAAAGCGCGGTGCCAGGCATCGGGATAGACCGCCATCGTTCCGAAAACCCTGCCCACGACAAACCCAAAATCGATACCGGTCCCAAAACCATTGTTATCCCAGGTTGAGAAGTCCCCGACTTGCGTCAGAAAAGTCTGCGTGTTGTACAAATCGACCGCTCCCAACTGGTGTCCGAATTCATGCACCATCACGGCATTAAGAGCCGTGGCCCGGTTATCCTGACAGGCCGTCTCCGGCATGACCACCGCATCCGTTATTATGGTTGAATCCGTGCCGGTTTTATCAACATAGACCGGATCTCCCAAAAACACATTGCCGGTATAGAGATCCGATGTCGTCGGCGGGAAACCGATATCATTCTGACGATCCGAGCCGGCATGAAACAGAATATAGGAATCATAATCTGCGAAATTAATCGCCGGTTCCGATGTATCCGCCAGTTTGATGGCGTCGGTTACATATTCGCTCAGACCGGAATCGGGCCGCTGGGCGCCGTAATAACCCATGGAGTGCGGCAAGTGATAAACGGAATCGCTCTGAGACGGATAAACGTCATATATCAGAGCCACCTTACCTTCGGAAACAAAATGATAATAAAGGGCCAGCGCTTCCAGATGCTTTTCGAAATATCTCTTGATATGCGGTGAGGGATCGATCATGTGACCTTCCTCATTCTTGAAGGTGGTCGTGTCCCGCATATCAAAATGACCCCGCCCCGTGGTATTCGGGTCATCGGGGCTTTCATACTGAAAATCAAAGCGCATTGCCAGAATTCTGATGGTGTCCTTGACTCCCGGTTTGAGACCGGCTTTGGGAAGCATCCACGGTTCCTCCCGGCTCAGTTTCAGGATATTCCTTTTTGATACCGCCGAATGAAAACCGCGCTCCACCACTTTCCCCTGTAAACTGTCCGCCCGGATTCTGTCCATTTCTCGCGGAACCAGAATCTTCCCGTCGGCAGAAAACGATTTTACCACCGACAGGAGGACGATTAAACAGAAGGATATTCCTATTGTTGCGCGCACTCGCATATTCCCAACCTCCATCCTCACGCGGTTACATCGCTATCGATAACGAAAACCGCATGGTGTTGGCCAGCGGAACCTGATCGTTCGACGGAATATAGGCAAAGTCAAATCGGAACAACCGATACTGCAGGCCAAATCCCAATGTCGGGGTTTTGATCTCGCCTTCCTGATCATAAATGTATCCGGCCCGGAACGCAATGAAAGAACCATACCAGTACTCGGCCCCGCCGTTAAGCACCACTTCCTTCATTTCCTGAGATAGACTGCCGTTCAGTCCTACCAGGGATTTGTTCGCTTCGACAGTAATTAAGAATTTATTATATGCCGATTCAAGCAATTTCCACCCCAGCCCGATTGCCAGGTTGCGCGGGAGAGGATCCGCCTGCGCCACGTCGATATAGGCGATATCCGGACCCAGGTTGGTCACCGCCGCCCCGAAAGTCACCCGGTGCGTCAACTTGTATAAAATTCCCGCATCAAGGGCGATACCCGTCGAGGTCCCGCTCCCTTTTTCTTTTCCCGCTCCCACTGAAGACAGATGGGAATAAATAATCTTGGCCGAAATTCCGCCGGAAAGCGACGGCGACAGGGCCGTGCCGTACGAGAGTGTCGCGGCGACATCAAAGGCCGAAAAATCGCCCAGATCGTTCCCGTATGGATCGGTCCGCTTGATATTGCCGTAAGATAGGAACGTGACATTGCCTCCGATCGTCCCCAGCGCTTCGACATTTTTAACATAGGAGAAAAATTCATAATAGAGATCGCTGGCCAGTTCCGGGAGCCAGTTGACATGCATCATCGTCAATTCGCCGTGCGCCCCGCCCCGCACCAGAATGCGGTCAGAGGAAGCGAACCAGGCGTTGTTGGCGCGATGATCGATTGTCGCCGTCGAGGTCGTCCCCAGATTTTCCTGATTGTACCGCGACCAGCGGCCGTCATAAACGATCGTGCCGCTGCTGGTGGCGAAAAACAGCCGACCTTCATACGGCGTTATTTCATTTATCCGCGACCCGGCCGGATTGGCGTACATCTTGATTACTTGCCCGGCCTTCAGACTATCGTCGGTGAGTTCATTGACAGTCCGGATATTTCGCGCCAATCTTTCAGCGCGCGCGGAATCGCCATTGACTCTCTGTAGGGCCAGCTGCATGACCGTTTGATCGGCGTCAACACTGTAGTTCCGGTATCCGTAACGAACCCAGCGATGACCGTCAAAACGAAGCAATCCGTAATCGGTGCCAATCCAGACATCGCCGCGGTTATCGACCGCCATGTCGGTCGTCGCCAGTCTCAATCCGGCCGTAAAGGGGACTTTGATTGCCCGGCCCGGGCCGGAATTGCGGGGATCAATATAGATTTTATTATTGGCCGTATCCTGCGAAGCCAGATAGGCCCGCATGACGCCGACCGAATCTATCAAGCGCGTCATGCTGATTCCGCCGTCCGGTACCGTTACCGGCGCCGCCTTGGGATTCATCTGATCGAACTTGGCCATGTATTCCGTTCTTTCGGCGGGCGTGCCGTACAATTTCATCGTCTCATAAATGGCCGAATCCGATTGCTGCAGAACGTCATTATACGTAAAATAATTCTTCCAGGAATTGCCGTCATAATGATAAAGATCGCCGTCTATAACCGTCCAGGCTTCGTTATCTTTGGCGACCGCTATGCCGGACACTTCTTTTTCCGGCAGGCCGGTATTGCTGCCGAAAAAGATGAACGCTCCGTTGTCATAGACGACCATGCCGTTGTCGGTGCCGAGATACGCCTTCTTGTTGTACAACCGTATCATTTCCACCTTACCGACCGCCAGCCCCTGATCGGCGCCGAATTTCTGCCAGTTGCTTCCGTTGTAACGGTACAGATTGGAGCCGGAGGCGATCCAGAGATAATCGTTGTCGGCGGCGATATCATTTATTTCCCCGGCAAAATTGACATCGAACGGTATGGTCAATTGGGGCGGAAGGGCTCTCGTTTTGGCTTTTTCCACCGCGAATTGGATTTTGTCCGCTTCGCCCTCACTTATCACGGAATCTTTCACGGCGTCATGATAGGCATCGAAGGCCTTTTTCAGAACGGTCCAGTCAAGCAGGCATTGATTATATGCCTCAATAGCGCTGTTGAAAGCATTTTCAAGTTCCGTTTTCGACTTCAGATCTTCGGGAAGGCGCTGCATGACATTATTTTTCAGGCTATCCAGGCGTTCCAAAGGGTAAGGATTATTGGCCCGGCCCAGCTTGACCATCAGCGGCTGGACCTTGTCCTCCGCCGAATCACCGACCAGTCCCACGTACTGGCGAAGTATTCCTTCCGCCGTCTGCTCGCTGCTCGGCTCGATTATATCCCCCTGGATCCATTGACCGCGGCTGTACTTCACCAGCCCTTTGGGAGAAATCCCCCAGATATCATAATGCCGATAATCGGATTCACCGGCATCGTTCCTGAAAATGGCGATATGCCGCAACGGCTGGAATTCTTCCGGGACGCCGATATCGAACCACTTGCTCGATAGAGGATAGTTCCCCAATCCGGCCGGGTTCCAGTGCGTGGCTGTGGCATCGTCGGCCACCGCCACAAAGGCTTCTCCCATCCCCGCCGCCCGGGCCCCGGCCGCAATCCTTAAAAAGAGAACCGCGGCGCTCGATACATTCGCATAACTCTCAACGGCGCCCAGCATGATCATGACGGCGACTATTAAGAGGACGACTAATTTCCGCATCAAAAACCTCCAGAAGGTATTAATTGACAACAACTACTTTTCCATATGATTCAACCACATTGCCGGATTCCGCCGACAGCGCGGTCAGTTTATATATATAGACTCCCGAGGCCACGCGATCCCCGTCGGCATCGCGCCCGTTCCAGGTGCAAAATTCATGATAATCTTCCGAGATCATATCTTTCTCAAAGGCCATAATTTTCCTGCCCGATAACGTGAAAATCTCCAAACTTACCCGCTTCGCCGGTGAAGTCAATTCAAACGAGAAGGTCGTCTGGCTGCGCATCGGATTCGGATAATTTAAAAGATTGGAAACGACGAATTGCCCTTCCGGAACAACTTCAGCGCCGAATTCCGCCACCGATGAATTATTGGCGTTGTCCCACACTTTCACTTTAAATCGGTGTTCTCCCGGCGTCACATTTCCCAGAGCATAATTTATTCGACCCGACGTATAACTGCCTTCGTCATATTCAAACAAGTCGGTCAGGTTGACCATACTGCCGATTTCCCCGTCATAAACAAGAGAAATCCCGTGTCCCGAGCCGCCGGTTAGATTAATTCCCGACGGGTCGCTCAGCCTGAGAGTCAGTTCCTCTCCCGACGCAATCTTGTCACCGGAAACAAAGTTCTTTCTGGTCCCGAATGTATAGACAATGCTCGGCCCGGCGGAATCGTCGTTTTCGGCGATCAAAGGTGATACCGGCAACGAATCCACCAGCCCGAAACCGTCCGATGATGCTCCGATGGCATATCCGGAGATTTTCGCCCCCTGGCCGCCGTAGCCGATATCGAGCGGGGCGATAAATGAAAATTGAAAATTGTCATCGGTTATGTCGGCTTTCCCCCTGAAGATAACCGGCCCGGCCAGGGCGTAATTGACAACTTCCACGGTTTGACCGGACTGATTCAACACCCGGTGTGACTTTTGAATATCCGAGTCATAAACATAAATATCAAGGACCCCATTAAGGCCGGCCGGATCGCCATTACCGGACTTGATTGTCCCTTCCACCTGATGCCGGGACATGGCCAGAAGTGAATCCGGATGATGCTCGAATTGGACGGTATTTTTTGGAATCCCCAGTTTCATAAAAGGATCCCCGAAATATTCATAACTGCGGTCATTACGAATCGGCCGCGGCTGACCCGATTCATACTGCCGAAGCAGCTTGGCGGTATATATCGACTGGCAGATCGAGAGCGAATCGCCTCCGAACAGGATATCGTAAACCTGCTGATTAAAGTCTGCATTCTCGCCTGCGTACACCAGACGGGTCGCCGCCACCGTGCCGACAGCGCCGCCGCCGGAAAGCCGCAGGAGGTCCTCGGCCATTCCTTCGCGCGTCGGATCGTCAAAAAATCCGATCGAACATGAGGCCGTAAATATCAAAGTCAATTTATCGGCATTATGCAATTGCGGTAGATCCGTGTTGCGGTTGAAAACGTGCTCGTGCGCCCAGGTATCCGGGTTGCCGTGCCCGACATAATTGACCACCAGCGTTCCGTCATTTATACTCCGGATTATGGCCTGATTTACCAGCGGCTTCTGCCGGTTAGAATCGAAAGGATAATCCCAGAGATAAATTTTGTTACGGCGGAAAGCCGTCGGCAGATGATACTTCTGCAATTCCTCGGTCTGAGTGGTATGAAACGCCTCACCGTCGAAATTCCCGAATTCATCGTCGGCCACCAGGGTCACCGTGGCGCGCCACGGTCCGAAATTGGTCGATGACTCATACGATTCGATTTTGTCGATGACCGTATTCAGTTCCGCCGCATTTCGTACCGGCCAGCGGGATATCATCATATCATACCCGCGGTCGCTGACGGCGTACGAGGTATCGCCGTCAAGCAATCCGTAACTTCCGAAATAAACATAATTGTCGTCTGACGCCGTGGAATCATTCGCCATTATATAGGGCGGGATTAGATTTCGTGTCGGCGTCTGAAGGTTGTTTTCGAAATCATAGTTGCCGTCACCGACCAGCAAAACCGCCGACGGGCGGGGCGACGGATAATTGTCATAGGCAAATTTCAAATAATCGCGGATAGCGGTCGGATCATACAAACCGTAGGAAAATTGGTTGATAATCTCTTCGAGGGATACCAATTTAACCGTGACCCCGGATTGATCGGCCCGGTAGGCCCTGTAATTCTCCAGCGAAGGAATAAATTCGTTGGGTGCGATAATAAATAAATCGGTCTGCGCCGGACTATCCATCAGGGTCGGCCGGGCCGTTTTGGTAATTGACATCGCCGTAACGGTTCGTGATTGCGGGCAGAAAAAGAAACGGGCCCTTTTGGTCGCCTGAAGCGGATATTGAAATCTTATATCATTGGTGCCGACGACCGCGCCCGTTATCTGAACCGGACGCGATGGATCGGATATATCGTAGATACTCGGCACGGCACTGAATTGATTGGCAACAGCCATCTCGGCGCGCCCTCCCGATGAATCTACAACCGAAAAATCGATCTGATCTCCGGCCGGGACCAGATTGCTCCTGTATCCTATTTCGCAGAAATCAAGATATGGGGGTGAATCATAATTGCTGGTCATGGATAACGTTATTTTATTGAGACCATCATAACCGCGGTCACTGCTAAACCAATAATCACCGTTTCCCGCCTGCCCCGCTATGGCGCTGTAATCATTAACAAGAACCCCGGCCCCGCCGGCTTTGGCGTGAATACGGACATCGGCCATGGCCGAACCGACGGCGTGCGAAAGCGATACAAAGAACGTGAACTGGTTCTGATCGGTCCAATACCAGTTGTAATAATCATTAATACTTCCGTCATTGGTGTGCAGGAGAAGCCGATTGGTTTCGCTATGAATATAAATTTTCGTCTGCGTGATGGTGGTATCGGGGGAACCGGCGAGCGATCCGTCCTGCGTGCCTATTCTCAACCCGCCTTGATCGAAATTTCCGGAAACCGCCAACCAATAATAATTGGTGCCGGTATAGGGATTATGTATGAACTGCGGGGTGGAGTCGCTCGGGTAGGTCCAGCGGTCGGCCGGCTCGCCGTAAAAAGAAAAATAATCGCCGGAATTGAGTATCCCGTCGCCGCCATCCTGAACAATGAGCGGAATTTCACGAAAATCAGGCCGGGGAACATCGTTCGACACCGGTAACGGCCTTCCCCCTCCATAAAAGAGATGAATATTGTCGCTCGTGATATTCGACGGCGCTCCTGCGGAAATCAAATTTTGTCCCGTAATCTTGACCATTCCCTGTCCATTAATACCAATCTTGTACCATGTGTCCGCCGGGGCAAATGGATTCGCCATCACTTTGGCCGCCGTCTGGGCCGGTTGATCCACCCATTCCCGCGCCTGAGCATAATTCAAAACGGCATAATCAAGGATTCTATCAAAGGGGGCTGTTCCCTCCTTGAGCGACGCCCACCGACTATCCGCAATGTTTCCTTGAAAGGATATTGATACATCAATCTGCTTATAGAGCATCTCTTGAAAATAGGGATGAATCTCCACTACTGCCACCTTATGACCCCGAATGACTTTCACCGCTGCAATATTTGCCAGTCCCCGACTGTCCGACAAACATTTTCCCGGCGCCTCATCCGGCAACATTATCACCCCGGACCCGCTCGCCGCCGAGATAAAAGGTTCTGTTCCCGGCGGCATCCCAATCATAACCGTTCGGCGAAAAATCGTCCCGGAATCGCCCGGAAGCGTCACTGCGTACTTCATCGGCTGTTCCATAGTGATGCGGAATGAAATGCCGGAAATGTCGGATGAAATTATCTCAACGTCCGAATAGAGAGATGAAGCGATAGTCGATGTTGTGAGGAGAAGAAAAGATGTGATTACAAATCGAATTCGGGGCATAAAGAAACCGGGTTTGTCGTTAACCCGGCCCAGTAACCCGGCAATAAATAAAGACAAGCCGACTTACGGTTAAAGGGCCGAAAAATTACTACACGTTCCTCATTTTCAAAAACAACTCAGTTCCTTTAACCGATTATTCGATAAGTAATCCTCCTTAAACTGTTATTACCAGCGCAAATATATGATAGAACCCTTCAAAAGTCAAGTTATAGGGAACCCAAAAAAATCCCATATTACCGGCCTTTTATCCCGCAAATTTGCGGCCAATTTTGACCCGGTTCCGTGAGCTTTGCGCCAAGTCCTGCGGCGGCAACCAATTATAAATCAACTCCTAAATATAAAAACGCCTGAAGTTCAAATATATAGGAAACATATTTCACATTTTTATTGTCGGCCGATCTTATTTGACCTTTATCCCACTGCCAGCGACTTCTTCCAATTCGGCAGTGAAATGCCTTAAATATGTCGCCTGACGAGTCAGCCGATACCCTTTCAATGACTCTTTCTTCCGGGCAATCCGCCCGATGACATCCGCCACATAGTCAAGATGACTGGCGGTAAAGACTCTCCGCGGTACGGCTAGACGAACCAATTCCCGCGGGGCCTTCATTTCCTCACCGGTTACCGGGTCGATTCCGCCGAACATCATCGAACCGATTTCCACCGCCCGGATTCCCCCTTCGCGATACAACTCCACCGTAAGTGACTGCGCCGGGAATTGGTGATACGGAATATGCGGCAGGAATCGGCCGGCATCGATAAATATTGCATGTCCTCCGGTCGGCTTTATGATCGGCGCTCCCGCCTGTTCTATCATCCTTCCAAAGTATTCAATCTGCCCTACCCGATACGCCAAATAATCCTCGTTTAAGGCTTCCATCAGTCCGGTCGCCATGGCATCGATATCCCGCCCCGACATTCCGCCGTATGTGAAAAACCCTTCAATGACGATTAATAGTTCCGTCATCTTCCGGGCCAGTTCATCATCATTGACAGCAATAAACCCGCCCATATTCGCGAGACCGTCCTTTTTGGCCGACATTAAAGCCCCGTCCGCATACGAAAACATTTCCTGCGCAATTTCCTTGATGCTCTTATTTTCAAAACCCGGTTCGAATTTCTTGATAAAATAGCAGTTCTCCGCATAGCGGGCGCAATCGAAGAAAAAGAGAATGCCGTGCTTATGACAGATCCGCGATGCTTCCTTAATGTTGGCCATCGAAACCGGCTGACCACCCGATGAATTATTGGTCACGGTCATGAAAACCACTGGGACCTTCTCGGCTCCTTTTTCCTCGATAAACCGCTCCAGTTGATGTGTGTCCATGTTCCCTTTGAACGGGATTTCGTCATCCGAGGCCGCCTCGGGGCAGGGAAAGTCGACCGGGATACCATTCTTGTGCGAGGCATTGGCCCGGGTCGTGTCAAAATGAGTATTATTGGGGACATAATCCCCTTTTTTCAGCAGCGTCGAGAAAAATATATTTTCTGCCACCCGTCCCTGATGCACCGGTATGATATGCATCTTCCCGGTAATTTCTTTCACGACCTTTTCGAAATGGATGAACGAGCGCGCCCCGGCGTATGATTCGTCGCCGAGCATCAGCGCCGCCCACTGTTGCACCGACATCGCTCCCGTTCCGGAGTCGGTCAATAAATCGATATAAATATCCTCGGCCCTGATTTTGAATACGTTGTACCTGGCATCTCGAATCACCCTCTCCCGTTCTTCGCGCGGCAGAAGGGCAATCGGTTCGACTGATTTTATCCGAAATGGCTCGGCCGGATGTCTTTTATTATCCACGAAACCTCCCGGTGGTCACAATTTTACTGCTATCATCATACTTTGTAGGTCGGGTCTCGAACTCCGGCCTTCGCCGGGGTGAGAAACCCGACAATTCTTTTCAATTCTAATACAATATCACGCTTTTTTCAAGGTGAATTCGGCCTTAATCCGGCCCGTGGCGATTTTCCGCCAGTTGTATATTTGAGGATTATAAAACGGTTTAAAATACTCCGCTTTCTCGACATCAATTAGGCCTAGTTGCCGCAAAACCTCGATTGTCACCGTCGGTATCGCCCGTTCATTGCCGTCGTTGATCTTAACGGCGATCCCGATCGGCGGGTCGGCAAAACCGATGCCCTGAATCGCTTCGGCGCCCCCTTTGCTCACAACATTTCCGGGGAAACTCCTCATAATCGCCAAGTCGAATCTTCCCTCACCGGAAAACATCTCCGGAAATTCCGTCATCGCCTGTTTGATACGATTTAAAATTCGGGATATCTCCGGGTCGCCTCCCTCGCCATTGGCCAGTTTCTTGAACGCCACCGCGGTGTTCAAAAGGGGTAACCCGAAATTCGGCGCCGAACAGCCGTCGACCCCCAGTTTAATCTCTACCTTGGGGATTTCATACATCTTCGAGGCCGCTTCCAGAACCAGCGTTTGAGTCCGGGAGTCAAAATCAAGATATTTCTCGATATCCTCGCCCAGATATCTGGCCAGAGCCAGAAATCCGGAATGCTTGCCTGAGCAGTTGTGACGAAGCGGGTCCTTGTGTTCCTCATGATACGGTATCGCTCCTGCCGCCTGCATATATATCGGAACGTGGGTGCCGCATTTGAGATTTTCCGCCGAATTCCCGGCCGCCGCAAGATTGGCCGCCACCACCGCTTTATGATGATCGGTCCCCGAATGCGACCCGCACATAATCGCAAGTTGTTTGTTGGTGAATTTAAAATGATCCGCCGCTCCGGTCTGAAGAAGCGGAATCAACTGGAATGGTTTGGCCGAGGATCGGACAAACGTGAAAAACTCCGGATCCCCGACATAGTGGGTCAACCGGCCGTTTTTATCCACCACCGCGACCGACCCGTAATGAACCGATTCTTCCCTCTCCCCCCGATATACCTTGGCAACTATTTCAACCATTTATCAATGTCACTCCTTTGGCAAGCGTGCCAAAATATGCATAATTTCTGCCTTTGTCTATCAGAAAAATGAAAATTGTCTGATAATAAAATGTCAGACGAAGAAATCAGGGACGCGGGCATTTCACAATGAAAGAGCCGCGCTTATTGGGCTATATTACCAGGCATACATGATTATAACTTTGGGAGCATACGTTTTATCGGAGCATTCCGAAGAGATGATATAAAACCGGCTATCAGTATATAAATAAGCCTCCGACGACGGTGTATTTAATACAATTCCATGGGTAAAGGCGCTATGGGTTCTATAAAACGAAGAGACATCGATTTGTAATTCGTCTTCCGCGGTGAAGTTGTATATATCAAATAGATGACTGAATCCCGGTCTATTGTCAAATGTGATTTCGTCTTCCGACCAATCCGTTAATGGCTCGCTGACTTTCATGATACTCGGATATGTCCCATAATATATAACGGAGAAATTTAGGACCAAAAAGGCACCAACATAATCGGCCGTATCAATTGAATATGAAAATTGCGGCAGTTTGAAAAGAGAGTTTTCATCAAAATAGTGCCGCACGTACATTTCATCATATTGCCCATCAACCCAATAATACTCCTTTGTGAGCCATTCATTGCTATAAGTCCCCAAATCGACATCCTGACCGTAATTGGTCTGCCTGTATGAATCATAATCGGAAGAATATCTGATCATGGCGTCTTCCGTAACATAAACAGTATCGGCCATTATTTTCCTCAACACAATGTTTTTTGCCTGCGGGACCCCGGTTATATCCAGAGTATCTATAAAATTAAAATAATTGAATTTTTTGCATTTCAGGACCTGCCTCCCTCTGGGCACCAGCGCCAATTGATAATAGCCGTTTTCGCCCGTCGTATCTGATATATTCCCCACTGACACCACTGCGTCTTTAATCGGCCCCTCGATAGCATGGGATACATACCCCACCAGATTATATTTGCTTCCCATGAGAATTATAAATGTCTTCTGCTGGGCCGTCAGGGCAATCGTATCTTGAAAGGGATAATATTCCGGTTGATTGCACGTAATCGTTTGATTCCCTGTCGGGATTAGTGCAAATTCATAATACCCCGTCTCATTGGTGGTGTCCGCCATCCCGTTTATTGACACTATCGCCCCCGATATCGGCAAACCCGAACGATTCCTCACATACCCCACCAGATTAAACTCTGATTGCAGCGTCAAATCTCTTCTCCTATAATTGGATGTGACCGTCACCGTATCCTCAACAGGATAATATCCGGGAAAATAACAGTAGATCGAACTCTTTCCCGATAGGGCCGATTTAAATCGATATATCCCGTCAATATCGGTCGTGTCAACTCCATCCCCAATCGAAACAACCGCCCCAGGAACATTCGCCCCGGCAAGGTTCCTAACCTGCCCCACCAGATTGGCACTATCCTGTAAGGTGATAATATAGGCGGTATTCTGGGCTACCGAAAGACTATCGCTATATAATTTAAAATCGTCGGTCTTCACCATTACCTGATATTTCCCCGGTGTAATATTGCTAAAACTAAACACTCCGGCCGTATCCGTCAGGCAGGAATCATCCCCCAACGTCACCATCACGTCTCGTACCGGAGTCCCGAATGAAAACCGCTCCGCCTTTCCCATGACTCTCCATTCGGTTGATCCCTGCGGTTCAATGCTCTTCTTCTGACAGCCGAATATAAACAGGGCAGCGATAAAAGCCATCAATCCAAAATTCTTAACTTTCATGATAATCATTTTTAATTACCATTTCAATATCTATGACAAACAACCACTTTTGGTCGCTTAGTAACGTCTGAATATTCACTGGAATAAAAGGCACAATCCATTTCCTCCGGGCAGCACCCGTTGCAGCAGGAGACAGTAGTAGATAGCATTATCCCATATTGCGCGCTCATGGGATTTGAATATAAGGTGCGAATATCTAATGCCATCGTCGGACCATTGGAACCCTGCAATTCAACATACTTCCATAAGGAGGCGGATGGCCTGGTATTATTAGTTACCGTCTGCTCACTCCAATCACCCTGCAATTTGGAAATTGCGAGATATACTTCCGACATGAATCCCCCGCAAGATACATAATATGGACCTTTGGATAAAGTCAAGACAAGCGTTACCGAGTCTGCCTCAGCGATTTCAGCCGCTGTGCCTGCATCTGGCAATTTCATTAAGGATAGAGCACCCCAATAATCATTAATGAAAACAAAAGTGTCCCCATCAAAATATAAGTCCATAAAACAGTATCCTTGCACCGCCAATGACCCGGTATTAATGTTGCTGTCTTCCAATGACTTCCTGGAGTCATAAGCGACTGTAGCATCCTCGGTCACAAAAAAGGTATCGGCGACAATTCGAAAGAGCGATATATCCAGTTGTTGTTGTATTGCCGTCACCTCCAGAGTATCCGTAAAGTCGAAATAGGACCCTTTACTGCAATTAATTAATTGATTTCCTATCGGCACCAGGGGCAGTTCATAATTGCCCAATATGTCTGTCGTATCTTTTATCGCCCCCACCGACACTATCGCCCCTTCGATCGGCCCCTCAATATGATGATATACCTGCCCCACCAAATTGTATTTGGAATTCATTGTAATATCATGTGTCTGTTGCCAGTCTGTCACCTGGATTGTATCCTGAAGAGGATAATATTCCCACTGATTGCAGGAAATTATTTGATTTCCCAGTGGCACCAGCGCCAATTGATAATAGCCGTTGTCATCTGTTGTATCCGCTATTTCCCCCACCGACACCACCGCCCCATGGATTGGCCCCTCGATAGTATGAGACACGTATCCCACCAGATTGTACTTGCTTCCCATTAGGATGATAAATGTCTGCTGCTGGGCCGTTATGGCAATCGTATCTTGAAACGGATAAAATTCCGATTGATTGCAGGTAATTGTCTGATTCCCCATCGGAACCAGCGCAAACTCATAATACCCCATTTCATCAGTGGTGTCGGCCATTCCATAAATTGATACTATCGCCCCCGATATCGGCAAACCCGCACGATTCCGTACATACCCCACCAGATTAAACTCTGATTGCAGCGTCAAATCTCTTCTCCTATAATTGGATGTGACCGTCACCGTATCCTGAAAAGGATAATATCCGGGAAAATAGCAGTAGATCGAACTCTTTCCTCCTGGGGCCGATTTAAATCGATATATGCCGTCAATATCGGTCGTATCGACCTGATTTCCGACGACTACTGCGATACCCGGAAGTTTCACCCCGGAAAGATTCTTTACCTGCCCCACCAGATTGGCGCTGTCCTGCAAGGTGATATCATAAGCGATATTCTGGGTCACCGAAAGACTATCGCTATATAATTTGAATTCGTCGCTTTTCACTGCAACCTGATATTTCCCTGATGCAATATCGTCAAATCGAAACGCCCCGACCGTATCCGTCAGGCAGGAATCATCCCCCAACGTCACCATCACGTCTCGTACCGGAGTCCCGAATGAAAACCGCTCCGCCTTTCCCATGACCCTCCATTCGGTTGATCCCTGCGGTTCAATGCTCTTCTTCTGACAGCCGATTACTATGATAGAGATAATCGATAGAATAACGAAAATTCGCCGGATAATCCGTCCCGCCATATCTCCTCACCAGTATTACATGGTCCTATTATCAATGTAATAGACGAGACAATTATGTCAATATAAATAATAAAATTGATAGCGTTGAAATTGCTCTATGTACGGACGACGATATTATCGAGATATGCCTTTATTCCCAGTTTCTTCAATATCTCCGGGATATCCATGAATGTCCGTGCCAGATTGATACCGGTGGCACTTAACGCGTCAAGTTTCGCACCGGCTCCGCCCGTCTTCCCCTCTACCATTGCCCCGGCGTGTCCCATCACTCGTCCCGGCGGTGCATATACCCCGGCAATCATTGCCACCACCGGTTTCTTCATCTTTTTAATTGTCTTGACCGCCTGCTCTTCATATTTTCCGCCGATTTCGCCGATCATAAGCACCGCCTGAGTCTTGTGATCCTTCTCGAACATCCAGAGAATTTCATCGAAAGTCGCTCCCAGGATAGCGTCGGCCCCCAGCCCGATACAACTACTTTCCCCGTAACCGGCCCGGGTCAGCATATCGGCGGCATAGTACATAATCGATACCGACCGGCTCACTATCCCGATATTGCCGGGCCTAAACGGGATATCCGATATGACTCCGGCCAGGGCTTCACCCGGAGTAATAATTCCCGGGCTGTTTCCACCCAGTACAGTCACCTTGGCGGCCGCCGCCTCCTTCCTTACAAACATCATATCCCGCTTGGGAATATTCCCCGTCGCTATAATAATCGACTTCAAACCGGCCTGAATTCCCTCGACCGCCGCCATCTTGACATCCTGCGCCGGGTAAAAAATTACACCGGTCTCGGCTTTGGTCTCCCTGACGGCTTCGGCCGCCGAGTCAAACACCGGTCTCTCTTCGATTACCGTTCCCCCCTGACCCGAGGTGACTCCGCCCGCGATATTTGTCCCATATCCGATCATCCTCTTCGTATGAAATCGTCCGGCGTCGGTCTCTAACCCCTGCACTATAACTTTCGAATATTTATTCAGGAGAATCGCCATTTCAGCCTCCCTCTCCCCGCTTCGATAACTCCACCGCTCTGCGGGCCGCTTCCTCAATCGCCGTATCGCCGCCGTAGAATTCAATCAATTGGAACAATTGCGGATCTTCCCGGCGGGCTTCCTCGAAAATTTGCATCCCCTCCGGGCACATATTTCCCGTTATGCAGATAACCATCGGTTTCTTTATGCCGTGCTCTTTTAAGTACGCGACCACTCCCCGGGCGAAATCATCGCATCTTGAAATACCCCCATAACGAGCCGCAAATACCCCTTTTACATTGGGATTGTCGTGCAGTAGCCCCAGCATCAGACCGATTCGCTCCAGATTAGAGCCGCTGCTGCTGTCCATGAAATTGGCCGGCCGTCCCCCGAAATAATGAATCAAGTCGCCAGCCATTATGCCGAATCCCGCCCCCCCCGGCATTATTCCGACATCACCATCCAAATCGAGATATGGAATTCCCCATTGCCGGGCCTGAATTTCCCGAGGCGTCATGGCGCCGTCTTCGTGACGGTCCTCTATTCCCAGCACCGCCAGTTCCGGGTGACGGAACACGGCGCTGGCATCTACTGAAATTCTGCAGTCGGCCGCGATTAATTGACCGCTTTTGGTCAACACGAGGGGATTAATCTCGGCCATCTGGACATCATATTGACGGAACAACCGAAAAAGGCCGATAATTATGTTCGACATCTCGTTTATCTGGGTCGATTTGATTCCAGCTCTCTTGGCAATTTCGGCCGCCCGAAATGGGAATAGATCCTCGTCAATATCAAAAAATTTTCGATGAATTTTCCTCGGATTCTTTTCGGCAACTTCGTCAATTTCGATCCCGCCCGTAGCCGACACCAGAATAACCACTTTGTTCAAAATCGGATCGATTGTCATCCCCAGATACAATTCCTTGCGTATTTCGAGCCTCTGCTCCACCAGAATTTTTTCGACCGGGCAACCGCCGATTTTGAGAGAGAATAATTCCGCCGCGATAGTTTTCGCCTCCGACGGGGAATCGGCATCGCGGATCCCCCCGGCCTTGCCCCTACTTCCGGTCAGAACCTGCGCTTTGAGCATCACCGGCCCGTTTATGGCCGCCGCCGACGCCTCAACTTCCTCGGGATTTGACGCCAGTTTGCCGCGCGGAACTGGAATGCCGAATCCGGCCAGAAGTTCCTTTCCTTCACATTCATACAGCCGCATTTAATGCTCCGCCATCTTCAATTTAGTCTACCTCTCGGAATATCGCTTCTCTCAATCATAGTGGCTGAAATATTTGGCATTAACAGCCCCAAAGTCAACCATTTTTAAACCATTATCATTTCCCCCCGGGAAGAATCCGGCATTACCTCCGATAATCTCTATACCCGGATACAAATTCCTGAAGATTTCGATGGCGGTTGGTAGGCATCGCAACTTCCTGTTCCTACTGAAAATGCAGCCGAAATTTTTTTGGCGCTTGCCCGCCTTCCGGCGTAATATCATTTACTACATTAGTCCATATTAGAATTGGGTAGGTTAATATCAAATCGGCCCGTGTCGCCACTTGGCAGAGGGTCTGCCTCCGACCGGGCTCTCGATCAGAAGGATTGATTCAATGTTGTTAAGTGACATTCTGGTATCAGCCTGGGCCGGGAACTACGCAAAGAGGCTTTTAATATTCATGGTCATCGTCATGCCGATCGCTTTCTCCGGCGCTTCTGGTGCGGCCATCTCCGGCCGCGCCCAAATGGAGAAGTTACGACTCCAGCCGCTTGCGTTCACCGCCAACCGCGGACAATGGAGCAACCAGGCGCGTTTTCGGGCCGGCATCTATGGCGGCGCCATTTGGTTTGCCGATAACGCCGTTTATTATCAGTTCATCCGCCCTATCGGGCCCGCCAGATCAAATTCTCAATCCGTATTATTGCACAACCGTAGTGAAATCCCCCGACAGGAGTCACTGCTTTTCAAGACTTCACTCGAAGGTGCCTGTCCTGACCCGCTTGTCATTGGCGAGGATGAAATGGACTATAAATGCAATTATTTCCACGGCAATGATTCAAACCTCTGGCGGACCGATGTTCCCAATTATGAATCGATTCTCTATAATAATATTTATGATGGCATCGATATGCGCTTTCACGGCAATGGCGAGAAATTGGAATATGATTTCTTGATTAGACCAGGCGCCGACCCGTCGCTAATTAAGATCCGTTTCGACGGTGCCTCGTCGCTAAGAACCGACTCCTCCGGCGAATTAATCGTGGCAACCGGATAGGGCAAGGTTATCGAACAGGCCCCCGTCGTCTATCAGGATGATGCCGGCGGACACCACCTCCTCCACGGGAAATATCAATTAGAAAGTAAAAACCGGATAGGGTTCCAACTGGCTGAAAAATATGACCCGTCGATACCGCTCATAATTGATCCTACCATATCGTTCAGCACCTATTTGGGCGGATCCTCCGATGAGTCTCCGGCGGCCGTCGCCGTCAACAGTTCCGGCGAAATATTTGTCTGCGGAACCACTTCTTCATCGAATTTCCCCCTGATGACTCCATACGATAATACCTATCAGGGAACCGGCGAATGCTTCCTCACCAAATTCAATGTTTCCGGGACCAGCCTGGCCTTCAGCACCTATTTTGGCGGGTCCGGGTATGACGCCTGTAATGATCTCTCTATCACCAATAGTTTTGGCATATTCCTAACGGGCACTACTCTTTCGGCCGATTTCCCCACCTACTACGCCGTCGATCCCACCCTGGGCGGGTCAGACGCTTTTATTACGTCGATAAGCTATAACGGCAACGCCATTAATTTCAGCACCTTTTTGGGGGGGGCCGGTAGCGAAGCCGGAACTTCGATCGCAATCGGCTGCGTCCCCCCTTGCATTACCACATCCTTCCGTGTTTGGGTCACAGGTAATACATCCTCATCCGATTTCCCTGTCCTTAATGCCTACAGCACCAATAACAACGGTATGGAAGACGCATTTCTTACCGAATACGCCATTACCCCCTTTTTCCCGCCCACCATATCTATGCTTGCAAGCACCTATTTCGGAGGAAGCAATTACGATTATCCAAATTCGATATTTCTTCAGGGGGGCGTGAAACCATACATTGCCGGATACACCGAATCCAGTAACTTCCCTACGGTCAATGCCTACGATAATACTTTGAAGGGAACTACTGACGCCTTTATGGCCGGCTTCGCTTTTTCCGGCAACGGCGCCCTCTATCCGACTTTCAGCACCTATTTCGGCGGCAACGAAGATCCGTCCGTCTTCGAAGAGGCGAATGCCATTCTTATCAATGGCGCCGGTAATATTATCATGGCCGGAACGGCCGGATCCTATAATTTGGCGACCCATGGCGTGATTGACAGCAATTATCTCGGCCCCGGCGACGCCTTTATTGCGGAATTCAACAATACGGGGACTAATCTGCTGTTTTGTACCTATCTGGGGAGCGCCGGGCAGGATTATTTGCAGGGACCAAAATCGCTGGCACTCGACGCCACCGGTAACCTGTACGTCGCCGGCGCGACCGGGTCACCCGGTTTTCCGATGGTTGACCCGATCGATTCCACTCAGAACATCAATACCGATGGCTTCCTCGCCAAACTTAATCCGACTGCCACCCAATTGCTGTTCAGTACTTTTTTGGGCGGCAACAATACCGATATTGCCAATGCCGTTGCCGTGGATCAAAGTGCTTGTGCTTATGTCGTCGGCGCAACATCCGCCACCGATTTTCCGATGGTGAGTCCTTACGATGGAAGTCCCAATGGCGGCAAAGATGCTTTCCTGGTTAAGATTTGTCTGCCTAATATTCTGTGCGGCGATGTCAATGCCAGCGGTACGGTCAATATCCTTGACGTAAGTTATATCATAAATTATTTGTACAAGAGCGGTCCGGCGCCCAATCCCCTTCAGACGGCCGATGTCAATAATTCCGGGGGCGTCAATATCCTTGATGTATCATACTTGATAAATTATCTGTATAAAAGCGGTCCCGCGCCACACTGCCCATGAAATCTAATTCTGTTCAGGGATAGACTGATTATGCTGCTGCAATGTCATCACACCCGGGCAGTCAGCCATCTGCCGCGCTGATAATAGGCATAGAAAAGAACCGAACTCACGGCCGCCGCTCCCATCATAATCCACCAGACTGTCAGTTCTCCGCCGCCGAAGAATTTCCTCATCACGAATATCGGCAGTACCTGCAAAAACCAGGCGCTGATAATATTGACCACCATCGCCGGCGTATTTAATCCGACCCCGGTATGGACATATTCTATCATCATAAGCGCTCCCATGAATGGCAGACTGAGCGCCAGCACGCGAATCAGGCTGACACCATGCTCTATCGTCTCCGGATGCGAAAAGAAAATTCCCAGAACCTGGCGGGCCAACACAAAAATTATCATGGCAAAAATGGTCATCGCGCCGACTGCCATACCTATCGATTTGTCACCGGTACTCTTAGCCCGTTCGATCTTCCCCGCCCCCACCGTGTGCCCGATAAGCGCCGAAAGCCCCAATCCTATACCCACCAACAGGGTGAACCCCAGACCCATAATCTGCAGGGCGACTCCGTAAGCCGCGACAACCGCCGTCCCGAACCCGGCAATCAGCGGCGTTATAACCAGCCGCGATGATGAAAAGGACATTTCCGCGAACCACGACGGTATCCCAATTTTAATCAGTATCCACATCGTGTTGAGTCCCATTTTTTCTTTGCTCTTCCAGTGCACCCGGACATTGGCCCGCCCTGAGAAGAATAGCCATATTCCGATCGAGAATATGGTCGTGAATGTTATCACCGACGCATAAGCCGCTCCAACCATCCCAAACGCCGGTAGTCCGAACATCCCGAATATTAATATCGGATCCAGGATTATATTGAGAACACTGAATCCCAGCATCAGCATCATTGCTTTATGCGGATTGGCCGTCCCTCGCAATGCCGTGAAAATGGTCCAGATGGCATAATTGATTGGGAGACCGATAAAGATAATGCGCCCGTACTGGAGACCCAGTGACAGCGCTTCGTCTCGCGCCCCGATTAGGTACATCATCTGCGGAAGAAATATGAATCCGACAATGCCGAATATCGCCCCGAAAATCAGTTTCAATACCAGCGTCTCTTTGATTGCCTTCTCCGCCCGGTCATATTCCTTCTCGCCGTACCTCTGCGAGATAACCGCCACCGAACCCGGCCCGATTAAATGGTTGAACGTCCCCAGAAACCAGGCCAAATTGTTGAAAAAAGTGATGCCGGCCACCGCCGATTCCGATTCGGGCAAATGCGACACCCAGAACATATTCACCAGACCGTAAATATTCTGGGACATAAAACCGAACATTGACGGCAATCCCATTTTAAGAATGGCGTTGGTAACAGATCCTTCGGTGTAGTCGGTCTTTTTCGTGTCAATTATCTGGGTCATTATATGTTTCCGGCCGCCAAGATACTATTTGACCCATTAAACCGCAATACCCGCTGCTTTATTGGTATAAATAATCATTTTTTGCGCCCTTGAGCGACCCTTTATTCGCCCTTCCACCCTTTTTCCTATACAGAGAATGCCATGACCGATCAAGAACTTCCCATTATGGACTATATCGTCTTGACATAAATTTGAGTTTGCAGTATATTAAAATCAACTTCAACATCCATAATCATGGAGGCCTATGATGAGGTTCTCGATAATGTTTCTGGCTATTACCATTCTGCTCTTGATTGCCATCGGATTAGGGTGCGGCAGTGATGACAAAAAGGTCACCAATCCCGCAAATACTGTTCCTGCGAGTCTGGTCGGCACCTGGTGGTTTGCTTCCGCTACTCACAACGGCATCCCGTACGGGTCATTTGCCGAGATAAGTTTTACCGACACCTCCGAAACCGGCGCCGTCACTATCAACGCCAACGATACCTGGAGCACCAAGGAAACCTATAATGACCAGATCGTGTATACTCGAAGCGGAACCATAAAGGTCCACGGCGATACTGTTAAAATCACGGTGACTGTTGAGAACGGCGACCCGGCCGATGCGGATGATACTTCGTCATCCGCCTGGAATGTCAACGGAACCGTGCTTACGCTGAGCGCTAGAGCGATTGCGCTTAATGACACCATCAATATTGTAAGCGTGTACAATAAAGAATAAGCGGCATTTTTCGGAGCAGTATCATTTATCAGATGTCGAAATCCCCTGAGTTCGGCGCCCGCCGGACCCCGGGGTTTCGATAAGTGGGCGGCAGATGTCCACATCTGCGGTCTTTGGCCGATGCCCGACTCATGCACGCCCCGGCCTCTGTCGGAACTATATCTCATGTAAAGTGATCGCCGGGTCAAAAGATCCGTCGCTGGCAGTCGCGTTTTTCACACGCTGTCCGGCAACTGCCGCATCCACATCTGCCGTCACATTGATTAGTAATATTCCCGGCGCAATTGAGCCCCATTTACTCATCTAATTCCTGACCCCGAAATTTCATCCTTGACATAACCCGGCAAAAGTGCTATGGTATCATGGATATTAAGGGACACTATGAAATTAGGCGTCGATCCCGCTGTTCAAGCGGTCGAAAGGCAAATCAGTTTGATTTANAGATTCATNTCAGATCTCTGATATTTTCAAAACCCTGAGNGGAGGTCATATAACATGANTAAGATCAAAAAANATTTCTTTTATGGCGCATTGGCAGTAATCTTATTACTGCTGATTTTGTCGTCATGCAGCGACAAAAAGAGCACCGTCGCCCCGGTGCCGCCGCCGCAGGCCGTCGGTTCCATCGGTCCGGACGGCGGCGAACTCACTTTGGAAGGAGCCACCATTGTGATAGGGGCCGGCGCTCTGGACTCGACAGTGCATTTTTCTATTACCAAGCTTTCCGTACCGGCCAATGCACCGGCCAATTACTCATTTTCCGAGCCGGCCTGGTCATTCGAACCGCATCAATATGTTTTCAGTAGCAATATTACCATAACAATCGCTCACGACACCGCTTTAACATCCCGGGCTCTATTTTATTTGGAAGATGGCGTCGATTCTTTATGGGACACCCATGAGGATGTTTCTTATGATAGCGCCAAAGTGACTATCCTTACCGATCATTTGAGCATTTTCACGGTCGGCGAGTTCTCTCCCTTAAGTCAGGTCTATGTCTCCAGTACATCCCGGGGAGTCATCGCCAAAGGAACCCAAGAGGACCCCCTCCCCACTATCACCCTTGGCATGCAGGCCTCTGAACAGGCCGGATATCCCTATCCGACTGTTTATGTCGCCGAGGGTACATATTTTGAAGATGTAACCTTCCTGAACGGCGTCTCGGTGCGGGGCGGATTTGATTCCACCAACTGGAGCGAGAAAGCCGATGCCTTTTCGCTTATCGAACTGCCGACCCGGGCCGCATCGGCCGCCTCCATTGATAGTATCACTACTATTTCAAAGTTGATGATTATGGCCGATTATTACGTTGCACCGTCGGGTAATTCGGTCGCCATAAATGTAATTTCCAGCGGGGAAAAGCTGGTCTTTGATTCCTGCTGGATAGTTGCCGGGAATGGCGGCAATGGTGCCGCTGGGGCATCCGGCGGCAATGGTAATACCGGTTCGTCGGGCGGCAACGGAACTTCATCGACTGGCGGGACGTACGGATCGTCCTGCACACCGGGGGCATGGGGCGGAGCGTGCTCGGACGGAGGCGACGGTTTTGGGCCGCTGGGCGGTGCCGGCGGCGTCTTGGGATGGCTTCTTGCCCCGGATGGAAGCAACGGCGGGGACGGCGGCAATGGTATCCCCGGGGCCAACGGCGCCGGCGGCACTTTTGGAAATATCCTAAATGGAGATTGGATTCCGGGTAAAGGCGGCGACGGTCAAGAAGGTAGCCACGGTTCCGGCGGAGGCGGCGGCGGTGGCGGATTCTCTTTGCTGGAATGTATCGGAGGTGGTGGAGGCGGTGGAGGCGGATGCGCGGGCCTTGCGGGACTGGGCGGTCGTGGCGGCGGCGGATCAATTGTTATTTGCTTATATAACTCTTCTCCCACTATCCAATACTGCCGGTTGACGGCGGGTAATGGCGGCAACGGCGGCAACGGAGGTAATGGCGGCCGCGGCGGAGATGGCGGAAATGGCGGGTCAGGGTACAGCAGTACCAGCCAGGGCGGCCACGGCGGCCACGGCGGCGTTGGGGGAATGTCCGGCGGCGGCCGGGGCGGACCGGGTGGCGTCTCCTTTTGCGTTTTTAGAACCGGGATTGGCGAACCGCTCCTGCTTCAGTGCGATTTGGTTCTGGGCCAGGCCGGCGCTGGCGGAGTTGGAGGAAGACAGGGCGTGGATGGAGCCCAGGCGCCCAATGGCTATGATGGAATAGCGTCAGAAACCGGCCCAATTTGGCCCTGAAAATAGACGAATCCGTCGGCTTTCTCGCCTTGACGGGTGTCGGGATTCGCGACTGACCTGCGGAAATTTATGACGTCAGTAAATAGGCCGGAACTCATATTGTTCCGGCCTTAAAATTAGATCTAAAAATAATTATCTTATCCCGCCTTGCGCAATTTGCCGGTGAATTTCGCCCAGAGCGCTTTCATCTTTATTTTGCCGATGGCGCCCGACGGATCCAGCTTCTTAGGACAGACTTGCTGGCAGTTAAAAATGGTATGACAACGGAACGCCCCGAAATCGGTCGCCAGGTACGCCAGCCGTTCGTTGGTGGCGGTATCGCGGGAATCATCGACAAACCGGAGCGCCTTCAGCATCGCCTGCGGCCCGAGATATTTCTCGTCATTGGCCACCACCGGGCAGGAGCCGTAACAGGCGGCGCAGAAAATGCAATCGACCAGCGTGTCGATTTTAAGTCTTTCCGCCGGCGATTGTTTGTACTCCCGGGGCGGCGGCGCCTCTTTATTGATAAGGTACGGCTTGATGGCATCATATTGCGCGAAAAACGGATCCAAATCGACCACCAGATCGCGGACAATTTTCATGTGCGATAACGGTCTCACCGTCACGGTGTTGCCGATATGGGCGATCTGAGTTTCGCAGGCCAGGCGGTACTGATCGCCGATATGCATGGCGCAGGAACCGCAGACACCCTGACGGCACGATGACCGGAAAGCCAAAGTCGGATCGAGATTCTCGAGAATATAGTACAATCCTTCGAGAACCGTCATGCTCTTCACTTCCGGCAATTGGTACGACTGAAAATAAGCCTGTTCGCCCGATTTGGGGTTGTATCGGAATACTTTGAGGGTCGGCATATCAATACTTCCTTTCTTCGGGTTTGTATTTGCCCAGTTGCACCGGCTTGTAAGATAGTTCCGGCCCCTGCGGGGTCCAGGTACAGAGCGTATGTTTCAGCCACTGTTCGTCGACCCGCTTGTTATGGTCGCGGCGAAAATGCGATCCGCGCGATTCCGCCCGGGTCAAAGCCCCTTTGGCGACACAGAGGGCGGTTTCGATATTTCCGGCAATCTCGGTCACCCAGAGGAAATCGTAGTTGAAATTCCCGGTATCGGGGATACCCCGAATATGGTTGAACCGTTCGCGCAATTGCATCAGGGCGTCATACCCTTTTTGCATATCGGTCTCATTGCGGAAAATACCGAACTTGTCCATCATGGTCTGCGATAGTTCGTTCTTGACAGTGTACGGATTTTCTTTGCCGGTATTGGAGCGAAGTTTCTGGAAGCGGTCCTGCTCCTCCTTGAGCGCGGCGTTGAGAGTTTCGGTATCGACCGTCTGGGACATTTTTTTCACCCTGCCGGCCGCATGCGTGCCGGAGCGTTTGCCGAAGACCACCGTGTCCAGAAGTGAATTTCCTCCGAGGCGATTGCCGCCGTGAACCGAAACACAGGCGCATTCCCCGGCAGCATAGAGGCCGTCGAGGCGCGTCATGCCGTCTTTGTCGGACTCGATTCCGCCCATAGTGTAATGCATGGCCGGATGGATCGGAATCGGGTCCTTGATCGGATCGATACTCTTGAAATTGATGCAGATTTCTCTTATTCCCGGCAGACGTTCCATGATTTTCTTGGCCCCGAGATGGCGAAGGTCCAAATGCACATAGCGATCCTCAAAGCCTCTTCCTTCATTTATCTCGGTCTGGATGGATCGCGAGGTAATGTCCCGCGGCGCCAGTTCCATCACTTTCTCCGAGACATAATTCTTCATGAACCGCTCGCCTTTATTATTAGTCAGGTAGCCGCCCTCGCCGCGGCATCCTTCGGTCATCAGAATCGAAGAACCGTCGAGCCCGGTCGGGTGGAACTGGATGAATTCCATATCTTCCACCGGCACGCCGGCCCAATACGGAATCGCCACCCCGAGACCGGTCGAGGAATGGGAATTGGTCGTGTTTACCGAATAAATTCGTCCCGAACCGCCGGTGGCGAAAATAACGGCATTGCCGCCGATCGCCTGGAATTCGCCGGTGTGTAGATTCATCACGATCACACCCGCGCACCGTCCGCCCTTAACCGCCAGTTTGGTTACGAACCGTTCATATAAAACATCGATTTTTCTCTTAACCACCTGTTCATACAGGGTATGGAGAAGGTACAATCCCGTCCGATCGGCCCCGTAACAGGTCCTCGGGTATCCGGCGCCTCCGAAGGGACGCTGCGCGATAGTACCGTCATCGAAACGCGAGAACGGGCAACCCCAGTGATCGAATTCAAAAATAATTCCCGGAGCGTCACTCGTCATTATTTCCACCGCTTCCTGATCGGCCAGAAAGTCGGATCCTTTTATTGTATCGTAAGCGTGCCGGTCGGGGGTGTCATCCTTGCCGTCCGGATGATTGGCCAGCGCGGCATTGATACCGCCCTGGGCCGCTCCCGAATGGGATCGCACCGGATGAATTTTGGATATCAGGCCGACCTTGACCCCGGCGTCATGCGCCGCAATCGCCGCCCGCATTCCGGCCAACCCGCCGCCCACAACTATAACGTCATAAAACATTGCATTGTCTCCCTTACATCGTTGGATAGAATCCGGACTGCATCTTGGGCCACTGCAATATCACGGTCAAAACCATGATTGCGATAAAAAGCACCATCTCAATCCAGAAAAAAAGTTTATGGGCGCGGGTGAGCCCGAAGAAGTCGCAGATCGAAATCCGCAAACCGTTCAGCATATGGAAAAAGACCCCCGCAATCAGGAAAATTTCCAGAAAGGCGAAAAGCGGATTCTGCACCGCTCCCATCCGATCGCTGAAAGATTCTTTGCCGGATATCGCCGATGATAGAACATAAGTGTGCAGAATCAGATATACGGCCAGACCGATTCCGCTCAGGCGATGGAACCAGAACGCGAACGTCCCGGCATTCTTATTGAGGGTGGCGTCCTGATAGGCGTTCCTAATCATTCCTTTGAAGGCCATCTTACACCCCCACCGCGAAAAGATTGATAAGCGTAATCGCCCCGATAACCGTCAGGACCAAACCAATCACCCAAAAAATCACTTTGGTCGAAACCGAAAAACCGCCCGAGGGACGGTAATCGGCGAGAATTGCCCAGATGCCGTTCAGGGCATGGAACACGCAAAAGGGCACAAAAAACAGGTAATAAATTTTCCACCATACAGAGCCGGCCAGCCGCTCGTTGACTTCGGCAAAATTAATCAGGCCCTGGCGATGCAGAAAATGATGCACATCGATATGGGTGAAGAGGAAAAACGCCAGGAAAAGCCCTGAAAATCGCTGCAGAAACCACGTCAGCAAACTCTGATTCGAAACCTTTTCGGCCATAAGGCTCTCCTTACAACATTTGAAGGTTTATTTCAATTCAAAAGGTTCATTTAAGTGAATAATTTCATCTTTGTCAAGCAATTATAACTACTGATTCAACCATAAGAACTTCGAATCAGTAAAAGTCTATTAATCGATAGGTGATTGAAAGATAAAAAATTTGCCAGAGGTCAGAGAGAAACGGTCAAACCGTCTTCGGCTATCACTAATTCGGTTGTCCCGCTGAAATCATCAATGAAATTTTTGACCTGCGAGATAGCGTCATCACTTAAATGAGTCAAGACGGTTTTGCGAATATTATAGTCTGACAACAATTCGGGCAGTTTTTCCAGAGCGATATGGGTCGTTTCAATTATAAACAGATCGAGATTCTTCAAGTACTTTTCAACATCGGAAAATACGGCGATATCCGAAGAATAAAGGATTCTTCGTCCATTTTCGACATTAATTTCGAAGGCGTATGATTGCATCTTATTGGGCAAATTATATTGGGCGACAACTTTTTCGGTGATGCCGGTTTTTAAATGTGTTGTGGGATGGGCCGATATCTCCGAACCGCAAAAGGAAATGATCTTGTCATCAATCGCACGGAGCCAGAGATGAAAGGGATATTTTTCGGGCATCAGATAAACGGCGGTGAGATACGCCCTGAAAATTTGCAGACCTTCCTCGGGCAGATAAATAATCAGGTCGGCACTCCGTTCCTTTTGGTACATCAACTGCAGAAGAAAGGTCAGGTCCGAAATATGATCGGAATGCATATGTGAAATAAAAACAGCTTTTATTTGATGCGGATCAATTTGAAACCGTAGCAGAGATGAAACCACGCCGCTCCCGCAGTCAAACAGAATCAGATCGTCATTTATTTTTAGCAGATAACCGGAACAGGCTCTTGTCGCCGAAGGGATTCCCGATGCGGAACCCAATACGATCCAATGAATCGGCGGCATGGCACTCCTATTTGATCTTGATTGACGACATAATATCCAGCGCCTTCAAACAGTCATCCCGGGAAACATCGAGATGTGTCACGAAACGGAGCCGCGTTTTTCCAAAAACCACCGCCAGGACCCCGCTGTCTTTTAAAATCGTGACCAGTTCCTCGGGTGATTTCCCGCTCTCAGAGATGTCGGCTATGACGATATTGGTTTCGACCCGGCTCATATCCACCCGGAAACCCTTTATTTTATTCAGGCCTTCGGCGAGAATCTTGGCATTGCGGTGATCATCGGCGAGCCGCTCAATATTATTTTCGACCGCGTACAACCCCGCCGCGGCCAATATCCCGACTTGCCGCATCCCGCCGCCGAATAATTTCCGAATCCTTCTGGCTTTGGCGATAAAAGCCCTGTCGCCGACGATCATCGACCCGACCGGCGCTCCCAGGCCCTTGGAGAGGCAGACCGACATTGAATCGAACGGTGCCGCCCAGTCGGACAGCGGTATTCCCGTGGCCACATGAGCATTCCAGATCCGCGCCCCGTCCAGGTGCATAAGAAGTTTGTGCTTATCGGCAACCACCCGGATACGTCGAATTTCCTCCAACGGGAAAATTGTCCCGCCATGGCGGTTATGGGTATTTTCGAGCGTGACTATTTTCGTAATGGGGTGATGAATATTCGGGGGGCGAATCGCCTCTTCAACCTGTTCGGCCGTCAGTATGCCCCTTTCAGTCGCAATCATATTGGTCAGAAGTTGGGAATGAACCGCCGGCCCCGCGGCTTCATAATTGACAACATGACAATCCCGCTCGCAGAGGAGTTCCCAACCCGGCTCGGAAATGGCCCGCAGGGCCACCTGATTACCCATCGTCCCCGAGGGGACATAAAGCGAGGCCTCTCTGCCGAACAGTTCCGCTACCTTTTGCTCCAGGCGGATTACGGTCGGATCATCACCGAAAACATCATCACCAACCTCGGCTTCCGCAATGGCCCGGCGCATCGCAGGCGACGGCTTAGTGACGGTATCGGAACGTAAATCGATGACTTTCATATTTGTTTAATCCCTGAATAAATCTTCTTGTAGATTGATACGTTTCAGCCCGAATTACCAATAAATGGCGCTCATCATTAATTGCATGACAAGGCCGCTTACAAGGGGAACGCTGGCATTGTCATCGACATTGAAAGAAATGGCCTCGGTAACCGTGGCCACGACCGCCCCGATATATGCCACGGATAGCGGCAGGTGCGGATTTATCAGGGCCACAACCGAAGCCGCCGCCAGAAAGGCCAGCGAACCCTCCAGTGATTTGGTTCTGAATCTCACCCGGCCGAAACGGCGGCCGATTATAGCGGAGGCAGGATCACCCACCATGATATACGCCAGAGCCGCCAGCGCTACCGGTTTGGAAAAGAGTCCGATCGCCAGACAGGATGTCGCCAGAATGTAACTGGCCCCGGTAAAATCGCCCATCATCTCATGTTCGCGAATTATAGGTGACAGAATCCCTTTCAGGTAGTGCCACAGGCGCCAGTTGCGGAGCCGCCCGATATCGACAATAATCATCGCCGCCGTAATCGGGATCATTATCGCCAGGGCCTGACCCTTGCTCAAACCCAGGAAATAATATCCGCCGGGAATTACCAAGGCGAAGAGATGGGTCAACTTCCGAAGAAGTTCGCCCTTGAAGGCAATATGATTTCCTCCCTGATGGGGCAAGCGCCTATCCTTTTGTATATTAACGGCGAGCTTTAGGCGGCAGTTCGATTCTCTTCAGGCGATTCAGATTGTAAACAACTTTGTGCTTGGCCAGAAGATTGCGCCGCCACTGACCTTCCAATTCCGTCTTATGCTCGGCTTTGAGAGTGTCGACAATTCCTGGCCGGGCCTGTTCCAGTGTCATGTCAAATTTCTGATCGACGATTTTTATGATATGATATCCGAACTCTGTCTTGACCGGATGGGAAATGTTTCCTTTGCCCAGAGTGATGGCGACGCGATAGAAATTATCCGGCATCTCCCCCGGACCGATATATCCGAGATCCGCCGCCGCAGTCCGTATCTCTTCGGCCCCCGGATAATATTGTCGGGCCAATGTCATGAAATCAACTCCTGACAGCGCTTGATCGCGCAGAAACTCGCCGAAAACGGAGTCCTGGACTATGATATGCTGGACATAAATAGGTTTTTTGAATTTGTACTTATCTATATTCCGCTGATAATAATCGGATATCAGACTGTCACTCGGCTGATAGTTGGGATCATAAGCTTCCAGCCGTATATGCTCCATCGCATATTTATGATAGAGCCGCTCTCTTTCGTTGGCGACGGCCGTATCTTTGGATAGACCGAGATTATCCCCGGCTTGGACCAGCTGCAATGTCAGCGATTCGCGGCTCAGGATATTATGCTTATCCTCAAGGGTTAATTCATTTTTATGACCGGCCGTCATCGCCAGATCAAACATATCAGGCAGACGACGAAAAGCAATCGTATCTTTGCCGTTCACAATAACCGCCCAAACCGTATCGCCGACCGAACGAGCCGGAAGATTAAGGGCCGAGTCATTAAATATGAGATTCGCCGTTCGCGACAACGAGTCCAGAATGCGCCGGCTGCGAACATTGGCCTCATTGGCGGCCAGAAGCCGGACAGCCGTCTTATAATAATCGCCCGTCAGTGGCGCCAGACCAGAGTCGATATGATCAATCACCTGAAGAATATGCCAGCCATCGGGCGATTTAAAGGGCTGGGAAACTTCTCCCTTGGGCAGAGAGAAAGCGACATCCTCGAATTCCTTACTATAGGTATTTCGATAAAAATACCCAAGATCGCCGTGCTGATCGCCTGATTCGCGGTTCATTGAATAGTCATAGGCCAGATTTCCCAGAACTTCGCCGGAATCGATCCTTTCCCGCAAGCGGAAAACGGTCGCCTTGGCGATAGAGTCCAATTGCTCATCGGTGAAATTCTTATATCGCAGGGAGTCGGCCCCCAGGCGAAGCCCTTTGGGTGAAATGGTCAACTGGCGTGCCCGGACCTGTTCTTTCAGCATGAATTTTTCTTTATTGGCCTGGTAGAAGCTGTCTACGGCCGAGGAATCGACATTTATGGAATCGAGGACCAGACGGCTGTAAATATAATTAATAAAGAAATCGTTAAAGCGCTGGCGGAAATTGTGGAAATTCACATAATCCTTGCTTAAATCAACCCGGTCGGCATCCATCGACACGAGAGAATCAACGACAATTTCCTGAAGAGTATCAAAATATATGGTGGAATCAACTAGGCCCCCTTCTTTAAGCAGATTGCTGGCCGCGAGCCGTTGATACAGGTTGGATGCCAGAATTCGATTGGAGGAATCGAGTACGGCCACCGGGAAATCATTTTTGGTGATATCCGTAAACCCGACTTTCGACACGCCGCAGCCGCTGATAGAAGCAACCAGAACAACCATGACCGGGAAAATGCCGTAAATAAATCTCGCTCTCATGCGCAAAATCCTGAGGTTAAGCATTATAGGTTCAAGGAATTTATACAAATGAACGGGAAAATCAAGCCAAAAAAATGGAATCTAGACTGACCGGTTGGTTTCGGCCGCGATCGCATCGGATGACGGGGTCGATATTTCCGCCATTTTGCTCGGCATACGATTGAAGAATAAGGCAAAGGTGGTGCCGACCCCGACCGCCGTTTTGACCATCAGATCGATTTTCAAATTTTCCGTCAGCCTTTGCACAATGGCCAGACCGAGACCGGTTCCGTCCTTTTTGGTCGAAAAGAAGGGATCAAAAATTTTGGCCAGATGTTCCTTATCGATCCCGGGGCCGCTGTCGGTGATATCGAGGCGAATCGAGTCATTATCCACCTGACCGATACGTACGACAACTTCCCCCCCCGACTCACCGATCGCTTCGCAGGCATTGACAATCAGATTAATCAGGACCTGCTTTATTTTATCTTCGTCTCCGAAAATGTAAATATATGATTCCTGCACCGACAGCCGAAGATTAATATTGTCTTGGAAAGATGGGTGGTGCCGGACCACCTCAAAGACATCACTTACCAGGCGGCAAAGTTCCACCTTCTCGAAGACCGGGCGGTTGCTCCGGGCGTACAGTAGAAAATCGGATAGGATATTGTTGAGTCGTGACGACTCCCTGACAATCAGATCGAGCAGGCGGCGGTTTTGCCCCGTCAGGTTGAGTTCCGCCTTGAGAACCTCGACCGAGCCCGAAATGGCGGCCAAAGGATTGCGGATTTCATGGGCAATGGCGGCTGACAATTCCCCGACGGCCGCCATCCGATCGGCGGCCCGCATTTTTTCCTCCAGAATTTTTGTCTCGGTCAAGTCCTGAAAAATGGCGATGACCCCGCGTATTTCGTTGCGCTCGTCGAGAAGCAGCGATGTTGAAATTCCGAGCGGCACGATATTGCCGTCCGTACCGAAAATTTCGATTTCATTGCGGGGGAAGTGACGGCGGTAATCCAGTACTTCCCGAAGATTCTCCACCAATTGCGGCATCCGGTTCCCGAAAGCGATACGATAGTCGAACCCGCTGATATCCACTTCCCGATACCCCAAGATTTCTTCGGCGGCGCGATTAAAGAAAATGACCCGGCCTTCGCGGTCAATCGTCATCAAACCGGAGTTGAGGTGTTGCAGGATATCGTTGGTGTCCAATTGCGCCTGCCTCAGGGCCTGAGAAGCGCTGGCCAACTGCTCGTCTTTATGCTTGAGACGCTCGACCAGATACCCGGAAATGAAAGCAATCAGATAGAATGTCAGAATATGAAGAAAGATATTGTAAAAAGCCGCATCCTGGGTCGAGAAAATTGTCTCCAGAGCCCGTGTGGCCGAACCCGGGGCGCCGGCGATGGCCAGACCGAACCAAATAATAAAAGCGTAGGCAAATGATATTAGGGAGGCAACACCCAACGTCCCGGCCAGATTATTCACCAGGGCCGAGGAAATTATGGTCAGTATAAATAGACCGGAAAAGGCTGATTGGATATTGCCGGTCGTGTAGATAATACCTATTTCGATAATTATTTCAAAAAGCGTCTGCAGGAAAGCCACCACCCGGAAAAGGTGACGGGTCGGTATTTTGTTGCGGAGGACAAATATCAGCGGCAAAGACAGGGTCAATAACGAGTAAGCGAAAAAGGGAAAATTGAAGTATGCCGGATATTTCATCCAGAAGACGACGATTCCGGCGATCAAAATATATGTCGTCAGTCTGAGGGAAAGAACCCACGCGGGTTTGAAAATGAAGTCGTTCGATCTCATCACACAATAAAAAAGGGCGCCCGCCGTTGCGGACGCCCTGCGGCTGGAATTTTTATCCAATCTTTCCGATGATATCGAACATCGGTAGATACATGGCAATCATGATAGCACCGATAACGATACCCATGAATACAATAATAACCGGCTCGATCAGCGAGGTCAGGGCGCTGACGGCTTGATCCACTTCATCGTCATAAAAATCGGCGATTTTGGACAGCATATCATCGAGGCCGCCGGTCTTTTCACCGACCGATATCATCTGCGTCACCATCGGGGGGAAAACCCCTGTCTCCTTTAACGGCGCCGTAATGGTATCGCCTTCGGCGATCGAAAGCACGGCCTTCTTGATGGCCCGAGCGATAACTACATTTCCGGCCGTCTTGGCCGTTATTTCCAGAGCGTCCAGAATCGACACCCCCGAGGAAAGCAAAGTCCCCAGAGTTCTGGTGAAACGGGCTACCGATGATTTGCGCACCAGATTACCAAATACCGGCGCCTTTAAAAGCCCGGCATCGAACATCGCCCGGCCCGATTCGGTCTTAATCCAATAAATAAAAGCCGCCGTGGCGCCAATTAGGCCCCCAAACAGCAGGAGAAGGTTGTGCCGAAGAAAATTACTGACTGCCAGAACCATCAGGGTTGGTTTCGGCAATTCTGCTCCGAGGCCGCCGAACATTTTGGCGAAGGTCGGCACGACAAAGGTCAACATGGCAAAGGTGACGCCGATGGCCACGATGCAGACGATAGTCGGATAGACCATGGCGCCTTTTACTTTGCGGACCAGACTGTCGGCTTTCTCACGATAGACCGCCAGACGCACCAGAATGGTGTCGAGGGCTCCGCCCATTTCACCGGCCTCGACCATATTGCTGTACAATTGATCGAAAACCTTGGGGTGACGGCTGAGCGCCTCGGACAGGGTCGATCCTCCCTGCACCCCCTCTTTGACATCGTTAATGATCCGGCACAATTCCTTGCTCTCCATTTGCGCCCCGAGAATTTCGAGGCACTGCACCATCGGGAGACCGGCGCCGATCATAGTGGCGAACTGGCGTGTGAATCGCGAAATATCGACTTTTTTTACTCCCGTGCCCAATTTAATTTTTAGTTCCGCCGGCTTCTTGCGGATGGTCGAAACGAGAATGCGGTTCTGGCGCAGGATCCGCTCCATCTCTTCGCGGCTGTGAGCCGACAGTTCGCCCTGGACCACCGCGCCGGCAAGAGTCTTTCCTTTGTATTCGAATACGGGCATAATCTATTCCCTTCTCCGGCGGCCCTAAGCCATCACCGGTGATTTTCCTCTCGTCAGCATTTCATTCAATTCCTGTATATTGGAACTAAAGCCCATCGCATCGCCAATGGTAATTTTACCGGAATTGTAAAGCTCGGCCAGAGACTGATTCATCGTTTTCATACCGTATTTCTGACCGGATTGTATCATGCTGTATATTTGATGGACCTTGTCGTCACGTATTAGGGCGCGGATCGCGGGGGTGCAAATCATCACCTCCAGACTCATGACCCGGCCGCCGCCGATTTTCGGTATCAGGCACTGGGATACCACCGCCTGAAGCGAAAAAGATAAGGAAATCCTGACCTGCTCCTGCTGGCTGGTCGGGAATACGTCGATTATACGGTTAATCGATTCCGCCGTGGAATTGGTGTGAAGGGTGGCGAAAGCCAGGTGCCCGGTTTCGGAGATATTTATAGCCGCTTCAATGGTTTCAAGATCACGCATTTCGCCGACCAGAACGACATCGGGATCCTCGCGAAGAGCATATTTCAGGGCCGAGGCAAAGGAATTGGTGTCGGAATAAACCTCGCGCTGATTTATTATGGAGGACTGATGGCGGTGCAGATACTCGATCGGGTCCTCCACCGTAATAATGTGACATTGCCGTTCCCGATTTATCTTGTCGATAATGGCCGCCAGAGTAGTCGACTTTCCTGAACCGGTCGGACCGGTAACCAGGATCAGCCCGCGCGGGAGCTTGGAGAACTCCGATACCACTTTCGGTAGCCCCAGCTCTTCAAAGGTCTTGACACGGTAGGGAATCTGACGCAGGGCCACGGCCACATTACCTCTCTGCATGAATACGTTGCAGCGGAAGCGGCTCATATTCTCGATACCGAAAGACAGGTCCAGTTCGGAATTGGTTTCGAATTTGAGCCGTTGCTTTTCATTCATGATGGAGTACGCCAGCTTCTTGGTCAAATCGGGAGTCAAAGCATCATAAGTCATTTTCACCAGTTTGCCGTCGATCCGAACCACCGGCGGCGAACCTACGGTAAGGTGCAAATCGGAGGCGTTCATCTTCACCATTTCCTCAAGAAGCTGACGAAGGGTAATCATAAAATCTCCTGAAATTAAACCCTGTTTTCCAAAGACAATCTATCCTAATCTTATATCGGTAAATTAGGATAAATCTTGAAGAATTAATGCCGGGATTGTCGGCTTAACCCATTGAAATATAATGAGGTGGAAAAAATCGGAAAAACCGCCCTAAGAGGTTATGGCAAAGACTTCCTCGATCGAGATAATTC